>JALYUQ010000125.1 GCA_030853685.1 Actinomycetota bacterium | reverse complement strand
GAGACGATCCAGGCCGAGGGCCAGCGGACGATCCGCTGGCGCGACGTCCCGGTCGACGAGCGCCAGATCGGCGAGACGGCCCGCATCTCGGCGCCTGTCATCCGCCAGGTGCTGATCGAGGCGTCTGCCGGGATCGAGAGCCAGGAGGCATTCGAGCGCAAGCTCTACGTGATTCGCCGCGTGATCGCCCGCGCCGCGGGTCCCGATCTGGCGCTGCCCAGCTTCTCGAGCAAGACGATCGTCTACAAGGGAATGCTTACAGCTCCCCAGCTCTCCCGGTACTTCGCCGATCTGCGCGACCCTCGCCTGGCGTCCCGCCTTGCGCTCGTGCATTCGCGCTTCTCCACCAACACCTTCCCGAGCTGGGAGCTCGCGCATCCCTACCGGATGATCGCGCACAACGGCGAGGTCAACACGCTGCGGGGCAACGTCAACTGGATGCGCGCGCGAGAGTCACAGCTCGCGAGCGAGCTGTTCGGAGAGGACATCAAGAAGGTGATCCCGGTGGTGGGGGGCGCGGGCTCCGACTCCGCGATCTTCGACAATGTGCTCGAGCTGCTCGTCCTGAGCGGGCGCTCGATCCCCCACGCGATGATGATGATGGTGCCCGAGGCCTACCGGACGCGCACAGACCTCGATCCGGACGTCAAGGGCTTCTATGACTTTCACTCCTGCCTGATGGAGCCGTGGGACGGACCGGCTGCTGTCGTGTTCACCGACGGTACCATCGCCGGAGCGGTGCTCGACCGCAACGGGTTGCGACCGGGCCGCTGGGTCCAAGACACCGATGGCTACGTGGTGCTCGCATCGGAGGCCGGGGTGATGACCGTCGCTCCCGAGCACATCCAGCGCAAGGGACGCCTTGCGCCCGGAAAGGTGTTCCTGGTGGACCTCGAAGAGGGCCGGGTCGTCGAGGACGAGGAGGTCAAGCGCAGGGTGGCCCGGCGCAAGCCCTACGGCGAGTGGTACGAGCGCTCTGTCGTCCACATCGACGACCTCCCTGAGCGTGAGCCACGCACGCCGCGGATCGAGCCGCTGCGCTCCAAGCAGCTCGCGTTCGGGTATTCGCAGGAGGACCTGCGGATGGTCATCGCCCCGATGGCCGCCAAGGGCGAGGAGCCAGTCGCGAGCATGGGCAACGACGCCGCCCTGGCGGTGCTCTCCTCACGCCAGCCGCCGCTCTTCGCATACTTCAAGCAACTGTTCGCGCAGGTCACCAACCCGCCGATCGATCCGATCCGCGAGAACGTCGTGATGAGCCTCCAAACCGGTGTCGGCGCTGAGGTCAACCTGCTCGCCGAGTCACCAGACCAGGCCCACCAACTGGTGATGGATCAGCCGATCCTCCGCAACCACCAGCTCGAGAAGCTCCGCCAGGTATCGCACGAGATCTTCGACGCCGCCACGCTCGACATCACCTGGCCGATCGAGCAGGGACCAGACGGGATGGAGCACCGGCTCCAGGACCTCTGCGAGGAGGCGGGGCGGTATGTCAACAACGGCGCCAACATCCTGATCCTCTCGGACCGCAACCTGGGACCGGAGCGGGTCGCGATGCCCTCGCTGCTCGCCGTGGCAGCGGTGCATCATTACCTCGTGCGTCGCGGGACGCGTCTGCGGACCGGCCTCGTGATCGAATCCGGCGAGCCGCGGGACATCCATCACATGGCGACGCTGATCGGTTACGGTGCCGCGGCGATCAACCCCTATCTGATGTTCGAGTCCCTGGACGAGCTCGCCGAGCGCTCCCTGCTGCCCGAGGACCAGCCGGATGACGCGCGCGCCGCGCGTGCAGGCAGCCGGATGACTGGCGGGCGGCCCGAACAGGCGAGGCAGGATGCCGAGCGGGCCGCCAGTGCGAGCGGATGCCTCGCGGGCGGCATGCGCGCGCAGGAGGAGGCGGAGAAGCGAATCGTCAAGGCGATCGGAAAGGGCCTGATGAAGACGATCTCGAAGATGGGGATCTCGACGATTCAGTCCTATTGCGGCGCGCAGATCTTCGAGGCAGTGGGGCTGGCGCCGGTGCTGATCGACCAGCACTTCACCGGCACCGCCTCGCGGATCGGCGGAATCGGGCTCGATGTGCTCTCGACCGAGGCGATGGAGCGCCACTTCCGCGCCTATCCGCGCACCGACCGTGACCTGCTGCCGGTCGGCGGCGTGCTGCAGTGGCGCCGCTGGGGGGAGGTGCACATCTGGAACCCCGACACGATCTCAAAGCTCCAGCACGCCGTGCGCGGCGTCAACGGCGACTCGCGCGAGACCTACGTGGAGTTCGCGCGCCTGGCCAACGAGGAATCCACGCGCAAGGCGGCGCTGCGCGGCTTGATGAAGCTGCGCACCGCCACCGATCCAATCGCGATCGAGGAGGTCGAGCCCGCGACGGAGATCGTGAAGCGGTTTACGACGGGTGCGATGTCGCTCGGCGCGCTGTCTCGAGAGGCGCACGAGACGCTCGCGATCGCAATGAACCGGATCGGTGCCAGATCCAACACCGGGGAGGGGGGAGAGGACCCGTCGCGCTACGTGCCCGACCGCAACGGCGACTCCCGGCGCTCGGCAATCAAGCAGGTGGCCTCGGGCCGCTTCGGCGTCACGATCCACTACCTGGTCAACGCCGATCAGCTCCAGATCAAGATGGCCCAAGGAGCCAAGCCGGGGGAGGGAGGCCAGTTGCCCGGCCACAAGGTCGACGATTACATCGCGAAGATCCGCAGCTCGACTGCGGGCGTCGGGCTCATTTCACCCCCTCCGCACCACGACATCTACTCGATCGAGGATCTCAAGCAACTCATTTACGATCTGCGCTGCGCGAACCCGGAAGCCTCGGTGTCGGTCAAGCTCGTCTCCGAGGTGGGCGTCGGCACGGTCGCCGCCGGCGTCGTGAAAGCCAACGCGGACCATGTCACGATTTCGGGCCACGACGGCGGCACCGGCGCCTCGCCCCAGTCTTCGATTCAGTCGGCCGGCGTTCCCTGGGAGATCGGTCTCGCCGAGACACAGCAGACGCTGCTCCTCAACGATCTGCGCTCGCGCATCACGGTCGAAGTCGATGGTCAGATGAAGACGGGGCGCGATGTGGTGATCGCTGCGCTGCTCGGCGCGGACGGATTCGGCTTCTCGACCGCACCGCTGATCGCGACGGGTTGCATCATGATGCGCGTCTGTCACCTGAACACGTGCCCGGTTGGGATCGCGACGCAGAACCCTGAGCTGCGCAAGCGCTTTCAGGGTACGCCGGAGCATGTGGTCAACTACTTGATGCTCGTCGCGCAGGAGGTCCGGGAGATCATGGCCTCGCTCAGGGTCGCCCGCTTCGAGGACCTGATCGGTCGCGCCGACCTGCTGGAGACCGACGGCGCAATCGAGCATTGGAAGGCGCGCGGAGTGGACTTGACGATGGTCCTCTCGATGCCGGAGCTGCCGTCCGGGGCCCCCAGGCGCAGAACCCGCCCGCCGGTGCCGGTGCTGGACGATGCCCTCGACTGGGAGCTCCTGCGCGAGTGCGCCCCGGCGATCGACCGGCGCGAGCCGGTACGGCTCGGCCCGATCCCGGTGCGTAATGTCAACCGCACGGTCGGCGGCATCCTGTCCGGGGAAATCGCGCGGCGCCACGGAGTCCACGGGCTCCCCGAGGGCACTATCGAGGTCTCATTCTCGGGCTCGGCCGGGCAGAGCTTCGCCGCGTGGCTGGCGCCGGGGGTCACCTTCTCGCTGCGCGGTGAGACCAATGACTACACCGGTAAGGGTATGTCGGGAGGGATTGTGTCGGTGCGTCCGCCGGAGTCCGCCCTGTTCCGCGCCGAGGAGAACATGATCGTCGGCAACACCGTCCTCTACGGCGCGACCGCCGGCCGAGCATTCTTCCGCGGCCTCGCGGGCGAGCGATTCGCGGTTCGCAACTCCGGCGTGCGCGCGGTGGTGGAGGGCGTCGGTGACCACGGCTGCGAGTACATGACCGGCGGGCGCGTGGTGATACTCGGACCGACCGGACGCAACTTCGCGGCCGGAATGAGCGGCGGCGTGGCATACGTCAACGACGTCGACCGCCGCTTCGAGACCCGCTGCAATCTCGAGCTGGTTGACCTCGAAGAGCTGACTGATGATGACGCGCTCGAGGTCAGGGCGCTGATCTCAGAGCATGCCCAGCGCACCGGCTCGCTGGTGGGACGCAATGTGCTGGCCTCTTGGGAGCGAACCGCTCGCGAGCGGTTCGTCAAGGTGATGCCGCGCGACTACAAGCGGGCACTGGCCGAGGCGGCTCAGCAGACCGAGCGGGAGGAGGCGGTCGCGGGTTGAGAGGGCGCCGGCGGTTGGGGCCTGGGCGGTCGAGGCGGTCGGGGGGCGGCCTGGCGGGTTGAGAGGCGCGCGCGGAGGCCGTGAGACGGGTGAGACGCCCCGAACGGGTCTCACACGCCCAGATGCAGCGCAAGCACGATCTGCTGGGTCGCGACCACATCGCGCACGGGTGCGCGCAGGGCGGTGAAAACCTCCATGAGGTAGTTGAATCGCTTGCCGCGCGCGCCCGCGACTAGGATCCGGATTCGAACCTTGTGGGTGTTGGTGGCGTAGACGGTTCGGCTCTTCGCGGGCAATCCTCCGAGGGTCGCGTCCCTCAGCCCGTGCTCGACGGTTACCTTTGCGTATGTCGTGTGGATCGACGCGAGCGTCGATGCGACGAGGTTGCTCGCCGAAGTCGACTTGCCCGGCGACTGAATCGAGATCGTCGCTGTCCCATCCCTGTTGCGGAGCAGGACGAAGCCTTGGCCGCGAATCGCTGTCCAGTCCTGCGGAGCCTGGCCCCTGACGCCGAGCGCCGGGCTCGAAAACGATTTCGCCAGCGTCGCCACGACTATCCGCAGCGGGCGGTGCGCTGTGGCACGGTGGCTTCCATTTCCGCTTCCGTTTCCAGCCGTGAAGCCGACGACGACGACGACCACCAGGATCGCCGCAACCGCGCCCGCTAGGAAGCGGGCGCGGTTTGAGAGGCGGACAGAGCTCAATGTGCGATGTCGGTCAGTTGACGCGGCGCGCGCGCCTTGCCAGCAGGTGGCGCCCGCCGAGTCCTGTTCCGAGTAGAACCAGACCGAGCAGTGCGGCTCCGGCAGCGTCATAACCGGTGAACGGGAGGCTCGCCGCAGCGGTCCGCGCGCCGGCCTCGCCGGTCGTGCCCGTCGTCCCGGTTGTCTCACCCTCGTCGCCGGTGCTTCCCGTCGTCCCCGTCGTCCCGGTCGTACCGGTCGTCTCAGGCTCGTCGGTCGTACCGGTGGTGCCGGTGCTTCCCGTCGTGCCCGTTGTCCCGGTGGTGGGCTTGCCGGTCGTCGGCTTGCCTGTCGTCGGCTTGCCTGTCGTCGGCTTGCCTGTCGTCGGCTTGCCCGTCGTGGGCATGCCCGTCGTCGGCTTGCCCGTCGTCCCGGTGGTCGTGCCGGTGGTCGTCCCCGTGGTCGTGCCGGTGGTCGTGCCGGTGGTCGTGCCGGTGGTCATCATCGGCGGCGCCGTGGCGGCCGACTCCGACGCACTTGCGCTCACCTGTGCGACGGCCGTGTTCGGATTGGTCGCGAGCAAGCCCCCGGTCTTGGCGATGAACAGCACCAGCGCCTCGCGCACGTTGTACGGGATCGTGGTCTGGCCGTTGTTGGTGTCGTCCGCGTTGCAGACGATCGGCAGCAGAATCGCGATGCCGGTATCCGTATTCGGCGTGCCCAGACCGCACCCGGCAGCGGGTAGGCCTACGCCCAGCCCGTTGAGCCCGATGACCTGGGACTTCGCGGTCGGCGCTACCGATGTGCCGTCGTTGCAGGTCTTGGTATCGGACGAGGACGTAATGAGCTGCACGGAGGCCAGCGCGGAGAGGCCGAGGTTCGCGACCTGGGAAGCCCCGTGCGAGGTCTGGCAGTTGCCGACGACGGAGATGTTGCCGTCGGAGCTGACAGCACCGAGCTTGACCGCGGTGGCCGCGACGCTCGATACGCCGATCGAGGCGTTGGCGACCTGGAAGTGGTTCGTCGAGCCGGTCGCTGTGGTGGCGGAGTCGGCCGTGACCGCGCTGAGGCACACCAAGCCACCCGTTGACTTGCAGAGGTTGTCAAGCACTCCCGTCTGAATTCCGTTGAGCGGACCCTGGACGGACTGGCCGGTTGTGCTGTCGACGCTGACGATGTCCTGTCCCAGTAGGCCGAGAACGGTGATGTGGCCGTGGTAGGTGCCGTCAGAGCGCTGCTCTCCGCGAGCACGGCCGAGAACCACCTGCTCGTCGTTGGTTCCGCCGCTGAAGTTCCCAGTCGTGGGGTTGGCCGCCAGCGGCCGGGTGCCGGTGGGCCCGACGCTGATCGTGGCGGCTGTCCCTTGCCCGTGCGGGTTGGTGCCGTGCAGGGGCGGCTGGTAGAAGGAGTCTGGCGCGGCGTGGGGCGCCGACGCCGTTTGTGGCGCGGCTTGCTGCGGCGCGGCCTGCCGGCCAGGCGCGTTCAGGTCGATTGCGGACGAGAGTCCTGGAACTGCGATCACCATCAAACCGGCGAGCCCGATCTGGGTTGCGATCGCCAAAGATAGACGACTTCCCCTCACAATTTCCTCCTCGTTTCATGCGACGGACGAACTAAAACGAAATCATCGTATCACCTGACACGAAATGTGGGTCAGCAGCGCAACCGGGCTGGGTGAACGCTACGGTGGTTGGCGCGATGACCGGCACGGGGAGGAAGTGTCTGTACGAGCGCGACCGTGGGTTCGCCGCCCGACCAGCGCCGACTTCGCCGGCGGGGCCATGCGGGCCACAGGAATCGCGGGGCCAGCCGCGGGGGCGCAGGCAGCAATGGGGGCGGGGGCAGTCCCGTGGAAGGTGAGTCGGCGCGGATCGGACTGCAGCGGCGCATCGAGGAGTCCGCGCTCGGCCGCGGCGTGCTGAGCACCTTGATCGTCGTGACGATCGTGACGATCGTGGCCATCAATTTGCCGGGCTCCGACCTGCGGACCAAGCTCATGCGCCCTGCACAGCCCTACCTCAATGCGACCGGGCTCGACCAGAACTGGGCACTGTTCGCCCCCGACCCGCGCAGCGTCGTGATCGATGTCTCGGCCCTGGTCAAGTTCGACGACGGCGCGACGGCGCGTTGGCGCTTTCCGCACGATGGGGCGCTGATCGGCGGCTACCGCGACTACCGGTGGCGCAAGTGGGAGGAGAACCTGATCGACCCCGCCAACGCTGCGGCGCTCTGGAAACCGGCCGCGCTTTGGGCGGCCTCCCAGGAGGCTCGCCCCGGCGCCACCGTCACCCGGGTGACGCTCTTGGAGCGGTATGCGGTCCTCGCTCCGCCGGGAGCCTCGCCGAGCGTCGGCCCGAGCAAGCAGCGTGTGATCTACACGCTGCTGGTGCTGCCGACCAGCGCTCAGGGACGGCGATGACCACGAAGTGGGAGCACTTTTGGTTCGAGCCCGAGCCGACGTCGAGCCTGGCGGTGCTCCGGATCGCGTTCGGGCTGCTCGCGCTGGCCTGGACGGTATCGCTCGCGGGCGACCTCGACGCCTTCTTCAGCCGCGGCGGACTGCTGCCCGCCCAGCCGGGCGGGGCGGGCACTTGGGGTGTGCTGGCGCTCTTCCCGAGCAATCTTGCGGTCCAGCTCGTGTTCGTCGCGCTGCTGGTCGCGTGCCTCTGCTTGATCGTCGGCTACCAAACGCGTCTCGCGGCTCTGCTCGTCTTTGCAGGGATGCTGTCCTTGCAGCGCCGCAATCCCTACGTGTTCAATACCGGCGACGTCCTGCTGAAGCTGATCGCGTTCTACATGGTGCTCGCGCCATCTGGCGCGTCGTTGTCGCTCGACCGCTGGCGCACCGAGCGCGAGCGCTTCTGGGAGTTTCCCCTTCGAGCGCCGTGGACCTTGAAGCTGATGCAGGTCCAGCTCAGCATCCTGTACCTCGCAGGTCTGTGGATCAAGGTTCAGGGCACGGACTGGAACAACGGAACGGCGGTCGGGTACTCGCTGCGGATCTCCGATCTGGCGCGCTTTCCGCTGCCGGGCTTCCTGATCCATTCGGCGATGATGTCCAACCTGTTGACTTATGGCACGCTCGCGGTCGAAGCGAGCGTTCCGATCCTCGTCTGGAACAGGCGTCTGCGGCCATGGGCGCTGCTGGCGGGTGCCTGCCTGCACCTCGGGATCGCGTGGTCGATCCGGGTCGGCTTCTTCAGCCTCGGGATGCTGACCCTCTACCTGTCGTTCCTCGAGCCGCACTGGGCCCAGGTCAAGCTGCTACACCTGCGCGGGCTGTGGCGCGCTCGCGAGCGCGCTAGCTCCAGATCCGGTGCCCCAGCGCTTCCCATGACGCCAGCCGTCTCACCGTCACCGCCCTCCCATGATCGCCAGCCCACCCATGACCACTAGCCGCCTTCCCACGATTACGACCGTGCCGCGGCGCCTTTTGGCCTGTCTCGCGTTCGCAGTCCTGCTCGCCGGAGCGCTCGCGGGTACGTCCGGCGCCGCGACTGGCGCCAAGCACGCCGGCCCCGCCAAGCACGCCGGCCCCGCCAAGCCCGCCGCGACGGTCCGGACCTTCCGCGTCGCGCCGCCCGGCATTGACCCGAACGGCGCGAGCGCCGACCCGAGCATCGGGGACAACGGACTGCTGGTGGCGTTCGCCTCGCAGGCGTCGAACCTCGGTCCGGTGGTCGGCAACCGCCGCGTGAGCAACATCTACCTGTTCAATCTCGTCGACGGCCGCGTGAGCCTCGTGTCAGCCGGCCTCGGGGGGCGGCCGGCGAACGGCGCATCGACGGCTCCGTCGATCAGCGCCAACGGCCAGGTGGTTGCCTTCGCCTCCCAGGCGACCAACCTCGTCGCCGGCATCCACACCCGCTTCAGCGAGATCTACGTCCGTACGGGCAGTGGTCCAGTCCGCTTGCTCAGCGGTGCGTTCGGTGGCGAGCAGCCCGACGGCGACTCCACTGCGCCGGCAATCTCCGCCGACGGCCGCTACGTAGCCTTCACCTCGAGCTCAGACAACCTGGTCGCGGGCGATGACAACGCCGCCTCGGACGTCTTCGTCGCCGACCTGGCCACGGGTGCGCTGCAGCGCGTCAGCATCTCGAGCCACGGCCGGCAGGGAACCGGCGCCTCCTATAACCCCTCCGTCAGCGGCGACGGGCGCCTGATCAGCTTCACGTCGGCCGCGAGCAACCTGGTGCCCCGCGACCGCAACCGCGTGCCCGATGTGTTCGTCCGCGACCAGCTCACGCACACCACGCGGCGCGTGAGCGTCTCCAGCCGCGGGCATGGGCAGAACGCATCGATCGCGGCGCCGTTCACCCAGGTCTCCGATTTGAGTGCCGACGGCCATTACATCGTGTTCGACTCCGGCGCGTCCAACCTCGCCGCCGGGACCTCGGGCGGTCACGAGAACGTCTTCCGGCACAGCCTCGTGACCGGCGGCACTTCGCTGGTCTCCAGGAGCTCGCGGGGCCGGGAGGGCGACAACGACAGCTTCTCGCCGTCGACTTCGGCTGACGGTCAGGTCACGGTGTTCGAGTCCTTCGCCGACAATCTCGCGCCAGCGCCGGCACCGGGGGCGAACGTGTTCGCCCGCGAGATTCCGTCGAACAAGACCCTGACGCTCGATGTCGCGCCGGATGGCCGGCCACGCGGGCCGGAGATCGACTCCCAGCTACTGCAGCGCCCAGCCGTCTCCGCCAACGGCCTCGTGGTCGCATTTTCCTCGGGTGCTGACAACCTCGTGGCCAGCGACTACAACGGCGCCGAGGACCTGTTCCTGCGCGTGATCTTGGGATTGTGACCCGGAGCCCTGGGGGGTGTCCGCTGGGCGCTCACCGCGCTCACCGTCCCCACGAGCCCCCACAGCTCACGGCGTATACACAGAAGCGTTCGCCAGCGGTGCGCCCTTGTAGGTCTGACCGCCGGCGACCAGCACGCGGCCGTCAGCGAGCAGCACGGCCGACTCACGATAGGCCGCCGGCAGCAGCTCGCCCCCGGACACCCAGCGGTTGCGCCCTGGCTCGTAGAGCTCGGCCGCGCTGAGCGCTCCGCGGTCGTTTATCCCGCCGGCCACGAGCACGCGTCCGCTTCGCAGCAGCACCGCGACTGCGAACGCGCGCGGTGCCGGGAGTGGGGCAGCGCGAGTCCAGCGATTGCGCTTGGGGTCATACAGCTCGGCGTTTGAAAGGAAGCCGGGCGCCCTGTCTCCTCCTCCCACGACGAGCACCTTGCCATCAGGCAACAGGGTTGCGGTCTGGTTCCCAAGTGGGTGGCGCAGCTTGCCCGCCGAGGTCCAGCGGTTGTGCGCCGGGTCGTAGAGCTCGGCGCTCGACAGCAGCCTGATGTTGCCATGATGGTCCTGCTCGCCGCCGACCACGAGCACGCGGCCACCGGGCAGCAGGGTCGCGGTGTGGTGGTAGCGGCCGGTCCTGAGGCTGGCCGCGCGTGAGAAGCGGTTGGCGTGTGGATCGTAGATCTCGGCGCTTCTCAGCCCGGAGCCGAAGTTGTCAAAGCCTCCGGCGAAAAGCACCCGTCCGTCGTGCAGCAGCGTGGCAGTCTGACTGTCTCGCGGTACCGACAATGCGCTGGCGGGCACCCACTTGTTGCTCTGGGGCAGGTAGCGCTCGGCGCTGGTCAAGTAATCGGCGGTCAGGTTCCCGCCCCCCGCGATCAGTAGCGAGCCGTCATCCAGCAGCGTCGCGGTGTGCGCGAAGCGCGGTGAATAGAACGGAGCCGCGTACGACCAGCGGCCGCGGTGTGGATCGAACAGCTCCGCGCTGGCCAGCATCTTGAACTGAAAGCCGCCGGTGACGAGCGCCTGACCGTCTCGGAGCAGCGTGGCGGTCTCCAGGAAGCGCGCGGTGTGGAGCTTCCCGGTCCGGTGCCAGTGGCCGATCGCGAGCGCCGGTGGGGCGCCGGCCAGCGCCAGCAGGCCCGTGAGAAGGCTTGCGAGGATGCGTGCGGCGAGCTTCATCGGCGAACCAGCCTGAACCGCGACCGTCGGCGCCAAGCTCCGCGTGGACTCATCGGCGAACCAGCCTGAAGGGCAGGATGGTTCGCAGCGCGACCGTGAAGAAGGCGCTGACGTTTCCGGCGCGATCGGTCGCGCGAACGCGCACCACGTAGGTGCCCGGCGGGATCAGCGCGTGTGGATCGATGCGAAAGCGCCAGTGGGTGCGCGCGAAGTGCGCGCGAAAGAAGTAAGGCGCCACGCACGGCGAGAACACCAGCCCATGATGGCCGTCATACCAGACGCACTCTCCCTTTGGGCCCCCCGGGGGGTGGCCGGCCACCCCCGCGAGCTGGATCGCGAGCTCGACGCGGCGTACACCGTCGGTGTCGCGGGCGCGACCCCGGAGCAGCAGCCCGGATGTGCCCAAGTGTACGCGTTGGTTAGGTCGCGGCGAACCGATGCTCACGACCGGTGGCAAGCCGTCCCGCACGTGAATCGTGACAGGCCGAGACTTGGATGTCCGGTGGAGCTTGTCGACCACGACGACCGTCGCGCGGTAAGTCCCCGGCTCTCGGTAGCCGTGCAGGGCGAGCGGCGAGTAGCTGCTGGCGGAGAGCCCGTCACCGAAGCTGAACGCGTAGCTCAGCGTCTCGCCGGCGGACCCCGTGGCGTTCAGCTCGACGCCGTGGTTCTGGCGGGGGTTGCGGTCCGACACCCGCAAGCGCGCCGTGGGCGGCGCGGGGGCCGCGGGCGGCGGGGGTGCCTTGGGCGGCGGGGCCGGGACTGACTTGGACGGCGCCGGACTGGCTCCGGACGGCGCCGGACTGGCTCCGGACGGCGCTGGGACGCTCCCCGTGCCCGCCGGTGAGCTCGCGGTGGGCGGGGCCGGGGCGGCGCCTGCGCGCAAAGCGGGAGCAAGTCCCGGCGCCACCGATACACTCAGCGCAGCAACGGCGGCAAGTAGCGTGCTCGAGGCCATTCCCGCGATGATACGCACGGGCTCCCCAGGAGACCGCGGTTGCGCCGCAGCTACGATGACCGCCAGCGCGCCCATAGACCTCTTGCCGTACGTAGGCGTACGTCATGGGTGAGCTCGGCGCGTTCCTGCGCATCCACCGCGTGGGCGTGGACAAGCGCCGGCCGGACGAGCGCATGCGCGACTACAAGCAGTACTACTCGCTTGCGCCCGAGGACGAGCTGCGCCGCCAGGGTGCGCGCTGCATGGATTGTGGGATCCCGTTCTGTCACGAGGGTTGCCCGCTGGGCAACCTGATCCCGGACTGGAACGATCTCGTCTATCGCGACAAGTGGCGCGATGCGATCGATCAGCTCCACGCGACGAACAACTTCCCCGAGTTCACCGGCCGGATCTGCCCGGCGCCGTGCGAATCCGCTTGCGTGCTGGCGATCAACGACGATCCGGTGACGATCGAGCAGATCGAGCTGGCGATCGCCGAGCGCGCGTTCCAGGAGGGCTGGATCGTGGCAGAGCCACCGTCGCGGCGCACCGAGAAGACCGTTGCGGTGGTCGGGGCGGGGCCGGCCGGGCTCGCCGTCGCAGATGAGCTCAACCGCTGCGGACACAACGTCACCGTCTACGAGCGCGACGAGGGCCCGGGCGGTCTGATGCGCTTCGGGGTGCCCGACGCAAAGCTCGAGAAGCCGATCATCGACAGGCGCGTCGCGATCCTGGAGCAGGAGGGGATCGCATTCGTCTACGACACCGATGTCGGGCGTGACATTCCGGCGCAGGAGTGCAGGGCATCGCACGATGCGGTCGTGGTGACGATCGGCTCGCGCGTCTCGCGCGAGATCGACGCGCCCGGGCGGGACCTGGGGGGGGTCCATTTCGCGATGGACTACCTCTATCAGCGAAATCGCTGGGTGGCCGCCCTGGAGGGGCGGCCCTCGAGGCCGCCACAGCCGGGGAGCGAGATCACCGCCAAGGGTAAGCGGGTCGTGATCGTGGGCGGCGGGGACACCGGGATGGACTGCATCTCCAATTCCCATCGCGAAGGGGCGCGCACAGTGGTGATGCTCGACGTCTACGCCGCGCTGCCCGCCGATGGGGACGATCCGAGGTACCCCTGGCCGCTGCCCCCCAAGCGCACGCCCACCACCTATGCGCTCGAGGAGGGGGGCAAGCGCCGCTGGGGTACCGAGGTCACGGGATTCGGCGGCAAGGACGGGATGGTCAGCCATGTGTACGCGCGTCAGGTGACCGGAGCCTCGTCACGGGATCTGACTCCGGTGCCGGGCAGCGAGTTCGTGCTCGAGGCCGACCTTGCGCTGATCGCGATCGGGTTCGAGCACGCTGAGCACGAGGGCCTGGTGGTGGCGCTCGGCCTCGACCTCGACCACCGCGGCAACATCGCCACCCGGCAGAGCTATCGCACCTCCGTTGGCGGGGTGTATGCATGCGGCGACGCCCGCCTGGGACAGTCGCTGATCGTCACCGCGATCGCCGAAGGGCGCAAGTGCGCCCGGATCGTCAACAAGGATCTCGGCGGCAGCCCGATGGACGGAGATCGTGAGAAGCTCGCGATCGGCGCCTGGAGCGGTGAGGCCGATCGGACGCTGCGCCACGAAGCCGAGGCGGCGGGAACCGTTAGGCCCGGGGAGGAGTTCTTCAGCGGTCCGGGCACGCGCAGACGCTGATCGCGCCCCAGAGCTTTGGGGGGTGCTAGAATTAAACAAGTTCATCAGCAACCCAGCCGATCCAATGTGGGGCGTGAGCTGGGGATTAGCCTTACTCAAAGAGCCTAGTCGGGGAATTCAAATTTAGGAAAGCTTGGGGCGAAAGAACTCGCCCCGTTCGGTCAGGGAACTGCGCCCCCACTTCCCTGACTCTCCGGGGGGCCCAGATGGATCTGGGCCCCCCGGGCCTTTCTCCCGGGCTTCCCGCCCGCCGCGTATGCGACCGTTAGCCGATGACCGCACTCGCAGGCGCCGCGACGACCCTCCATCGGCACGGTCATTCCTCGATCGCAAGCACGATCTCGCACCTGCTGGACGCAGCGGGGGCGTTCCTCTCCCAGCTCGCCAACCTGGGCTGGATAGCGCTGCTGATCGGGCTTGCGTGCTACGCGCTCTACCTGCTGCTCCGCTCACGCGCGCTATGGGCGGCGCTGCGCGCGTCGTATCCGCACGAGACCGTTCGCTGGCGAGATGTCTGGGGCGGGTACATGGTCGGTTACGCGGTCAACAACGTGATACCGCTCGGGGGCGGGAACATCGCGCAGCTCTTCTTGACCAGAACCGCGATCCCCTCGAGCAGCTACCCCACCGTGGCCACGGCGCTGTCGACGGGCACCGTGTTCGACTGGTTCATCGGGGTGCTCGTGATGTGCTTCGCGTTCAGCCAGGGCGTGTTTCCAAAGCCACCGGACTTCTCCAAGCTGCCGGCGTTCGACATCAGCTTCTTCGCCTCGCACACGCGCTTCACGCTGTTCTTCCTGACGTTGCTGGGCATGGGCTTCTTGATCGCATTTGCACTGCTCTCCGCCCGCGTACGCGCCTTCTGGCAACGCGTGCGGCAGGGCCTGACGATCCTGCGCGACCGCCGGCGCTACCGCAGGGAGATGGCAAGCTGGCAGCTCGCGAGCTGGATCGCGCGCTTTGCCTCCTACTGGGCGCTGCTCGACGCCTTTCACATCGGCGGATCGGTCCGCAACGCGCTGCTGGTGCTAGGCGTCCAGGTGGTCGCCTCGGTTTTCCCTTTCACGCCCGGCGGCGCCGGCGTCCAGCAGGCTCTGCTGCTGACAATCTTCTCCCACAACCCCGAGGTGGTGTCGTTCTCGGTCGGTCAGCAGATCGCGACGGCGGTCCTCAGCTCCGCCCTGGGGTTCGCAGCGCTGGTGCTGATCTTCCGCTTCAAGAGCTTCCGGCAAGTGCTCCGGCACGGCAGAGCGCACCGGCGCTCGGAGGCTGCCCGCGCCGAGCGCGAGATGGACACGCCGGTCGGCTATCGCTAGCCCGAGCCCGGGATCATCACGTGAGCGCGTCGGGAGCTCCGTTGCGCATGCGTAAGCCCCCGGGAGCTCCGTTGTGCGTGCAGCTCCGTTGTGCGTGCGTATGCGTGGACAGCTCCGTTGCGCATGCGCGATCGCCGCTCGCCTGCAAGGATTGTGATCAACGGTCGTGCCCACGTTCTGCCGCCACAACCGCTTGCTTCAGAACTGCCCTATCTGCTCGCGCGAGCAGGCCGTGGAGCTGCGCCCGGTGGTTTCCCCGGGTGCGCCGCGGGCGGGCGCGCCGCGGGCAAGCGCACCTTCGGCGGACGCGGCGCGGACGCGCGCCTCGGGCTCGGCGGCCTCGAGGTCCCCGGGGGGGTCGAAGCCTGGCGCCGGCGTGCGCGTAAGCCGGCTGGCGCGCGGGATCGACGACGGCTATCGCTCGAGACTGGTTCCGGGCCTCAGATCGAGCGTCGATGCGCAGCGATTGGCGGAGGAGCTCGCTTTCGCCGCCGGGCGCTTGAGCCGCCTGGCTGTGGACCCGCCCGGGTGCTACGCAGAGATAGCCGACCCGGGGGGCGATCTCGAGGAGCGCACGTGGCTGGCCTTCCTGATCGCCTACATCTGTCCCGCCGGGGGCGAGGACCCGTTCGCCGCGATCCGCGCAGTCAGGACGTCATGGGCATCTGGCGAGCAGCCCGCGCTCGAAGCGATCGACGGCGAGGGGGGGCCCGCAACAATCGACGGCGAGCGAGTGCCTGAAGGGCTCGAGGCCGGGCCCCGGACGGCCCACGA
Organism: Actinomycetota bacterium; assembly: GCA_030853685.1. Taxonomy (GTDB): domain Bacteria; phylum Actinomycetota; class Thermoleophilia; order Solirubrobacterales; family Solirubrobacteraceae; genus Palsa-465. Next base: position 23,145 of record JALYUQ010000125.1, on the reverse strand, counting down.
CCCGCGGCGCGGCTTACGCACGATCGAGGCTTACCGCTCATGGGCAAGCCGAGCCGGCTCCCAGGCCGCTGCCTTCACCGGCGAGGCGGCATGGGCCGCCCAGCGGCGCTTCGCGCGGGCCTTCGAGCGCCTTTCGCTGTCCGGCTTTCACCGCGACGCCCGCTTTGATCTCCTCGCGAGCCTTGGCCGCCTGGGTGTCTACGATTTGCGCGCCGGCGCGCTCCAGCTCGGAGGCGATGATCCGGTGACCGTCGCGGCGAAGCGGGCGCTCGGAATCGGCGATCCGCTACTGCTCGAGCGCCGGGCGGCAGAGCTGGCGAGCGCGTGCGGGCTCCCGCTGGAGGCGCTCGACCTCGGCTTCGACAACTGGGAGCGCTCGCGACGCGCATCACTGGGTCTAGAGCCCGGCTCGGAGCCCGACCCCGAGGCGCTCGCCGCCACGCGCGCTGCGCTGGGGCTGTAGGCCCGCTGGCACCCGGCCCGCTGGCACCCCGCTGCGTTTCAGCAGCAAGCACCGCAACTCAGCCGCGTCGCGTGTGTTGTCGCATGCAGCAGAGGCATACACTCCACGGAGAACGCGGAGGGGTCGCGGTGCGTCGTACGCAGGTCATCTTGATGTCCATCGCCTTGACCGTCGGCGGCAGCGGGTTCGCGCTGGCCGCCACGTCCCGGCTGCCCGTGGCGCCCGGCTCGCCGGCCTCGCTTACGAAGTCCTGGCCTTTGGCGTCGTCTACGCCGGTCAGAAGGCCTCCGCTGCACCCTTCCCTAACGATCTTCTCGGCTCCCAATCCCTCTACCGCGGGCCAGCAAATTGTGATCTCCGGTCGCCTCGTGCGCGCGCATGCGGCGCGTGCAGCCATCGTGCTGTGGCGCCTATTGCCAGGGTGGCGCCAATTTCACCGCGTGCTGGTGACGAGGACCGACGCCTCGGGCGCGTACACGATCCTGCGGCCTCCCCGTGTAACGCAGATCAACGAGGAGTGGTACGTGACGGCGCACGACGCGCGCAGCCACGCGGCGACCGGCCGCGACCTGCTCAGCCGGACGGTGTACCACCGCGTCCACGCCCTGGTCGCGCTGTCCGCATCGGCGACGCACGCGATTCCCGGCGCTCCGTTGCGGTTTAGCGGCGCCGTCAGCCCATCTCATTCCGGGGCGCGGATCCTGTTCCAGCACCTCATGACCGGAGGCTGGCGGACGATCGCAAGCCCACGCCTGAACGATGGCTCGAAGTTCACCGCCAGCTACAGGTTCCCGCGGGCCGGCTCCCCCCAGGTCCGCGCCCTTCTGCCAGCAGACGAGCGGAACATCCAGTCCTCATCGTCGTCCCTGACGACCTCCGTGAGCGGGATCTACAAGATCAAGCACGTGGTTGTCATCATGCAGGAGAACCGCTCGTTCGACACCTACTTCGGCACCTATCCGGGGGCAGACGGGATCCCGCCCGGGGTGTGCGTGCCGGATCCGCTGAACGGCGGCTGCAGCAAGCCGTTCCACAGCCCCAACGACCGCAACTTCGGTGGCCCGCACGGCCAGGTCAACGCCACCGCCGACATCAACGGCGGCAAGATGGACGGCTTCGTCGCCCAGGCCGAGCGCGGCCAGGGCTGCACCAGCACCAACCCGAACTGCAGCCCGTGCCAGCAGGCCAACGCGACCAGGTGCGTCGACGTGATGGGCTACCACGACGCGCGTGAGATCCCCAACTACTGGACCTACGCCCACGACTTCGTGCTCCAGGACCACATGTACGAGCCCAATGCCTCCTGGAGCCTGCCGGCGCACCTGTTCATGGTCTCTGGGTGGTCGGCGTACTGCGCCAACGCGCTCGACCCGATGTCTTGTGAGAACGCACTGCAGAACCCCAACCAGGACTACGCTTCCCAGATCAACGGTCCATCCGATCAGACCCCCCACTACGCCTGGACCGACATGACCTACCTGCTCCACAAGCAGAACGTGAGCTGGGGCTACTACGTCTTCAAGGGCTCCGAGCCCGACTGCGAGAACGATGCGGCAACGAGCTGCGCGCCGGTCCAGCAGAGGCCGCAGACTGATGGGATCTGGAATCCACTGCCGGACTTCACCGATGTCCAGCAGGACGGTCAGCTCGGCAACGTCCAGACCCTGACCAACTTCTTCACCGCGGCGCAGAGCGGCACCCTTCCGGCCGTGTCGTGGATCGACCCCAACGGCACGGTCTCAGAGCACCCGCCCGGGCTGGTGAGTGCTGGCCAGACCTACACCACCGGCCTGATCAACGCGATCATGCACAGCCCCGATTGGCGCAGCACGGCGATCTTCCTCTCCTGGGATGACTGGGGCGGCTTCTATGACCACGTCCCTCCGCTCGTGGTGGACCAGAACGGCTACGGCCTGCGCGTCCCGGGCATCGTGATCAGCCCGTACGCCCGCCGCGGCTACATCGACCACCAGACGCTCAGCCACGACGCCTACAACAAGTTCATCGAGGATGACTTCCTCGGCGGCCAGCGCCTGGACCCCGCGACCGACGGCCGCCCGGACCCCCGCCCCAATGTGCGCGAGGCCAGCCCGCTGCTCGGAAGCCTCGCTTCGGACTTCAACTTCCTCCAGGCCCCCAGGGCGCCGCTGATCCTGTCCACGCACCCGGCGCCGGGGCCACCATCTACGCCACCGGGGTAGGGGAAGGGGAAGGGGAAGGGAGTGTTATCCGCGGGGCGCCCTTACGGGGCGCGCCCCGCGGACGGACGCCGGCGATGATCGGCCGCGTTCGCTTTGCCCCTGGTGAGCGCTTCGTCAGGCCAGCGCCCGCTACCCCCGCCCCCGCCAATCAGCTCGGCGAGGACGGCGGTTCCGTCCGGAGCACCCCGTATTTTTGCGTCATCCGCACCATCGATCCGGAGCCGCAATGCCACTCTGCTTCATCGAACCGCAGGACGCCATCCGGGTGATCGCCGACTCGGTCGGGCGCGAGGCTCGCCGACAGATCCTCGGAGAAGTCGTGCACGCGTGGGTCGATGAGATCCCCGAGCCGGAGCTCGAGTCCCACTACGCGAAAGCGGTCGCCGACCTCGACGAGCACGATCTCTCGCTGCTCGCGGCCTGGCACGCGTCACTGGAGATGGGCCATCCGCTTCCGAGCAAGGAGTTCCTCCTCAACGTCTTTCCCGCGTTGGGCGAGAACCGCCGTGAGGCGCTCAAGATCGCCGCTGGCTTTCGCGGTGAGGAGGCATTCGAGGCCGGCGTGGGGGAGGAGCAGGCGCTTGACACGGTCCTGCCGTGGCTCTCTGCCGAGCGCTGCGCGACGCTCGCGAGTGAGTGCCTGGAGCTCTACTGCTGGGATCGGCTGGGGATCGAGAACTAGGAGGGTCCAGCGAAACGGCTAGCGAAACGCGGTGCCGACGATTCCGGTGCCGGCTCAACACGGCCAGCGGGGGGATGAAGCCGTCTCGGATAGGGGCGATGGCACGCCTTCCGCGTCGAGGTCACGGAGCGGTGCCCCCACGAGCCGTCGGGATCGCTGTACTCATCGGGCTTGCGCTCGACGCCGCCTTTGGACTTGTAGCACTGCCCGTTGGCGCAGGCGTACCACCAGCGGGGCGGATCGCTGCGGCCGTGGACGTTCCGGTAGTGGATCCCGCTCTGACGAGCCAGTGACGCCGATGCCCTATTGGGTCTCGGCGTTGCGAAACTCGCCGCCGTAGTACTCGGTGCCGGCCTCGGTGACGCAGATCGGATTGCCCCAAGGATCGCCCGCATAGAAGCAGCGCTCTCCCCACGGTTGTCGAGCGATCTCGCCCCGGCGGCGGTCCGGCGTGGCGCCGGCCTGCACCACGCGCTCGCGGACTGCCTCGAGCGGCTCGTCGGTGCTCAGATACACGCAGCCCGGGTTGGGCCCGGGGAACGCCGGGTCGCCGTCGGCCAATGGGTCCCAGCATGCGAGCAGAGCGTCGCCGCACCGAAAGTAATGGCGCCCGGAGGTCACACGCTCGCCAGGCTGAGCGAGCAGCGCGCCATAGAACGCGCTGGCCGCATCGATGTCTTCGACCGGAATGATCACCCTGAAGAGCCGCACGACTGCGCCGCAATCTAGCCGAGTGTCGCTCAGCAATCCCCCGAGCGATGCCGAGGAGGGTCTGCACATCGCTACCTTCGTCATCCGGCTTCAGGCTCCGACCGAACTTCGCCCTCGACATGACTGACGAGGAGCGCGAGATCATGGTTGAGGCAGACGACGAGGATGAGCTGCGGGCCTTCGCAGCCCAAGACCCGGTGGTCACCACCGGGACAGGCCGGATCAAGGTCAGCAACATGCTCGCCGGCTTCATCCGCACCGGGCTGACGAAGTTGTAGCGCGGGCCGATCCTTGACTGGGACCACGAGGAAGAAGAACCTCTGGTATGATTGGTAGTATGACAGCTAAAGCGAAGATTGCCGTCACCCTTCCCGGTGACTTGGTGGAAGCGGCCCGCGCAGCGGTGCAGGCTGGACGAGCTCCGAGCGTGTCCGCCTACGTAGCCGGTGCTCTGGAGCAGCGAACGAAGCTCGACGACCTCGATGCCCTTCTCACCGAACTGCTCACTGAGACCGGAGGGCTGCTCACCGACCGTGAACGAGCAGAGATCGACCGCGAGGCGGGATGGCGGTAGGCGCAACCCTCGACGCTGGCGCCCTCATCGCCTTCGAGCGAGCCGGGCGCAAAGCCGTGGTTCTCGTCGCTCGTGCCAGGGAGCGCGCTGAGCCCCTATCCGTCCCGGTCGGAGCCATCGGGCAAGTGTGGCGCGACGGCCGGCGTCAGGCTCGCCTGGCCAGATTGCTCGGATCGGACGCCGTGGAGGTCGTGGGACTGGACGACTTCGGCGCACGTGCGGCTGGTCAGCTATGCGGCGCCAGCGGCACAACGGACGTGATCGACGCCACGGTCGTGCTCTGCGCGCAGGCTCGCGGACGCCGCATCGCTACCAGTGACCCCGACGACATGCGTCGCCTCGACCCGACGCTCGAATTGATCGTCGTGTGATGCGCGGGCCGCCCCTTGCCTCGGGCGCCTCATCGCAAGCGGATCGTTGGGCCCCAGCGACGGCGCAGCACGGATGCGGCGGTGGGAGGGCCTGTCCGAGAAAGGCCATGCCAGCGTTCGCCGGCGCGGTCATATGCTTGGGCTCGGCGTGGATGATCACAGGCCGATCGTCGATCTCTCGCCAGTGCGATTGGATCGTAACCTCGCTGCTGTCTCCGAGTAGCGAATGGTCGCGATGCTCTCCTGGTCGCCGACATTGACGCTTCGCACTTCGGCGGTCTTGACGGGCTGAGGAAGGGCCTGCGCGAGCTGCGGAGCCTGCGGGCGCAAGTCTTCGGAGAAGTCCGCGATGATCGCGGCCATGTCGCCGCGTTCCACCGCCTCGGCGTGCGCCGCGACTCCGAATGGTCAACGCTCGATCGCTCGACACCCCGGCGGCGGCGTCTTCGAGTACGTCAGCACGCAGGACACCCGTCCGGCAAGGGGACCGCGTGCGGGCGCTTGGCATGCACCTGCAACTCCGACGCTCTGCGCCGGCCGGATTCCCGTAAGACCCGTCCCCAGACGCATGGGTTAGGAGCCGGAACAGCGAGCTGCCGATGCCTCGGCGCCCCTCATCTGGGAGTCGCGAGCAGGTACACGCCGGCGCCCTCGCGTCCGGCGCTGCGCCAGCGCAGCGGGGCGCAATCGAGCTTGATCCCGGGCACCACCATTTCGCTCCACGGTTCGGACACCTCGGCCCGCGGTCCGACCGACTCGCTCTGCGGTCCGGCCACGTCGCCAACGCCACGGCGAGCGTACGTCTCGCCGTCCTGCGCCCCGAGCCAGAGCTCGATGCTCGCCCGCATAGGTAGTCCCCCGGCGCCGTAGGTGGTCGATAGCCGCGGATCGGCGATGGGCACCGCGACGCCGGCTTCGAACAGCGTCGCAGCGACGAGATCGTGGCCGTGTCCAGCGCTCTTACGCGGCCTCAGGGCCAGCAGCCAGAGCCCATCGCCGGGGCCAAGCCAGGCGGACACCTCTCGCACGGAGTCAAGCCGCGCGAAGTCGATCGTAGTGGTGCGTGCTCCGCGCCGGCCCGGGCAGTGCACGTCGTGCTCAGTCCGATCGGTTTCACCGATCACGCATGTTCCTTGGACGCTGCAGAGCTGCTCGAAGCCGGTTATGCCCAGCTCCTCGATCGACGCGATCGCCGATTCGCCCCGCGGCGTGACCACGAGCTCGACGCCGGCGCCCCGCAGGCGCCACGGCTGGGCAACGCCCGAGCCCTCGATCGTGACCTGTCCGTTGAAGACCCCTGAAGCTGTCCCGATGCTGACCAGTGCCTGCCGATCATCTTCTTGGCTCCAGACGGCTCCCCACGTCCTGCCATCGAGATCCCCGAACGCCAGCGTACGCAGCTCGTTGCGCGCGCTCGCGGGCATCACCTCCTCACCGGAGGCGAGGCTGATCGAGATCGGTGGCGGTCGCGTCGACATCGTCGGGGCGGGGGTCTCGCGTGAAGCGAGCGGGGGGCCGAGGGATCCGGCGCCCCAGAGCCGCGCGCAGCGGCGCGCGGCTGAACGGGATCAGCAGGCAGATGCCGATCACGTCAGTGATGAAGCCCGGAACGATCAGCAGTCCGCCGCCGAGGAGCACCAGCGCGCCGTCGAGCACGGCTCGCATCGGCCGCCCCGCTGTCGCGGTGCTCTGAGCCGCGAGCGCGGCCCTCAGCCGGCACCAGGCCGCAGCACCCTGCGAGCGCACGACCCAGACACCGATCGGCCAGCCGGCGATCAGCGCCAGGACTGTGTAGAGCACTCCGATCGCGCCGGCAACCTTGATCGCTACGTACACCTCGGCGATCGGCCAGCAGATCAAGAGCAGGAGCGCGAGCAGCATCGCGTCAAGGCTACTGGGACCTCAACGCGGTCTCCGTCGCAGAGCCGTGGGATATTCGCGTGATCGCGCTGCGCCTCGGCTTGCGGACGCTGCGTCGGTTCCCGTACACTTGGCGTCAATGGTTTCCGCAGACGACGTCACCGAGGCGCTTCGCGAAGTGATAGACCCCGAGTTGGGGCTCGACTTCGTGGAGCTCGGGTTGATCTACGGCGTCGAGGTGGAGGACGCGGCGGTGAAAGTCACCTTCACGCTGACGAGTCCCGGCTGCCCGATCGGGCCCCAGGTGTGCGAGCAGATCGAGGAGTTCGTCGGCGAGCTCGAAGGGGTCCAGGAGGTGCATCCTGCGATGACCTTCTCACCGCCGTGGACGCCGGAGCGGATGAGCGAAGACGCGAAGTTCGCACTCGGATTCTGAGGGTCGCGCTCAGCCTCGCGCCGGTTTCTGCTTGCGCGGGCTGCCGGCTGGTGGGACGGTCTTGGCCGATGCGCCATTGGGGCTCTTCGTATTCGTGCGCCGTCCCCGCTCTTTTCCTGCAGTGGACTTGGACTCGGCGCCGGCGGCCTCCAGCAGCGCTCGTAGCGCCTCGTCGATGCCCTGCGCGATGAGGTCGATGTCGGGCAACGCATCGTAGTCCCCCAGCAGGCCATAGTCGAGCGATCCGTCGTAGGACATGATCGCGATCGCGAGCGCGTGGTTCTCGGGCAGGAACGCTAGAGGGAAGAGGTCCTCGAGCTTGCGCCCGAGCAAGTACAGCGGTCGCTGGGGCCCGGGGATGTTGGTCACCAGCAGGTTGAAGAGCCGCGTCGAGAAGTTCAGCCGGCTGGCCTGGGCGAGAATCGTGGGCGGCGCGAGCTCGTTGACCTGGGCGAGCGTCGCCGCTCCGACGGCCTGCTTTGACTCCTTCAGGCCGTCCATCTCCCGCCTGACGAATCGCAGCCGCGTGACCGGATTCTCGATGTAGACCGGGAGCGGCCCGCGCATCGCGGTCAGCTCGTTGCCCAGCGAGTCACCCTGACCGTTGGAGCGGATCGACACGGGTACGAGCGCACGCATCTGGAGCCCTTCCGTGCGGATCCCGCGTGAGTGCAGCCAGCCCGCCAGCGCGCCCGAGACGACGGTCAGCACGACATCGTTGACGGTGCCGCCGAAGACATCCTTCACGTACTTGTAGTCTTGGAGCTGTTGACGAACCACGGCGTAGCGGCGATGGGGCCCGATCTCTACGTTCAGCGGCGTCTCCGGGGCCGGGTTCAGGAAGGCCCAGACGACTTCGCCGACGCCTTCGGCCGCGTTCGCAAGTACGCCGAGCGATCTGGTGGGCCTCGTCGCCGCGGCGAGTGCGTGCCCGACCAGTCCCGCCATCGTGCCGAGCACGCCCCGCGTGCCGGCCACGACGAGCTCCGCGGGTGAGGGCTCTGGATGGGGTTGCCAGGGCTCGAGATCCGCGCCAGGCGTCGCGGGAACGAGATCGAGGTCGAGCAGCACCGTCGCCAGGTCGACGCCGGCGACGCCGTCGACGAGGGAGTGATGGGTCTTGAAGATCAGCGCGAAGCGGCTATCTTCCAACCCCTCGATCAGCCAGCTCTCCCACAGCGGCTTTGAACGATCGAGCGGCTGCGAGGCAACCCGGGCGGCGAGCGCGAGCAACTGCCGCTCGGTTCCCGGCGCTGGCAACGCGGAGTGGCGGACGTGGAACTCGAGGTTGAAGCTCGGATCGTCGACCCAGAATGGGCGCCCGCTCTCCAGTGGAGGAGTCGCCAGCTTCTGGCGGTAGCGCGGGACCAGGTGCAGCCGGCCACGAACGTGATCGAGGTAATCGGTGAAAGCTGGGGGAGGGCCGGCGAACAGGAGCACTGCGCCGATGTGCATGTGCGATGCCCGACCCTCCTGGTGCAGAAAGGATGCATCCATGGAAGTGAGGCGATCGAGGTGGCGCTGCGGCATGGGTCGTCTTTTCAGAGTTGAGCGGTTCTGGGCTTTGAAGCGTACCTTCCGGGCTGATGTCCCCGTATTGCAGTGGGCGAAGACTGGAGGGCGCCCTCCTACACTGTCGCGGGATGAGCCGATGAGCCCACATACCGAGAAGCTGCTGCTCGCCGCGCCGCGCGGCTACTGCGCGGGCGTCGATCGCGCGGTACAGACCGTCGAGCGCGCACTGGAGCGCTTCGGCGCGCCGGTCTACGTGCGCAAGGAGATCGTCCACAACAAGCACGTGGTCGCGCAGCTTCGTTCGCGCGGGGCGGTGTTCGTCGATTCCGAGACCGAGGTTCCCCAGGGTGCCAACGTCGTCTTCTCCGCCCACGGCGTCTCGCCTGCTGTGCAGGCGAACGCCAAGCGCCTCGAGCTGCAGACGATCGACGCCACCTGTCCGCTGGTGACCAAGGTCCACCGCGAAGCGATGAGGTTCGCAGCCGACGGCTATACGATCGTGTTGATCGGGCACGCGGGCCACGAAGAAGTGGAGGGGACGATGGGTGAGGCGCCGGACCAGATCGTGCTGGTCGAGAACGAGGACGCCGTCGAGTCCTTGCGGGTGAAGGACCCCGCCAAGGTCGCCTACATCTCGCAGACCACGCTGTCTGTGGACGAGACGTGCGCGATCATCAAGCGGCTGCGAGCGCGCTTTCCGGCGATCGTCGGTCCTCGCACCGACGACATCTGCTACGCGACCACCAACCGCCAGGCAGCCGTCAAGCAGCTCGCCTGCGAATGTGATTTGGTGCTCGTGATCGGATCGCGCAACTCCTCCAACTCCAACCGCCTAGTGGAGGTTGCCCGTGAGTACGGCGCCGATTCACACCTGATCGACAACGAAGCTCAAGTGCTGGAGGAGTGGCTCATCGACAAGCCCGTGGTCGGGATCACGTCGGGCGCCAGCGCGCCTGAGGAGCTGGTCCAGCAGTTGGTGGGCTTCTTCCGGGCGCGCGGCACCAGCGACGTGCAGGAGCTGGAGGTCGTACAGGAGGACGTCCGTTTCATGCTCCCCAAGGCGATCCGTCAGCCGCCGGCGGGCGCCTGCGCTTGAGGACGTCCTCTGCTGCGCACGCTGGTCGTCTCAGACCTGCACCTCGGCGCCTGCTCCGAGCGCGACCTGCTGCGCCGCGCGCCGCTGCGTGCATCGCTGCTGCGCGCGCTGCCGGCGTTCGACCGGCTCGTGCTGCTCGGGGACGTGCTGGAGCTTCGCCAGGGACCGCTGCGAGACGCGCTCGCCGTCGCCGAGGTGGTTCTGAGGGAGATTGGGGGCGCGCTGGGTCCGGGGCGCGAGGTGGTGATCGTGCCGGGCAACCACGACCATCACCTCCTGGAAGGGTGGCTGGCGCGCCGAGCGCGCGGGGGGCCACCGTCTCCGCTCGGGGCCGAGACCCCTGTCGATTGGCATGGTGAAGACGTTCTCGCGACGATCGCCGGCTGGCTCGCGCCCGCGGGCGTCCGGGCGGCATACCCCGGTGTCTGGCTTCGCGATGACGTCTACGCGACTCACGGCCACTATCTGGATCGCCACACGACGGTGCCGATGTTCGAGCGCCTGGCGGCTGGGGCGATGGCGCGGATCGTGCGCGAGCCCTCCGGGGGACCGCGGTGCGCCGAGGACTACGAAGCGACGCTGGCGCCGATCTACACCTGGGCGCACGCGCTGGCACAGACCGGGGGCCACGACTTCGCCCGGGGCTCTCAGCGGGTCTCCGGGACGGCGTGGCAAGCGCTTACAGGCGCGCGCCGGGGCGCCAGCCCGCGCGCGCGCGCGATGATCGCCGTCTTCCCGGCGGCGGTCGCGGCGTGCAACCGGGCCGGGCTGGGGCCCCTGCGCGCCGACATCTCACGTGCGCAGCTGCGCCGGGCGGGGCTGCGTGCGTTCGGGGAGGTCCTCGTCCGGTTGGGGGTCGGCGCCCGGTATGCGATCTTCGGCCACACCCACCGGGCGGGGCCGGTTGGGTACGACGATCGCGCCGAGTGGATCGCGCCCACCGGTGCGCACCTGCTGAACACCGGCTGCTGGCTGCATGAGCCCGTGTTCCTGGGAGACGATCCGTCGCGCAGTCCCTACCGGCCGGGATTTGGCGTGGTGATGGAGCGGGGGGCCGCGCCCGCGCTGATCAACCTGCTCGATGACATCGACCCATCGGGCCAGGGGTGACCCCCCGCCGCGCGAACTGTCGCATCTGAGGCCCGGGGGGCGGGCGCCAAACGCGACAGTTCGGCCAGAAGCGGTCCAATCGGCGTCAGGCCAGGCCCGGGGTGAAGCACACGGCGTGACAGCGGACGCCGTCAGACAAATCGAGCGCGAGCTCTCCTACCGTGCTGCGCGGGTGGCAGACCAGCTCATAGCACCCGGGATGCTCGACGGCGAAGCTGTGCCCGTTGGCCGTCACAGAACCGCTCCCGTCGAGTACCGCCCACACGCCGCCGGCCTCGTACGGTCCGCAGTAGGGACCGGCCACGTCCTCGCTCTGCGCGCGCAGGCGCGCCCCCTCGGCGTCCTCCGGGCGCAGCGCCGGCAACGTGTTGCGCTCGGACCCGAGCAGTTCCTGGATCGCGCGCTCGGTCTCGTGGTAGGCACCCTCCCCGTAGTGGAAGTCCCTCAGCAGCCCATGCCCGTCGAACAGATAGCGCGCCGGCCAACCGAGGTTCCCGTACAGGCGCCAGATCTCGTGCTCGGCATCGATGACGACCGGGTGGCGCACTCCCAGCCGCACGGCGGCGGCGCGCACGGCGTTAGGAGCCTCCGACGGCGCAAAGCCCGGCGTGTGCACACCGATCACCGCCAGCCCCGTGCTCGCATAGCGCTCGTGCCAAGCCTTGACGTATGGGAGCGTGCGGATCGAGTTGGGCCGGCAGAAGTCCCAGAACTCGATCAGGACCGGGTGCCCGCGCTGTCGGTGCATGTCAATCGGCTCCGTGTTGAGCCAGGGCAACCGCATGGGGAAGGGCGGTGCCGCGATGTGGTCGACAGGAGGGCGCATCGTCGCGATGCTAGAGGCGCGGCAGCCCACCCGCTATACTCTCTGAAGTATTGAATCTCGACCGCCTTTAGGAGTTTTCCGATGAGCCCGTCCGGAGCGGAGCTTCTCCGCCACATCAAGAGCGAGATCGACGAGGTCGATCCCGCCGTCGTGCGCGAGCAGATCAACAACGGCGCCGTGCTCGTCGATGTCCGGGAAAGCGAAGAGTTCGCGGCCGGTCACGTGCCCGGCGCCAGGCACGTTCCCCGCGGCTACCTGGAATCGCGAATCGAGGGCGTCGCGCCCGACCGCTCCCAGCACCTGATCCTCTATTGCGCGTCCGGCAACCGCTCCGCGTACGCCGCGCATACGCTGACCGACGATCTCGGCTACGAGCACGTCGAGTCGATGACTGGCGGCATCACGTTGTGGAAGGACCGCGGTTACGAGGTCGAGGTCCCAAAGACGCTGAGCGCCGAGCAGCGCGAGCGCTACTCACGTCACCTCCTTCTGCCCGAGGTCGGGCTAGAGGGTCAGCAGAAGCTCCTGGATGCCAAGGTGCTGCTGCTGGGGGCCGGCGGCCTGGGCTCGCCGGCTGCCCTGTACCTCGCGGCTGCGGGCGTGGGGACGCTCGGAATCGTCGATAACGACGAGGTCGACTTGTCAAACCTCCAGCGCCAGGTAATCCACACCAGCGACCGGATCGGAGTCCCCAAGGTCGACTCGGCCGAGCAGACGATCTCGGCCCTGAACCCCGGCGTCGAGGTGAAGAAATACCCGGTCCGTCTCGGCGCGGAGAACATCATGGAGATCCTCGCCGGTTACGAGATCGTCGTCGATGGGCTCGATAACTTCCCTACGCGCTACTTGCTCAACGATGCTTCGGTGCGGCTCGGGATCCCCGTCGTGTCGGCTGCCATCCTCGGCTTCGAGGGTCAGCTCTCGGTCTTCAAGCCATACGACGGTCCGTGCTACCGCTGCCTGTTCCCGGTCCCGCCACCAGCCGAGCTCGCCCCCTCCTGTGGCGCGAACGGAGTCCTCGGCGTGCTACCCGGGACGATGGGCTTGCTGCAGGCGACCGAGGTCATCAAGCTGATCCTCGGCCAAGGCGAGCCGTTGATCGGCCGCCTGCTGATGTACGACGCGCTCGCCGCGCTGGTTACCGAAGTCAAGGTGCGACGAGATCCGGAGTGCCCGGTCTGCTCGCGTGACCCAGGCTCGATCACCGACGAGGAGCTCGGCGTGTTCCCGGACTACGAAGCGTTCTGCGCCGGCGAGCACTAGGGTTCAGCGCTGTGGCCACTGTTCGAGTCCCACCCGTTCTGCGACCGTCGGTCGGCGGCGAGAAGGAGTTGAGCGCCGAGGGCTCTTCGGTGGGAGAGATCCTGCGCTCAGTCGCGGAGAACCATCCTGACACCCGCCAGCAGCTATTCGCGGCCGACGGTGGCCTGAACCGCTACGTCAACGTCTACCTCAACGACGAGGACGTGCGCGTCCTGCAAGGACTCGAGACATCGGTGACTGAAAGCGACACGCTCGTGATCCTGCCCGCGATGGCCGGCGGGACACGCTCGTGATGCTGCCCGCGATGGCCGGCGGGACATGCTCGTGATGCTGCCGGCGCTGGCCGGCGGGACATGCTCGTGATCCGTTCCGCGATGGCCGGCGGGACATGCTCGTGATGCTGCCCGCGCTGGCCGGCGGGGTGCTGTAGGCCCGCACACCACCCGTCCGGTCCCTGCCAGCTCGCGACTCTTGCCGGCACGGGCCCTTCGCTACACTTCCTGAAGTATGGCCGAGCGTCTTCAGAACAGGCCGTGCGGAGGCCGTTACGGCGACATCGTCCAAGCGATCGGGCACACGCCGCTGGTCGAGCTCAAGCGCCTTAGCCCAAAGCCGGGGGTGAGGATCTGGGCCAAGCTCGAGTCCCGCAATCCCACGGGATCGGTCAAGGATCGAGTCGCCCGGGCGATGATCGAGGACGCCGAGGAGAAGGGGCTGATCGGTCCCCATCAGACGATCCTCGAGCCGACCTCGGGCAACACGGGTATTTCGCTCGCGATGATCTGTGGTCGCAAGGGCTACCCGCTGAAGGTCGTCATGCCCGAGAACGTGACCCGCGAGCGAACCGACCTGCTGCGCATGTACGGCGCCGAGATCGTCTACTCGGAAGGCTCCAAGGGGTCCAACGGCGCCGTTGAGCTCGCACTTGACATGGCGGAGCGGGACGCCTCCTACTACATGCCCTATCAGTACGGCAATGCTGCCAACCCGCTGGCGCACTACAACGGGACAGCGCTCGAGATTCTGGAAGAGCTGGACGATGTGTCCGCGTTCGTCGCCGGCCTCGGAACGGGCGGCACGCTGATGGGCACCGGGCGCCGGCTCAAGGAGGAGCTTGGAGATCAGGTCAAGATCGTCGCGGCCGAGCCGATGCAGGGTGAGCCGGTGCAGGGCCTGCGGTCGCTGCAGGACGGCTTTATCCCGCCGATCATCGACTTGGACCTGCTGGACCGCAAGATCTTCGTGACCAACCAGGATGCGATCCTCTTCACGCGCAAGATGCTTGACGAGGAGCGTCTGTTTGCGGGCGTCTCCTCTGGTGCGATCGCTCGCGTCGCGGTGAGGATCGCGGGCGAGTTGGATGAGGGCAACGTCGTCTTCGTCGTCGCCGACGACGGCTGGAAGTACCTGTCGTCGGGGATCTATACGCTGTCCATCGACGAGATCGAGAACCTGGATTCCACCGTCTGGTGGTGACCGCGCCTGTCAGCGCGACCCTGTCGACTCGCAGAGCGCTTTTGCGTTGGACCGGAGCATTGCTGGCCGGTGGGAGTGCACTGCTCACCGGATGCGGCACGAGATCGTCGCAGTCCCGGATCTCGAAGGTCTCGAGCGCCGACGGGGGTACCGACGCCGCGCTCCTGAACCGGCTGCTCGACTTGGAGCATCGGGCAATCGGCGCCTACACCGCCGGAATCCCGCTGCTCAGCGGCCACATCCTGACCGGCGCCCGGCTCTTCCTCTCGCAGGAGCTCTCGCACGCCGGCGAGCTCTCGGGTCTCGTCAAGCAGGCAGGCGGTAAGGCCAGCCTGCCTCACGAGAGCTACGACTTCGGGCACCCGCACAGCGCGCCGGGAGTGCTCGCGCTCCTGCATACCGTCGAAAGCGCGCAGCTCGCGGCCTACGTCGAGCTCATACCAAGGCTCTCTTCGGGGAGGATCCGTGCAACGGCGACATCGATCCTCGCCAACGACGCCCAGCACGTCTCGGTTCTGCGCGCGGCTCTGCGCGTGGCGCCGGTGCCCTCGGCGTTCGTGACCGGTCGCGAGTAGGGACCGCGCTTGCATGTCCGCTGAACGCACCCGGCGCGAGCTGCTCCTACGCGGCGTGCGCACCGGCGGCGTGGCCTTCGCGGGGGGCGGCTGGGGATCGTTGCTGGAGGCCGCCGGTGCGCGCGCCGGGGTGGCGAGCACCGCTCGTGGGATTGCGGCTGCTCGCGCCGGTGGTGCGCCGCCGCCGTCCGGATTGCAGGCGCTCAGCGCCGGGGTGGCGCCGACGCCCCCCGAATTGCAGGCGCTCAGCGCCGTGCTCATGGCTGAGTTGCTAGCTGCTTTGGCGTACGAGCGGGCGTTGGGAGCGGGCGTGCTCCAGGACGCTTCGCAGCGCGTCGTGAGCGAGCTTCTCGCTCACGAGCGGGCTCATATCGCGGTTCTGAGCGCCTGGGTCCGGGGGCTGGGGGATACCTTGTACCCGTCCCTGTCCCCGCAGTCCTCGCTGGACGAGCGCGGTGCGGATGCAGCACTGGCAGCGCACAACGTCCCGTCGAGCCTCGCCAATCCTCGCAACGAGCACGATGCATTCGCACTGCTGGTAGCGGTCGAAGAGTTCACCGTGCGGGCCTACTACGCTGCGGCCTCCGAGCTCGGAGATCCGGCGCAGCTCGGCATAGCCCTCGAGATGATGGCATGCGATGCTCAACACGCGACGGTGCTGCGCGAGCTGCTGTATCCGGGCGATGTCCCCAGGGCCGTTCCGGGGGCGTTCGTGGAGGGATCGAAGTAACGGCACAGAAGCGTCAATGGTGACAGCGCGCCGCGGCGCGGCGCTGGCCAACCGCGTGCCAACTGGTAGCCTCGCGGGCGAGCATGCGAATCGCTTCGGAGCTGTACGGGGAGATCATCGCTCACGCGCGTTCGGAGGCGCCAGGCGAGTGCTGCGGGATGGTGGCCTCGCGCGGCGATCGAGCGGTGAAGGTCCTTCGCGCGACGAACGCTGCGCCAAGTCCGTCCTTGCGGTACGAGATCGACGGCGCGGAGCAGTACAGGATCCAGATGGAGATCGAAGACGCCGATCTCGACTTGGGGGCGATCTATCATTCGCACACCCGTAGTCCCCCCGTTCCCTCGCAGACTGACATCAACCTCGCGTTCTACCCTGACGCCCTCTACGTGATCGTGGGTCTGGCCGATGGAGAGCCCGAGGTCCGGGCGTGGGCGATCCGCGATGGACAGGTGACGCGCGCCAAGCTGGTGGTGGAGTGACGCCGCAGGCCGAGCTGGTGGTGGAGTGACGCCGCGAGCTGAGCTGGTGGTGGAGTGACGGCCCGCCAGCCCTTGGCGTTGGAGTCCCTCGAGTGTCCGTGCTGCGGGAGGGCTCATCCTGCGCGGGAGCGTTTCTGCTCTGCATGCAGGCTGCCGCTCGTGCACAGTGGGCTGGCTGGCGCGGACGAGCCGATCACCGAGCGCCGCGCACGTGCGCGCAAGATCAAGCCGCAGCTCGCCGAGGGCGAGCTCGTCCACGTCGTTGGCGCCAGCAATCAGGCCGAGGGCGAGTTCATCCAGGGGCTGCTGCTCGAAGAAGGCGTGCCGAGCCTCCTGCGCCGCAGCGCCGGCTTCGATGTACCCGACTTTCTCGCGGCGGGTCCGCGGGACGTGCTGGTACCGGCAGCCGGCGCAGCCACGGCGCGTGAGGTGCTGCTCGAGACAGAGCTGATCCGCCCCACCTCCCCTGCTCGTCCCGTGGCCCCCGGCCGGCTGCTGGTGGGGCTGCTCGCGGCGCTCGCGATCGGCGCTCTGATCGTGTGGCTGACGATGGGGGTCCTGCAGTAGGCGGTCGGGCCAGCGCCGCGCCAGCGCGCGCGCCGCGCGAACTACGGCTGCTCAGATTGCGCCTGCCATACGCGCGAGATGCGCGCGCCAGGCACCTTCGGTGTGGACGAACGCCCGGCCATCGAAGGCTTTGGAGAGCGCAGCGCGGGCGCCCTGTGGATGCAGCCGGCAGGCGAACAGCGCCGTAGCCGGGCGGCCCTGCTCGCGCGCGAGCAGGTCGATGACGGTCCCGCCGAGCAGCGGCGCGTCGCGCAGGCCGGGTGGGAAGGTCGGGGGCCCTCCCTCTCGCAGGCGCCGCGCGATCGCGGGTCGCGAGTGCTCGGTCTGACCGGCGAACCAGCGGGCGGCACCCTCCAGCAGCCACGCCCAACGCAGCTCGAGCAGGAGCCGGAAGCCGGGCCGCGCCCGAATGAGATCGTGATTGTTCTCGCCGATTACGCGGCGGGCGTACAACACTGCGGCGGTGAGCGAGAGCATCTCGCGCGAGCCGGGGACCGTCGAGGCTCGCGCTTGCATGGCGCGGGCACCGAGGACGTGCAGCTCCTGCGAGCCCGCCCAACCGGCGACGTACCGGCGCGCGGCGGGTGTCGCCGTCAACCGGGCCAGAGGGAGCAAGGGATTGGACAGGGCGAGCGATGCCGGGCTGCGGTGGAGCACCACCGTCAGCTCGCCGACCGCGCGGGGAAACGATTCGGCCAGTCGCTCGCGTGCGTGCTCGAGCGAGTCGAGCACGCGCTCGGCCTCCCGCGTACTCCTGGAGTCATGCCGCGCGCGGAAGGACGGCGACACCGACTCGACCCACGCCATCTGGGCTCGGGCGGCCGCGCGATCGCCGACTGGCGCTCAGACCAGGACCGGCTGCCGATCGGATGCGATCGCAGCGATCTCTTCGGACGCGCGGTCGAACTCCTCGTCGGAGAGCACGGGCGTGCCCTCGAACGGAAGCTCGCGCGCGAGCTCGAGCCACGAGCGGCATCCTCCGTACTCGTCGCGGACCTTGACGGTTACAGGTCGCGGAATTCGGTAGGTGCGCAGCAGGATTACGTGCAGCGGATGGCGGCGCTTCCAGGCCAGCCGCTTCTCCGCGTAGTCGGTGGTCCAGACATAGAACGGCGACAGCGCGTCGACTGCGCGGCGGTCGGTGACCGTGTAGTGGGCGGCCACCTGCGCCCAGGCGCGAATCCGGACCCGATCGGGCTGGATCAGCTCATCACCCCGATGCAGCGCATGAGCCGGCGGCTCGCCTTCGCTCCAGACGCCCTCCTCCAGCGCGCGGGAAAGCTCGGGCTGGTGCGATGCGCGCACCAGGTCCGCGCACTGATGGTCGAAGGTGGGGTAGAGGAAGAAGCGGTCGTGCTCGAGCTTGAAATGCTTGTCGGGCTCGCGGATACCGCCCTTGCGAAGGGTTAGGAGCTGCTCGCCCTCGGCGAGTGCCCGTACGGTGACGGCCCATTCCTTAAAAGCAATCGGCATATATCGATCAGGGGAAGCGGTTTATTGGGTATTTTTGCGTGTACAGCTCAAGGCCGTCACGGCAGCAACAGGAAAGGAGATTGTACGCGAGACTCCTGAAAATGCCAAATCTTCCTTCGGGCCGGGCGCCCGCTTCGAAACTCCTGCGCTCGGGTGGTGTTCAGTGCTGCAAATGCGTTTACGTACGCCTTCCCGTGCGGTGAGGCGGCTGGTGCTCTGGGCGAGCTTGATCTCGTCGTTTCCGTGCTTGCTCGCGATCTTAGTTCTGCCGGCGCCCGCGGCTGCGAGCTCGGCTCCGGTCAGCGTCTTCCCGATCCCCGGCGCCCACGTGGCCTCCCCTCAGACTCAGATCGCGTTCAGGGGCGTGCCTCTGGCCCACCTAGGCGGGATCAGCGTCAGGGGCTCGCGAAGCGGCGCCCACACCGGGAAGATCGTCGGCGACTCCGATCGACGGGGAGGGAGCTTTGAGCCCGCGAAGCCATTCACGCCGGGCGAGGTCGTGACTGTAAGCACGGGGTTGAACGTACTGGGCGCCACCAGGGGGAGCTTCGAGTTCACGGTCATCACGCCGGCAGGGGCGATCCCTTACCGCCCACCGGGGTTGGCCTCCCGGGTTCGGGGAGACGTGCTGCGGTTTCGCTCACGTCCGGATCTGGCTCCCGCCGCGGTGAGCGTGACCAAGCAGTCCAGGCAAGCCGCGCCAGGGGATATCTTCCTCGGGCCCCAGCAGGGACCGCTGCAGGCCGGCCCGATGATCCTCGACCCCAGCGGAGGCCTGATCTGGTTTGACCCCCGCAGGAATCGGGATCTGGCGACCGACATCCGTGTCCAGAGCTATCGCGGAAAGCCGGTGCTCACGTGGTGGCAGGGTTACTTCGCCGCAGGTGTCGGCATCGGCGAGGATGTGATCGACGACACCTCATATCACTCCACGATCATGCACGCGGCCAACGGGTTGAGCTCCGATCTCCACGAGTTCGAGATCACCCCGCACGGAACGGCGCTGATCACCGCCTACTATCCCGTCTACGCCGACGCCAGCTCGCTCCACGGCTCGAAGCGGCAGATCGTCCTGGACGCGGTCGTGCAGGAGATCGACATTCCGACCGGCCTGGTCCTCTTTCAGTGGGACAGCCTCGATCACGTCCCGTTGACCGACTCCGACGTGCCACTACCGGGAAGCACCAAGTTGCCGTTCGATTACTTCCACATCAACTCGGTCGAGCCCGACCACGACGGGAACCTCGTGATCTCCTCGCGCAACACGTGGGCGGCGTACAAGGTGGACCACCGGACTGGCGCCGTGATCTGGCGCCTGGGGGGAAAGCACTCGAGCTTCAAGCTGGGGCCGGGAGCCTCGTTCGCGTTCCAGCACGACGTGCGCGTGCGCGCCAACAACGACCTGTTCGTCACGCTCTTCGACGACGGTGCCGGCCCGCCGACGATTCATAGCCAGTCTCGTGGCCTGAAGCTGATCCTCGACCTCAAGCACCTGACCGCCAGGCGCGTCGCCCAGCACGAGCATGCGCCGCCGCTGCTGGCGAACTTCGAGGGCAACTTCCAGCAGTTGGCAAATCGCGACGACTTCATCGGATGGGGTCAGCAGCCGTACTTCACCGAGTACGACCCTGCCGGAAAGCTCATCTTCGATGGCCGCTTCGTGGGTGCCAACTCGAGCTATCGTGCTTATCGCTTCCCGTGGTCTGCAACGCCGACGACGCTTCCCGCGGTCGCGACGTCCAAGAGCAGCAATTACACGAACGTGTACGTGAGCTGGAACGGCGCCACGAACGTCTCTGGCTGGCGGGTCCTGGGCGGGAGCAGCTCACGCGCACTGAAGAGGATCAGGGCAGTCCGCAAGACCGGGTTCGAGACCGCCACGTCATTCCGGGGCACCGAGGCCTTCGTGGCGGTGCAAGCACTCGACAGCAAAGGAAGGACGCTTCGCACCTCGGACACGTTGGCGCCCCGGTAGCCCTGGCCCCGCTTCACGCCCGGCTCCTCCCAGCGTGAGCGCGAGGAGGGTGAGCGCGTCGCGGAAGCAGGAAATGCAATCGCTCCTCAGAGCTACGCGGCCGCCGTCGCAGAGCTACGCGGCCGTCGTCGCCGCCGCGGGAGGCGTGCCACCGGTGCTTTCCTGCACCGTGAGCGGTGTAGCGATGTCCTCGAGGCCTCGGCCCTCGGCCTTGATTCCGTAGACCAGCTCTACGAGGCCGCCGATGATCATCATCACTGCGCCGATGATGAACGCCAGGGCGGCGTGGGAGTATTTCCCGCTACTGACCAGGTGGGAGAACAGCAGCGGGCCGATGATTCCGCCCAGGCCCGTGCCGACCGCGTAGAACACCGAGATGCACAGCGCGCGCGTCTCCATCGGGAAGATCTCGGAGACCGTCAGGTACGCGGCGCTGACGCCCGCGGAGGCGAAGAAGAAGGTGATCGTCAAAGCCAGTGTCAGGCTGGCAGCCGTCAGATCGTGGCCCTCGAACAGCAGCGCCGTGACGATCAAGAGCGTGCCGGAGAGCAGGTAGCTGCCGGAGATCATCGGCTTGCGCCCCACTGTGTCGAACAGGCGGCCTAGGAGCAAGGGACCGAACAGGTTGCCGACCGCGAATACCGCCAGGTAATAGGGCACGTTGCCGCTGGCAACCTTGAAGTAGATGCCGAGCAGGTTTCCGAGACCGAACAGGATCGAGTTGTAGAGGAAGGCCTGGCCGACGAACAGCGCCAGCCCCAGGACCGTTCGCTTCGGATAGAGGCTCACGAGCGAGCGAACCGTCATCGACAGTGGGATCACGCGGCGCTGGCGCACGGTCATCTCCCCCTCGGGCTCCGGCAGCTCGCGGCCGGTCGACTCATGCACCTGTCGCTCGATGTCCGATACCACCTTCTCGGCCTCCTCCTCGCGGCCGTGGATGAACAGCCAGCGGGGGCTCTCAGGCACGCTGCGGCGCACCAGCAGCACCCCGAGTCCGAGCACGGCCCCAAGCCCGAAGCACAGCCGCCAGCCCAGGTTGACCGCGAAGGTGCTCGTATTCAGCGCTAGGACCGCCAGCAACGCCCCCCCGGCGGCGCCCGCCCAGTAGCTGCCGTTGATCGCGATATCGACGCGGCCGCGCGTCTTGGCCGGGATCAGCTCGTCGATCGCCGAGTTGATCGCGGCGTACTCGCCGCCGATACCGAAGCCGGTGAAGAAGCGAAACACGTAGAACCACAAGGGCGAGAAAGAGAAGGCAGTCAGCGTAGTGGCCAGCAGGTACATCCCCAGCGTGATCATGAAGAGCTTCTTGCGCCCGAAGCGATCGGTGAGCTGACCGAACACCAGGGCGCCTACGCACGCCCCGGCGACATACAGCGACGCTGCCAGGCCGGAGACATTGGCGGCCGAGATCCCAACGCCCGCGCCCTTCATTCCGATGCGTCCCGAGATGCCTCCGACGATCGTCACCTCGAGTCCGTCGAGAATCCACACAGTGCCCAGGCCGATGATCACCTTCCAGTGAAACCGGGACCACGGCAACCGGTCCAGGCGCGCGGGAATCTGAGTGCGAATCGTCCCCGTCTGAACGTTGCTGCTCATCCTCATCCTCCTCCTCGGGCATCTGCCCGATCAGACGCTCACCCACCCGCAGAGTACCCGCAAGCGAAAACGACGAAACATGCGAGCATGAAAACAAAAGCCCGTCATCATCCGAGCATCAGTCGCCTGTGCCCGCTGCACGCTCGCTCACCTCGTGGAGCTCGGTGCCCTCCCATAGCCCCCGCCGCCCGGGGTCTCGATGCGCAGACGCTGACCGGGCCTGAGCTCGCCGGTCGCCTTGGCCGGCAGCTCCAGGCCGTCGAGCAGGTTGCGCCCCCGCGCGCCGTCCTGGCCGCCGCCGGCGCCAGCGGGGGCGTGGCGGCGGCGCTCGGTGATCAGCGAGTAGTGCAGGGGCACCAGCGCCTGTAGCTCGCGAATCACGCCGTCGCCGCCCTTGCGCCTGCCGGCGCCGCCCGAGCCGCGGCGCAGCGAGTACTCGATCATGCGTAGGGGGAACTCGAGCTCGAGCGCCTCGATTGGCGTGTTCAGCGTGTTGCTCATCGCGACGTGCACGCCGCTCGGGCCGTCTGCGTCCGGGCAAGCCCCCTGACCGCCGCCGATCGTCTCGTAGTAGGCCATATCTTCATCGCCGATGACTACGTTGTTCATCGTGCCCTGTCCGAGCGCTCGCCCGAAGGCGCTCAGGACGACATCGGCGATGCGTGAGGAGGTCTCGACGTTGCCACCCGCGACCGCCGGCGCAGTCCCGCCGGCGTCGCTGCTCCGGCGTGCGTTCAGCAGGCAGCCCTCGGGGGCATGGATCTCGATCGGGCGGTACGCGCCCGCGCTCGGCGGGATGTCGGGATCGGTCAGCACGCGGACCGCGAACCAGCACGCGGACTGGGTCACCGCCAGCGGGCAGTTGAGGTTGCCCGGGTGCGCGGGGGCGGTGCCGGTGAAGTCGAGCGCGAGCGTGTCTTGCGAGACGGTCGCGCGCAGCGCGATCTCCAGGTCACCCTCCTGCGCTTCCAGCACGTCGCGGGCGCTCCACACCCCGTCCCGGAAGGCAGCCAGGCAGGCGCGGGTGCGGCGCTCGCCGTAGTCGAGCACCGCGGCGAATGCAGCCTCCACCTGGTCGCGTCCCACGCGCTCGTGGAGCTCCAGCAGGCGCCTCGCGCCGGCGCGCCCGGCCGCGAGCTGCGCGCGCAGGTCCGCGC
>JALYUQ010000066.1 GCA_030853685.1 Actinomycetota bacterium | reverse complement strand
GAGCAGTTCGGACGCAGTGAGTGAAGCAATGCTAGCCCCCGGCGTGCGGGCGACCGAGTTGGGAGGCCAGCAATCGATCTGTCAGTGCGCCCAGGTCCCTCGAAGGCGTCCCCAGCTAAGGATCCTTATGTGACGATGTCGGAAGATCCGATGGAGCAGCGTGCGACTTACTCAGGGCGTCGAGATCGCCGGCTCGTGACCTTGCGGCGCGGCGGCACGCTCGATGATGGCGACCACCGCCTTCTGGTCGGGTGGGCGGCTGACTGTGCCGAGCATGTCTTCCATCTGTTCACCGACCATCACCCGGATGACGACCGGTTACGGCGGGCAATCGATCAGGCACGCGGTTGGTCTCGGCGGGAGACAGCGATGACCCGCGCTCGCGAGGCCGCCTACGCTGCGCATCAAGCGGCTAGGGAGACCTCCGGGGTGGCCCGGGAAGCCGCTCGCGCTGCAGGGCATGCGGTCGCCACCGCGCACATGGCCGACCACGAGCTCGGTGCGTCCGCCTATGCGATCAGAGCGGTGCGGCACGGTCTATCCGACAATGCGCGAGAGTCGGCGGGCCACCGGGAATGCCGCTGGCAACGGGACCAGCTCCCCGACGCTATCCGCAACCTTGTGCTCTCCGATCAAGAGGTGCGCAACCATAAGTTCTGGTCGCTCTTTGGCTGCTGACGGCACGTCGAGCGAGCAGTCCGCGGCCCAGCCGCCTGTCCCCTACTGGACGTCGCGAGGGCGTGGGGCGTCGCGTCGAAGATCCGTCCGAACGACGTCCAGTCACCGATCCGCTTAGGGGATCCGCTGGCCGCATCATGGCGGTCGCGCGGTCTATCGCTTGGGTATGTCGGTGTGGCCCGTGGTACCAAGGCCACGAAATCAGCATCGCTTGGCGCTCACTGGTCAGGCGGCGACTGGCAGCGGGTCGCCGCAGGCGGGGCGGGCTGATGACATCATCCGCGGCGTGGACCATGCGGAAGTTCAAGCGTTCGTCGCCACCTGGGTCGATGGCTGGAACGCACACGACCTGGACCGGATCATGGGCCACTATGCCGACGATGTCGTCTTTACGTCGCCCGTTGCGGCGCAGCTGCTCGATGACTGCGACGGGGTGATCGCCGGCAGGGCCGCGCTGCGCGCCTACTGGGACGAGGGCTTGCGCCGCATCCCTGATCTGCGCTTCGAGATGCTCGGCACCTACGTCGGGGTGAGCACGATCGTCATGCACTACCGCAACCAGAAGGGCGGCCAGGTATGCGAGGTGCTGACTTTCCGCGACGGCCTCGTGATCGAGGGCCACGGCACCTACGCCGGCGACAACGCCAATCCGGCTGGCGCTGTTTCGAGCTGACAAAGCGCCGCTGGTGCTTGCGGAGGATCTTGGGCTCAAAGCTGCCATCGCGATCCCGAGGCGTCCCGATCCGCACCGGCCCGTGCTCGGTCACGAGCGTCTTGGGCGTGCTGCCGTTGCGCGTATTCCCGGCCCCGCCTGGCGGCTCGACGTGAGGCTCATAGCCCAAGTGCTCGGTTAGCTCGGCGTCCATCCCTCGCTCCACCAGCCGGCGCGTGAGATCGGCCAACACGCCACCGGGCCCGACGATCTCCTGCTCGGTGCGAGCGCCCGCCAACAGCTCGTCGACCACCTCGTCTGACAGCCGCCTGCGAACCTCGTCAGGTAGCTGCTGCACGAGCTCTCGATGGGGCGCCGGCGTCTCGGCTCGCCGCCGGCGCCTACAGGATCAGAGCAACTCGCTGAAACAAGGAACTTCTCTTTAGTTTTTGGAGTTTTTGTAGTCGAAGGCATGACGCTCCAGTTCGATCATGCCTACACAAATCCTCGGACACTCCCGTGCTATGCGGAGCTCGTCGAGCGGATGAGCGGGATCTACGGCGACGGGTTGTTCAGGCGATGGCCGTAGGGTCGCTGAGCGCGATGGCCTGGCTCGGCACGAGCAGCAAGATCTGCGCGACGTCGGTGATGAGCTTGGCGCCTGCCTGCTCGGCGACGGCGACGTATGCCGCGTCGTAGGCCGTGAGTCCGGTCGCAGCCCAGCGTGCGACTCCCGAAAGCTCGGGCTCCAGCATCTCGAAACCGAGGCTGCCCAGCGTTACGGCGAGTTGCTCGAGTTGGGGCTGTGTGAAACCCCAGCGACGGGCGGCGACGTTCAGCAGCTCAAGCCAGAGCAGCGGTGGTGCGAGCACCTTGAGGGCGCCTGCCTCGAACTGCGAGCGCAACCCGCGCGCCGCGTCGATATGGCTCTCGCCGTCGGAACGGAACCACTTCAACACCACCGAGGCGTCGAGGACGACCTCGGTCACCGAGCGTTGCGCGAGGCGCGGATCGCGGAGGTGGACTCGCCCGCCGGAGCATCCGCGAAGAGCCGGTCGAGCTCGCGCAGGGCGGCTTGGACGGCCGGAGACTTGCCGGGACCGGACGCTGCGGCAGCGTCGCGTTCGGCGAGCTGGGCGAGATAGGCGCTGCGCGTCAGACCCCGCTCGGTCGCGACGCGGTCGATGCGCCGCAGCAGCGTGTCATCGAAAGAAACGAGAACCTTGCCCATGCCCACTCAATATATCCGATATATCCGGGCGTCTCGATGTTGAAGCCTCCCCAGATCTACGGCAACCAATCTCCATCGACGTTGGTGCACGACCGGGGCGGGCAGCGACAAGCAGCACAGCGATAAAGGCGAGCTCGGGCGCCAGGACGCTCTTGCCCGGCCCGACCGGCTTGATGATGGTCGTCGCGACCAGCAGCGCGACGACAAGGTCAGGCCCAGCCTGCTGTCTGGCTGTGGCTCCGGCGGCCTTGCAGCAGAGCGCCACCGACGAGCAGTCCCCAGATCAGGAACCAGGGATCCCACAGGTAGGCGTAGAAGGCCAGCTTGCCATGAGCGGCGCTCGCCGACACATGGACGACCCCGGCCTCTGCAAGCAGGTCGCCCACAGTCTGCACCAGGCCATAGATCGTCAAGATCGCGGCTTCGATCCAGGTGAGCAGCCACAGCTTGCGATTCCAAGCTGGGCTGCTCAGGCGGCGAAGAGCCAGCAGCGGCAGTACGGCGGCGATCAGCTTGAGGACCGCGGCCGCCAGGGCGAGTCCCTCCTTTCTCACCGAGCGCGCAATGGTGTCAACGAGCCATGTGCCACCCAATCCCCAGTAGAGACTGAGGACGGCGTAGAGCAGGCCGACGACCAACGCTGCCTGCGCGAACCTGAGCCCGGTCGGGGTTGGGGCAGCTCGCTTCGCCATGCGCCATACGATATCGTATGGTCGGAGGACGGGGTCATTAGTAGCGTATGGCTCGTGTCGCTATCGAGGATCGACTGGATCGAGGCCGCGCTCCTGGCGCTCGCGCAGGACGGCCTTGCGGGCGTAGCGGTCGAATCGCTGGCGCGTAGCCTGGGCGCGACAAAGGGCAGCTTCTACTGGCACTTCACAGACCGTGCCGAGCTGATCGCAGCGACGCTCGAGCTGTGGGAACAACGTGAGACTATCGATGTGATCGCGCGCATCGAGGCCATTTCCGGCCCGCGCGAGCGCTTGACAGCGATCGTGTCCTACGCCTACAGCGGTGTCGCGGCACCCAGTGCCGCCGCCGGAGTGCTGGGTGCCGCGTCGGACCCGCGTGTTGGGCCGGTGCTGACGCGCGTCACCCGTGCCCGTTTGGCGTTCGTAGAACAGCTCTACATCGACCTTGGCCTAGCGCCGGAGCACGCCACTCGTCAGGCGCGCTTAGGCTATGCGCTCTACCTCGGGATCGGCGAGCTGAGACGCGCCGATCCCGACGGCGACCCAACCGGCGAAGCGCGAGATGCCTACATCGATCTGGCGGTCAACGTGATGGTGGCGCCCGCTCGTGGAAGCGGGAAGCCTCCGTCGGTGACGTGATGACTCGAGCTAGGCGGGCGGCTGCTGGGTGGCCGGCTGCTGGGTGGCCGGCTGCTGGGCTGACGCTGAGGAGCTCGTGCTCGCGGAGCTCCGCGCTCAGTTGAGCGTTGCTGATCAGCTTCCGTAGGCGGGTGGCGGCGCTGGCGCGTGGCGGGTCTGGGCGATGAAGTCCAGGAGCCCGCCGGGGGTGATACCGCGCAACACGCGTAGGCGCTCGAGCCGGTATGGGTCTTGGCTCGGCTGCCCCCAGCCGGGAATCGTGGTTGTCGACCCGGCGTAGCCGGCGGCTTTGACGGCGGCGATCACCGCAGGGTCGTAGTGGCCGGAGGGGTAGCAGAACCAGTTGACTGCAACGTGGTAGCGCTGTTGCAACGTGATCCGGACCGCGGCGACCTGTGCGTGCAGCTCGGTCGGCCCGAGCGTGACTAGGTCGGCGTGGCTGAGGCCCTGGGTATCGAGCTCCCAGCCGCTGGCGAGCATCGCTTGGACCTGGGTCCCGGTAAGCCCTCCCTGCGACGGAGGTAGGCCGGTGAGCTGGATGTTGAGAACGGCCGGCCAGTGAAGCGCGCGGAGCACGGGGAGTGCCTGCGCGGCTTGCGAGTTGTAGCCGTTGTCGAACGTGATCACGACCGGCTTGCCTGGCGGGAGCGCGACGCCCCGCCGCCAGTAGGCACCGAGCTGGTCGAGCGTGACCGCGTGGTAGCCGGCCTGCGCCAGCGCTTGCATCTGCGAGGCAAACTGATCCGGATCGACGTACAGGCCGGGAAACGGCGCACCCGCCGGCGGTGGTGCGATCACGTGGTACATCAGCACCGGCGCCGGGGTCATGCCCGGGCGCCCACTGCCGCGGTCCTGAGCGCTTGGCGTAGCCGGGAGCTGGGCCTGCGAGCGCGGGGGGCCCCCGCCTGCCGTCGGCGGCGCGATTCGCTGGGTGGCGGGGGGGGCTTGCTGGGTGGCGTAGGGTGCCTGCGAGCCGCAGCCGGCTATGAGCGCCAGCACGAGTCCGAGCGTCAGCACGAGCAGCGGCGCTGGGACACAGCGCCACGGGCGATCGAAGATCGACCGCGTCGATCTCAGCCGTTTACGAGGTGTGTGGGCAGTGCCTGGGCTTGGCGTGGTGGGTCGTCCAGGATCAGCCGGGGGACGGTGACGAGCTTGTAGTGGCGAGCGCGGAGCGCGCGGACGATCAAAGGTAGCGCGGCGGTCGTCTCGGTGCGGATGCCGCCCGCGTCGTGCAGCAGGATGATCGCGCCAGGGCGCGCGCCAGCCAGGGCGTTGTGAACGATCGCCGGCACGCCCGGCTTGGTGTAGTCCTCGGTATCGACGGTCCAGAGCACCATCAGCATGTTCAGCCCCCGCAGAACCGAGAACGTAGCCTTGTCGAACGACCCGTACGGCGGGCGATAAAGGCGAGGGAAAGGGGCTCTGTAGCGAGCGAGCTGCTGCGTCTGCACGACGATCTGGTTGTCCTGCGCGCTCGGGCTCAGCTCCGCCATCATCGGATGGGTCTCGGTGTGGTCGCCGATCACCGTGTCCATTTTCAGCTCCCGGCTGAGCGACTGGTGAAAGTAGTGGATCATGAACCCGATCTCGAAGAACGTCGCCGGGAGGTGCAGGCGCTGGAGCTGGCCGAGCAGCATGGGCGTGTACGGGCCGGGCCCGTCGTCGAAGGTAAGCGCGATCTCGCGCTTCTCTGTGCCGCCCGAGACGATGAACGGTTGACGTACCAGCAGCCTGTCGATCGCGGCGTTCTCACGCGCGAGCAATGAACCACCCGCAGTCTCGGGGCCGCCCGCCCGCGTGGCGGGCGCCCCACCAGGCGCTCGCTTTGCCCGGCCCGGCGCGCCCGGCTTCGAGCCGGAGCCCGAGTCCGCCGCCTTGCGCGGTGCTGGTGCTCCCCCGCCACCGCTCGAGACCGCCAGCACGACAAGCATGAGCACCGCCGTGAGGGCTGCCACCGCAGCAGCTCGCCGGCGGCGCACCTGCGCTCGGCGCTGCGCGCTGTGCGCGGTCCTGGTCGAGATCGGGGCGTTGAGCCCCGCCTCCGGTTCTGGTTCGTGCCTCATGCGCGTCAAACCTCCTTTTCGTAGACTAGCCCGGCGGGCGCCGTTCGTGTGACCTGGGTGTGATCGTGCGGGGCCCCGGCGCCATGCCGGCGCGGACGCCGCCGGTGGCGCCTGCTCCCCATTCGGGCGGTCAAAGCGCAAGCAAGAGCCACATCGGCCGGGCGGCGCTCCTGCGCCACTGCGCTTTTCCGGACAAGCTCACAGCTTGGCCGCCAGCAGTCCCAGGGCGAGCAGAACGACCGCCATCCAGAGCGCCGACAGCGCGCCCTCCAGAGGCGCGGTGAGGCTTGCCTTTGTCAACGGCACCGCGCTCCCGTCGGTGAGCCGCTGCTCTCCGGTGACCGACTTGGTGCGCCGGCGCAGCTCGCGTACGGGCGTGCTCAGCCGGCGCTGGGCGGCGCTCAGCAGACAGCATCCAGCCGCCACGAGCACGCCGGCGGGCCGGATCGTGAGCGTTTGCGCGAAGTAGCCGGTGAACGCCGGAAAGCCACCCCATGCCAGCGCGAACCAGAGATCGTTGTGCAGTCGCCCACCGGCGAGCTCGAGGTTGTATGCGGGCACTAGCAGGGCTCCAATCAGGACCAGCGGCGCCAGCAGCGGCGACACGATGATTGCGCCGGCGACGCCGATCCCGACCGCGCCCCCGAGCCCTGTGATCGACAGCCCGACCAGCGTCCGGCGGCGAAGGACGGTTGCGAGCGGTCGGCCGCTCAGCTCGTCCAGCGCGTGGGCTCCGATCCCGACCGCCAGGAAGAACGCGAGCAGTGCCGCGCACAGCCGGCCGGCGTGAAGCGCCGGCGCCGCGGCCGCGCCGAGCGCCACGTAGCTCAGGTGCCATGCCGTGTAAGGCGGATGAAGCAGCGTGACCAGATCGCGCCAGCCGCCGCCAGCCAGGGCGTAGAACGCCGGGCGCTCGAGCCTACTGCGCTCGCTCGCCATCTCGCACGCCAAGCATCACGAGCCCCGCGCCGAAGCTCATCGCGCGCAGGCTCACGTCGCGGATCCCAGCAGCCTCCCAAAGCCCGACCAGGTCGCCTTCCACTGCGTGCAGCTCCTCGATGCTCGGGCCGAGAAAATGCCCGACCTCGAGCCATGCCGCGGAGACGAGCCGGCCGAGCAACGGCAGCCCGAGGCGGGTGTGCGCGCGCCACAGCGCGCGCAACGGCGCGGCGCTGGGGACCCCGAACTCGACCATCCCGATCCGCCCGCCGGGCTTGAGCACGCGCGCCAGCTCGCGCATCGTTGCGCCACGGTCCTCGACGTAACGCAACAGATAAGTGAACGTGACCGCGTCAAACTCGGCGTCCGCGAATGGAAGCAGCTCCGCTTCAGCGCGGAGGAGGCTGATCTGCGTGGCGAGGCCGGGGTCGTTGCGAAGGCGCGCTCGAGCGCCGGCCAGCATCGCCTCGCTCTGGTCCAGCGCGACGACTTCGCACCGGCCGCGGCGCGCCAGCGCCGCCGCCACGAGCCCGGTCCCGGTCGCGACGTCGAGCACCCGCTGGCCGGGCTGCGGGTCGATCGCCCGCACGAGCGCCCGGCGCCAGCGGGGGTCCTGACCGAAGCTGAGCACCGCGCCCATGCGGTCGTAATCGCGGGGCAGGCCGTCGAACAGCGAAAGCGCGTGTCGCTTGCGCGAGGAGGGGGGACCGGCGATCGGCATCTCGATGATTGTGGCGCTGGGGCGCGGTCGATGGCTTAGGCCCGGCGCCGACCCGGCCGGTCCCCCGGTTTCGTCCGCGCCCTCCGACGCAGCTTCTCCGGTTACCGGCGCGCCCTCCGACGCAGCTTCTCCGGTTACCGGCGCGCCCGTCTACGCCAGCGTCCCGAGTGCGAGCGGCACCACGCGCTGGGCGCCGGCGCGGCGTAGCTGACCGCCAACCATCGCCAGCGTCCAGCCCGAGCTGCGCCGATCGTCGAGCAGGACGCCCGTTCCGGGCGGCGGGGTGGCGATGACCGTAAAGGCGTGCCGGACATTGGCGGCCTGCTGGACGGCGTTTGCCATCTCGCGCTGAGACGGGCGATCCTCGGTGCGCTGTACGAGCTCCAGGTGCGGGACGCCGAGCTCCGCGGCGACGCGCTCGCCCAGCCGAGCGATCAAATCACCCAAGCGCGCCGAGGGGACGCTCGTGACCCACGACACCGACCCGGAGCCGCCCGCCCCGCCCGCTCCGCGCACGATGTCCGCCAACCCGGCAACGACCTCCTCGTCGAAAGACCCGTCACGCAGCCCACGCTCAATCGCCGGCCACCAGCCGCCGTCGCCAAAGCGCGCCAGCGCCCAGCCGGGCTCGGTGCGGACATCCTCGGAGATCTTGCGCATCGCTCCGGCGCCGTCGGGCGCCATCTTCTTGACCTCCAGCTCCAGCGGCCTCGAGCGCAGGTGCCGCGCGGCCAGCTCCACCAGCGCCGGGTCCGGCGGCCCGGCGAAGCGTGGCGCGGTGCAGACCGAGCAGCGACCGCAATCGCCCGGGTCGGGGTCGTCGAGCTCCTCCTGCAGGGCGCGCATCAGGCAGCGGCCGTCGGCGCCCAACGCAGCCATCGCGTCCTGCTCTGACCGGCGTAGGGCGGTGACCTGGGCGTAGCGCTCGGCGTCGTAGGTCCAGTCCGCGCCGGGGACCGACTGCCAGCGCGCGCCGTTGCGGCGCACCGCGCCCTCGACGTCGAGGATCTTCAGCATCGCCTCGATACGCCCCATGCCGAGGTTGACCGCGGCCATGAGCTCGCGGGTGCTGCGCCCCTGCTCGCCGGCGTCCACGAGCTCGGCGAGAACCGCGGTCACCCGCTCGCACGCGGGGAACGCCTGCTCGATGAAGAAGTCCTGAATTCTTCGGTCTTCGCCGCCGCGCAGCAGGACGACGTCGGCGTGCTCGACGCCGCGCCCGGCGCGCCCGACTTGCTGGTAATAGGAGACGACCGAGCCGGGCGCCTGGTAGTGCACGACGAAGGTCAAATCGGCCTTGTCGTAGCCCATTCCCAGCGCGCTGGTGGCGACCACCGCCTTGACATCGTTGTGCTGCAGGCGCTCCTCGGTGGCGATCCGGTCCTCGGTCTGCTGATCGCCGCTGTAGGCCAGTGCGGAGATCCCGTTGGCGTTCAGGAACGTCGTGACCTGCTCGGCGTCGCGCTTGGTCAGCGTGTAGACGATCCCCGAGCCCGCGAGCGCGGGCAGGTACTCGACGAGCCACGCCAGCCGCTGCGCGGGCTGGGGCAGCTCGAGGACCTCGAGGCGCAGGCTGCCGCGGGCCAGCGGGCCGCGGTATGAGCGCAGCGGCTCGCCGGCAGGAGCGTCGAAGGTGCCAGTGCTCGCGAGCTGCGCCAGGACGTCGCCGACGACGCGATCGTTGGCGGTAGCCGTCGTACCGAGCACCGCGACCTCGGACGGGAGCGCCTCCAGCATGTCCTTGACGCGCCGGTAATCCGGGCGGAAGTCGTGCCCCCAGTCAGAGATGCAGTGCGCCTCGTCGATCACCAGCAACCCAACCGACGCGGCGAACAGCGGCAGCATGCTCTCGCGGAAGCGAGGGTTGTTCAGCCGCTCGGGGCTGATGAGCAAGAGGTCGATCGCGCCCGCGGCGAGCCGATCGCGGACGCCATTCCACTCCTCGCGGTTGGCGCTGTTGACGGTGTGCGCCCGCAGCCCCAGCCGCCGCGCGGCGGCGATCTGGTTGCGCATCAGCGCCAGCAGCGGGCTGACGATCAAGGTCGGGCCCGCGCCGGCGTCGCGCAGCAGCGCGGTCGCGACGAAGTACACCGCCGACTTCCCCCACCCCGTGCGCTGCACGCACAGAACCCGGGCGCGATCGGCGACGAGGTCCTGGATCGCCTCGAGCTGTCCTGGGCGAAACCGCGAGTCCTCGTCGGCGGTGAGCGCGCGCAAGCGCTCCAGGGCGCTCGCGGCGAACGTCTCAGAGGTCGTGGTCATACGTCGATCGTGGCAGGCCGACCGGGGGACTGCGCAACCTCAGCCTCCTGGACGCAGCCCCGGCGCGCTCAGCCCAGCAGCTCGCGCGCCATCGCGGCGT
This sequence comes from Actinomycetota bacterium, assembly GCA_030853685.1. Lineage (GTDB taxonomy): Bacteria > Actinomycetota > Thermoleophilia > Solirubrobacterales > Solirubrobacteraceae > Palsa-465. Next base: position 1,755 of record JALYUQ010000066.1, on the reverse strand, counting down.
AGAAGCTCGCCGCGAACCCGAGGTCGCGCACGTCGATCCGCTCGTCTGCGTTGTGCACGAGCGGTGCCGCCTCCAGCCGCGTCATGTGGCGCTGGGGGAAGAACCCGTATGCGACGCAGTCCGGGAACGCGTGCCGAAACCAGCGCGAGTCAGAGAATCCGGGCAGGATCAAGGGCACTACCTCGGCGCCGGGATCGTTGGCCGGCACCCAGCGTGAGATCGCGTCCATCAGCTCCGACCGCACAGAGGACTGATTGCCACTGACGGTCTCGGTGAACTCGATCTGCAGCTCCGGCACCGGATCGCCCAGGACCTCCGCGATCCGCTTGCGAGCTTCCGGTAAGCCCAGTCCCGGCGGCACGCGGCAGTCGACCTTCAGCGACGCGCGCGAGGGGATTACGTTGATCTTGTCTGACGCATGCGCCATCGTGGGGGTCAGCGTCACTCCGAACATTGGCTCGATCAGCGCCAGCAGCGCCGGCTGCGAGTGAGCGATCCGCTCCATCGCCTCGGCGGGATCGGCGGGGTCCTCGCCCAACCTGCGCAGCAGCTCGGCGGGTGCGTCGGTCATCTCGAACGACGGCTGGGCCGCCGCCAGGCGTGCGAGCACCGGCCCGAGCTTGAGCAGCGCGTTGTCCCCAGTCTTGGGGAGCGAGGCGTGGCCGGCGGTGCCGATCGCGGTGATCGTGAAGCGAAAGACCCCCTTCTCCGCGCAGCACACGCCGTAGCGCCGGCGCCCGGCGTACTCGAACACTTCACCGCCACCCTCGTTGAGCAGCATGTCGCAGCGGACCTTTTCGGGATGCGTGCTCGTCAGCCACTGAGCCCCGAGCCCGCCACCGGTCTCCTCGTCGGAGACAAACACGAGCTTCAGGCTGCCACGCTTTGGGCGCCATCCCCCGCGGGCGAGCGCGGCGCCCGCGACCGCCTCGGCTGCGACCTGGGACTTCATGTCGAGCGCACCGCGTCCCCATAGGTACCCATCGGCGAGCTCGCCGGACCACGGATCGTGCTTCCACTCCGACGGATCGGCCAGCACCGTGTCGACGTGGCCGAGGTAGCAGAGGGTCGGACCGCCGGCTTCGCCGCCGAGGTCGGCGACGAGGTTGGGGCGCCCATCGACGGCGGACAGCAGTTCGGTGCGGAATCCCGCCTGCTCCAGGTATTCGGTCAGGTACTCGATCGCGGGACCCTCGTTGCCCGGCGGATTGACTGTCTTGAAGCGCACCAGGCGCTGCAAGACCTCGGTCGTCTCGCGCTGAAGGTCGCCTGGCGTCATCTCGTGCCAGAGCGTAACGGTGGGAGGGCTGCGGGCGTAGGATTCCTCGCCGTGGCCGGTCACTCCGACGACCTCCAGCTTGCACTCGAGCTGGCCGACCTCGCGGACTCGATCACCCTCGCGCGCTTCCGGGCCGAGGATCTCGTGATCGAGACCAAGCCCGACTTCACGCCCGTGACCGACGCCGACCGCGCGGTCGAGCAGGCGCTGCGCCAGCGGATCGGCGCCGCGCGCCCAGACGATGCGATCCTCGGCGAGGAGTACGGAGTCCGAGGTGCAGGCCGGCGGCCTGCACCTGGTTACGAGGATCGCGGCCGGCGCTGGATCCTCGATCCGATCGACGCCACCAAGAGCTTCCTCCGGGGGATGCCGATCTTCGGGTCGCTGATCGCGCTGGCGGTGGATGATGAAGTGCAGGTCGGCGTCGTCTCCGCGCCCGCGCTGGGCCGGCGCTGGTGGGCCAGCCGGGGCGCGGG
>JALYUQ010000293.1 GCA_030853685.1 Actinomycetota bacterium | reverse complement strand
GGGCTGCTGTGCGCGATCGGCATCGCCGCCGCAGCCGGCGTGGCGTCCGAGCGCGGGCTGGAGCGCCCGGATTGGCGCGCGGTCGCCCACGTGCTCGGCTCGGGCCCGGCGGGCGGAGCGCCGGCTCGGGCGATCCTGGTGCAGCACTACGGTGACCTGCTCCCGCTGTCGCTGTACCTCCCCGGGCTGAGCTTCTGGCCCCGTGGCCCCGGCCCGGCGGTCACCGAGCTCGACGTGGTCTCGATCAGCGCCCCGAGGGTTCATCTGTGTTGGTGGGGTGGGGCCTGCAACTTGTCCGGCTCGCGCATGCAGAGCTCGTACCGGGTCCCCGGCTTCCACGTGCTCTGGCGGCGAAAGGCGCTCCAGTTCACGGTTCTGCGCCTCGTCTCCCCCACGCCGGTGGCGCTCACGCCCCTCGAGGTCTCCCGCGCGCTGAGGACCACGACGCTGGGCCACGACGAGCTCCTGTTCCAGCGCTAGCGTCAGTCAGTGAGCAGCGCCACCTCGGCCACGCTCAGCCGGCGGTAGGCGCCTCGCCGCAGCTCGCCGAGCTGGAGCCCGGCGAACCCGATCCGCTCCAAGCGCTCGACCGGGTGACCGACCTGCTCGCACATCCGCCTGATCTGGCGCTTGCGGCCTTCGTGGATCGTGAGCTCGAGCGCGTCCGGCGCCAGGCGCCTCACGCGGGCGGGGCGCTGAGACCGTCCTCGAGCTCGACCCCATCGCGCAGCGCCCGGACCGCCGGAGGTGCGGGCCCTGAGCTTCTTCCATGGTCGCCTTCGCGGCCTACGTGTACGCCTACCTGAGGCGTGAAAGCCACATGCCGTCTGCTCTACCGGCACTCGCGCTGGCAGGGGGCGTGACCGCGGCGGCCTTCCTGCTGCTGTCCGCCCTTTGTTATCGGACGCTGGCCGAACCGACGGTCGCCCGCGACGCGCCGCTCGCGCACGCGCTCCTACCTAGCTAGTAGCCGCCGGCCCCGCTCCTAGCCGCCGGCCCCGCGCCCGCGACGAAGCCCGGGTCGAACATCGCGGAGACGTCCGGCTGCCGGCTCACGATCCCCTCCCGCGCCTCCCACGGCGCCCAGGCCTGGAGCTCGCGCAGGTCGAGCTCGCCGACCTTACCGTCGGGAGCCCTCGAGGAGCCCGAAAGCGCCCTCAGCTCGGCGGACACCAGGGAGGGATCGAGGCCCGGCACCAGACGCTCCAGATCGGCCGCGCTGGCGCGGGGATCGCTCAGCGTGACCCCGTAGCCACGCACCAGCGCGCGCACGACCCCACGGGCGAGGCTCGGATCTGCGTGCAGGCTCGCTCCTGCCGCGCACAGGACCAGCTCGGGGTAGTCCGGGCCGCCGAAGCTCTCGACGTGGAAGACGTGAAAGCCCGGACGCCGGCGCGTCAGGGTGACGCCCTCGTCGTTCCAGAACGAGGTCGCGGCGGCGATGCGGGCGGAGAGGAGCGAGGCGACTGCGTTGAAGCCGATCGTTACCGTCTTGACTGCACGCGGATCGCCGCCCGCGCCGGCGACGATCGAGTGCAGCACGGCATTGTCGCTCGGCACCCCCGTCACGCCGACTACCTTGCCCGCCAGATCGCGCGGGCTGCGAATCGCCGGCGCGGCGATCAGCGCCGCGAGGGGGCGCTCCACGATCGACATGAGCCCGACGATGTCCTCGCCGCGCTGTCTTGCGATCGCGAGATCGTGGATGTCCAGGATCGCGAAGTTGGCCCGGCCGGTCCGCAGCAGCTTGATCGAATCCGTCGAGGCCGACGGCGCCACGACGTGCAGCCGCACGCCCTGGTCACGGTCATAGCCGCGCGCTAGCGCTGAGTAGATGCCGGCGTGGACGGCGTTGGGCGTGAAGTCGAGCACGAGCGTGGCGTTCTTGCCCCGCGAGCCGCCCCGCGAGTCTCCGCGCGCGCCACAGCCGGCGACGAGCAGGGCTCCGATGGCCGCCGCGATCGTGACCGCGAGCGCGACGGCGAGCGGGCGCAGCGAAAGTAGCCCCATCAGGCGAGCCAGGATAGGGCACCGGACTGGGGCTCCGATGCGGACTGGGCTCGACCGGCCGCTCTCCTAGAATGCGCTAGGCGCATGCGTCGCCGAATCACGTTCAGCCGCAATCTCACGCTGTCGCTTTCGCGGACCTGTCGCTGCTACTGCAAGTACTGCTCGTTCGCGACCCACCAGCCGCATCTCTACTCCCCCGAGGAGGTAGAGCGCATCCTTGTGCGGGCGGCCCAGCGCCATCGCGTCAAGGAGTTGCTCATCCTCACCGGCGAGAGGCCCGAGGCCGAGGACGAAGTGGCCGCGCGCTTGGCGCGGTACGGGCACGCCGACTTCACCTCTTACGTGGCGTGGTGCTGCGAGCGCGCGCTCGAGCACGGCCTGCTTGCGCACACCAACCTCGGCGTGCTCGGCCGTAATGATCTCCTCACTCTGAGAGGGGTTACCGCTTCGCAGGGCCTGATGCTCGAGTCGGTTTCTGAGCGTCTGATGGAGACCGTCCACGCCGGCTCTCCGACCAAGCATCCGTCGCGCCGGATCGAGACGATCATCGCCGCCGGCGAGCTCAAGATTCCCTTCACGAGCGGGATCCTGGCCGGGATCGGCGAGACCGAGCAGGAGCGCATGGCTTCGCTGGCAAAGCTCGCCGAGCTCCACGCGCGCTCCGGCCACCTCCAGGAGGTGATCCTTCAGAACTACGTTCCCCATCAGAGCTACTACGGCCGCGAGCCCGCGCAGATCGCGGACACCGCCGCCCGGGAGTACTGGCGCACCGGCGTTCACTCCGGTCCACAGCGTGAGGCTCCGGCGTGGGCATGCGAGGTCACGATCGAGGACTGCAAGCGGCTGATCGCCGAGGCTCGGCGGCTCATGCCCGGCGTTGGGATCCAGGTTCCCCCCAACTTGTCAAACTGGTGGGGCGAGCTCGCGCGTGCGGGCGCCACCGACCTCGGGGGACTGAGCGCCAACGGCGACCACATCTCTCCTGAGCACCCCTTTCCCTCGCCCGCCCAGGTCCGCGCGCTGCTCCACGCCGACGGGCTTGCGTTGACCGAGCGCTTGTGCGTATACCCCGAGTACATCGACCCCGAGTGGATCTCAGCGCCGGTGCTAGACGTGATCAAGCGCTGCTACTGGTCGTTCATCCCAAGGCGCGGCAGTGGTGGCCGCCGGCACGGGTGTAACGAGGTGGCCGTGGATGACGGGATGGCTGCGCGCGCGCTCGCGCGCAGCCGCGATGGGGCGCGGCTGACCCCGGACGAGCTCACCGCCCTTTTTACCGAGAGCCGGCCCGAGGCGATCGAGGAGATGCGCTGCGCGGCCGATGAGTTGCGCAGCGAGCTGGCGGGGGAGACCGTGACCTTCGTTGTCAACCGCAACATCAACGTCTCCAACGTCTGCATCGTCGGGTGCGCGTTCTGCGGCTTCGGTCAAGCTCGCCGCTCGCCTGACGCCTACGAGCACTCCGAGGAGGAGTTCGCGCGTCGCGTGCAGGAGGCCATCGACGCGGGCGCCAGCGAGATCTGCATCCAATCGGGGATCCATCCGGACTGGGTGCTCGAGGACTACGAGCGGTGGCTGGTGCTCGCGCACGAGATCGCACCCCGCATCCATCTGCACGCCTACTCGCCGATGGAGGTCGCGCACATGTGTGACGTGAGCACCTTGTCCCCCCGGCACGTGTTCGAGCGCCTGCGCGCGGCGGGCCTAGGATCGACGCCCGGCACCGCGGCCGAGGTTCTGCACGACGGCGTCCGGCAGCGCATCTCGCCCAACAAGCTACCCGTGGCGCGATGGGTGCAGATCATCGAAGCCTCCCACGCTGCGGGGCTGCGCTCGACGGTGACGGTGATGTTCGGGCACATCGAAGAGCCGTGGGAGCTGGCCGAGCACATGCGCGTCGTGCGCGAGCTGCAGGAGCGCACAGAGGGCTTCACCGAGTTCGTGCCGCTCTCGTTCATTCCGTTCCACACGTTGCTCGGTCGGACGCACGGCGTGCAGGAGATCTCTCGCGAAGAGAACCTCAAGCACACCGCGGCGTTCAGGCTCGCGCTCGGCAAGACGGTGCGAAACCTCCAGGCGAGCTGGGTGAAGATGGGGCTCGATGCGGCGACCGAGGCGCTGCGCTGGGGTGTCAACGACCTGGGCGGCACCTTGATGGAGGAGTCGATCTCGCGCATGGCGGGCAGCTATCACGGGGACCGGCTGGCGCCCGGGGAACTGGTCGGCGCCGCCCACCGCGCTGGACGTCCGGCAGCCGAGCGCACGACGCTCTACGACATACGCCGGCGGTACGAGTTGCCGGTGGCGGTGTGAAGAGGGTGGGAGCAAGCGGGTGGGAGCGCGCCGCCAGGCCCCCCGGGCGGGGGGAAGATCGGCCGCGGGGTGTTGCCGCCGATCCCCTCTCGCGTAGATTGACTTGATGCCCAAGACAGCGATTCTGTTTCCCGGCCAGGGAAGCCAGACCCCCGACATGCGCGACACCGTCGCCAAGCTGCGTCCCGAGCTGCTCTCGATGGCTGTCGAGGTGGTGGGCGAGGATCCATTCCCCAGAGCCGACGAGGGCACCAAGTTCGCCCAGCCGGCGATCTTCTGCGCGAGCTTGGCCGGCTGGGCTGGGCTGGGCTGCCCGCAGGGCGACTTCATGGCTGGGCACTCGCTCGGCGAGCTGGCGGCGCTGGTCGCCGCCGGGACCTTTTCGGAGCGCGAAGGGCTGGAGCTGGTGGCGTTGCGCGGAGCACTGATGCAGGAAGCGGGAGAGCAGGCGGGCGATGGCAGCATGCTCGCGCTGCTCGGGGCAGGGGCCGCGGATCGCGCTGCGGAGCTGGCCGAGGCGCACGGGCTGTCGATCGCCAACGACAATTCTCCTGCGCAGGTGGTCCTCTCGGGTGCGCGCTCGGCGCTGCCGCAAGCTGCCGCGGGCGCCAAGGTGCTCGGGCTGCGCGCGGTGGAGCTCCCGGTGACGGGTGCCTTTCACTCGCCGATGATGGCCTCTGCAATTCCCGACTTCGCAGCCGCGCTGGAGCGCGCGCACGTGGAGCCGCCGTGCGTGCCGGTACTCTCCGCGGTGACCGCCGAGCCGTTCGAGGACGTGCGCCACCAGCTCGTGGAGGCGCTCACCAGCCCGGTGCGCTGGCGCGAGACGCTGCTCGCACTGCATAGCCTGGGCGCCGAGCGATTCATGGAGGTCGGCCCCGGGCGCGTACTCAATGGACTGGCCAAGCGCACGCTCCGAGACGTTGAGCTGATCGGTGTCTGAGATCGCCCCGACCGCTGAGCGCGCCGCCGCCGGGTCACCGTCCGCGGGCGGTCCCGCAGAGACGCAAGGGGATGCACGAGCGCGAGTCGGGGGGACGACGATCCCGGGGAGGGAGGCGCGCGCCCGCCTCGGGGGCGCCGCGATCCTCTCGGTTGCCACCGAGCTCCCGCCCGGCCGGCTGACGAACGCCGACCTGGCCTCACGGCTGGGGATCAGCGAGGAATGGATACTGTCGCGGACCGGAATCAAGGAACGGGGCCAGGTCAGACCTGAGGAGCGGCTGAGCGACTACGCGGCGCGCGTGGGCGCCCGCGCGCTGGAGCTTGCGGGCGTGCAGGCGCAGGAGATCGACCTGGTGCTCGTCGCGACGATGTCCCAGGACGAGCTGACGCCCAACACAGCGCCGCTGGTCGCGCACGCGCTCGGCACCAACGCCGGAGGGATCGACATCGGCGCGGCGTGCACGGGATTCATCTCCGGCCTTGCCCTCGGCGCGGCGCTGATCGAGAGCGATCGCGCCGCGAAGGTGCTGCTGGTCGGCGCGGACTTCATCACCCGGATCACCGACTACGAGGACAAGCGCACGGCCGCGCTGTTCGCCGACGCGGCCGGCGCAGTGGTGCTCGGCGCAGCCGGTGCCGGCGCGGGCGCCATCGGCCCGGTAGTGCTCGGCTCCGATGGCTCACACGCTGCCACGCTCAACGCTACGCACGCCGAGCGCAAGATCCGGATGGACGGTCCAGCAGTGTTTCGCCACGCGATCGACCGGATGGGCGAAGTGACGCTGAAGGCGATCGACAAGGCCGGCCTGTCTTTGGACGATATCGATCTGTTCGTTTACCACCAGGCCAACGCTCGCATCACGCGCGGGCTCGGCGAGCGGTTACAGCTCCCGCCCGAGCGCGTTGTGGACTGCATCGAGAGCCTCGGGAACGCCTCCGCGGCGACGGTGCCGGTGGCGCTCGCCGCCGCCCAGCGCGACGGGCGCCTGCGCGCGGGCGCCCGCGTGCTGCTGAGCGCCTTCGGCGCCGGCTTCACCTGGGGTGGCGCCGTGATTGAGTGGGGCGCAGTTCCCAGTGCCTGACGGCGGGACTGAGCGCTCGGAGGGGGCCGAGCGCACTGAGATGCCCGAAAGCTCTGAGCGGCTCGGGCGCTCCGGTCGTGAGGGATGTGCGCTGGTCACCGGGGCCTCACGCGGGATCGGTGCCGCGATCGCGTCGGCGCTCGCGCGCGACGGGTGGCCGATCGGGGTCAACTACCGCTCAGACCGTGAGGGTGCGCAATCGGTCGTGGCGGAGATCGAGCGCGAAGGCGGTGCCGCAATCGCGCTCGAAGCCGATGTGGCCCAGGCGGGTGCGCCCGATCAGCTCTTTGGTGCGCTGGAGGATCATTACGGAGTGTCCGTGCTCGCGCTCGTCAACAACGCGGGCATCAGCGCAGACGACCTCACTCCGTCGCTCGGAGACGAGGCGTGGTCCTCGGTGCTCGACACCAACCTGACGGCTGCGTTTCGCCTCACCAGGCGCGCGCTGAAGGCAATGATGCGGGCGCGCTCGGGGAGGATCGTCAACATCTCCTCGGTAGTCGCGCTGCGTGCCAATCCCGGCCAGGCCAACTACGCCGCTGCGAAGGCTGGATTGATCGCCTTGACAAAGACCACGGCAGTCGAGGTGGCGCGGCGCGGCATCACCATCAACGCGGTGGCGCCGGGATGGATCGACACGTCGATGACAGCCGGCGTGGACCAGGAGCTGCTCGCCGCCGTGCCTGCCCGCCGGGCGGGCACGCCACAGGAAGTCGCGGCCTGCGTACGCTTCTTGACATCCGAGGAGGCGAGCTACGTCACTGGTGCGGTCCTGACCGTGGACGGCGGGCTCGCAGCGTAACCAAAACGAGAGGAACAGAAATGGCAACCATCACCACTGAGCAGGTCGAGACCCGCGTCGTCGAGACGCTCGCTACCTTCGGCCCGGACAAGAGCCAGATCACGCGCGAGGCGACCTTCGAAGAGCTCGACATCGACTCGCTCGACCTCGTCGAGCTGGCCCAAGTCGTCGAGGACGAGTACGGCGTGGTTCTCAAGGGCGATGACATGAAGGAGCTGAAGACGGTGGGCGACGTGGTCGACAAGATTGTCAGCGATGCGTCGTAGGCCGTGAGCTCGTGAAGCGAACAGTCGTCATCACCGGATTCGGGGCGGTAACGCCGCTGGGCGTCGGCGCACGCCCGCTCCACGAGCGCTGGGCGGCCGGTGTCTGCGGGCTCGCCGACGGCGCCGGCTTCTGCCGCGAGTTCGAGCCCACGGATCACCTGTCGATCAAGGAGGTCCGGCGGCTCGACCGCTTCTCGCAGCTCGCGCTCGTCGCGTCCGCGGAGGCGGTCCAGCAGGCCGGCTGGGGTGAGGAGCCGCCGTACGACCCGCTGCGCGTAGGCTGCGTGCTGGCGACCGGGATCGGCGGTATCGAAACCGTCGAGACCCAGCTCGGCGTGATGGCTGAGAAGGGCGCCAAGGCGGTCTCTCCGCTCGGGGTTCCGCAGTACATGCCAAACGCCGGCGCGGCGGCGCTTGCGATGAAGCACGGGCTGCGGGGCCAGACATATGGCGTGGTGTCCGCGTGCTCCAGCGGCGCCCACGCGATCGGCGCCGCGCAGCGAATGATCCAGTACGGAGATGCCGACGCGGTGCTCGCCGGTGGCGCCGAAGCCACCTTGACGCCCTTTGGCTTCGCCTGCTTCAACTCGATGCAGGCGCTCTCGCCCACCGGCATCTCGCGCCCCTTCGATCTGCGCCGGGACGGCTTCGTGATGGGCGAGGGAGCCGGCGTGCTGGTCTTGGAGGAGGCGGAGGCCGCTCGCGCGCGGGGGGCAACCATCCTTGGGGAAGTGGTGGGATATGGGTCGACCTCCGATGCCTTCCACCTGACGGCTCCCGAGCCGAGCGGAGCCTATGCCTCGCGGGCGATCGAGCTCGCGCTGCGAGACGCTGGATTGACGGCGCAGGACATCAGCTACATCAACGCGCACGGCACCTCCACCCAGCTCAACGACGCTGCCGAGACGGCGGCGCTCAAGCGAGCCCTGGGCGAGGAGCGCGCGAAGCAGATTCCCATCTCCTCGACGAAGTCGGCGATCGGTCACCTGCTCGGCGCGTCGGGCGCGGTGGAGGCGGTCGCCACCTTGCAGGTGCTCGCCACCGGCGTCATCCCCCCGACGCTCGGCTACGAGGAGCCCGACCCCGACCTCGATCTCGACTACGTTCCCGGCGAGGCACGTCCGCTTCAGAGCGCCAATGGCGGGCCGCCGGTTGCGATCTCGAACTCATTCGCGTTCGGCGGTCACAACGTGACGCTGGTGCTGCGGGGGGCCCCGCGGTGAGCGTGCGCGTTGCCGAGCGTGAACGCGGGCGGGGCGGAGCGTTCGCTGAGCGCGCGTGTGGCGGAGCGTCAGGCGAGCGCGCGGCGCCAGTGAGCGCGCGCGGGGCGGAGCGCTAGTGATCCTCGAGGACAAGCGGCTGCTGATCACGGGCGTCCTGACCAAGGACTCGATCGCGTTTCACGCTGCCGAGCAGGCGCAGCGCGAAGGGGCGTCGATATTGCTCACGAGCTTTGGCAGGCTGCGCCGGATGACCGAGCGCGCCGCGCAGAAGCTCCCCGAGCCTGTCGACGTGCTGGAGCTCGACGTCAACAGCGACGAGGATCTGGAGTCGCTGACCAAGGAGTTGCAAGAGCGCTGGGGGGCCGTAGACGGGATACTGCACGCGATCGCGTTCGCACCAGAGGACGCGCTCGGGGGGCGGTTCATGACCGCCTCCGCACAGAGCGCGACGCAGGCGTTCCAGACCAGCGCGTTCTCGCTCAAGGCGCTCGCGGCAGCGCTAGCGCCGCTGATGGGGGAGGGCGCGAGCATCGTCGGACTCGATTTCGACGCCAGCGTCGCCTGGCCGCTCTACGACTGGATGGGGGTGGCCAAAGCGGCGCTCGAATCCATCTCGCGTTACCTGGCTCGCGACCTCGGTCCCCAGGGGATCCGCGTCAACCTGGTCAGCGCGGGGCCGCTCGGAACGGTGGCCGCGCGCGGGATCCCCGGCTTCGAGAAGCTGTCCGGGCTCTGGGAGGCCCAGGCACCGCTCGGGTGGGACGTCAAGGACCCAGCCGCCGTCGCCGGCCCGATCTGCTTCCTGCTCTCTGACTACTCGAGGGCGATCAGCGGCGAGATTCTGCACGTGGACGGCGGGTTTCACGCCGTGGGGGCGCCGGCGGAGCTTTGAGGCGCGGACGTCCGGGGGGGCCGGGGGAGTCAGGCCCTCAGGGACGCGATCGGCGATCGGGGCACCGACCGGCCGCGGCTGGCGCCAGCGCTCGGACGCCTTGCCAGTCCCAAGGCACGGCGACATCGTTGGCAGAGCACGGTCATCCTGTTGCGCAGGAGGCGAATGGCGAGCAGGCCCGGATGTCGTTCGATTGAGACACTAGGCCACGCCCGCGCCTCTACGAGCGTCACAGCTCGACACTCGAAGCCGCCGCCGAGGCGAGTGTCGTGTGCGTGTCGTTATCCGCGCTCCACGCGACACTCGATCTTCTGAGGAGCTCGACTGTCGAGTGCTGACGCGGGTGACTCTCAGCCCCCGGGTGCTGGCCGCCCGGGTAACTGTGGCCCGCGACGCGTCGACCCCTGAGTCCGCGACGCGCCCGCGGCCGGCGAAAGGCCGAGCATGACCATGACGCACATCGTCCCCAGCCATGCTCCGCGCGTTCGCCTCACCACAGCCCCATGGCCGCCTCTACGAAAACCAACCAGCCACCCTACGAAGCTCGTGGGGTCTGCACGTGGAATGTGGCGCGCTGGTCGCCCACGACAACGGTCACCGTGAAGTGGCGGGAGGGGGGCATGATCACGTTGTTGCCGTAGTGGAGATCTGTCTGCCCCGAGGTCGTGCCCCGCATGACCGCGCTCGGGACGCGATCGGTCATGTCGGCGGCCGAGTTGTCCACCAAGGTGATGGCGGGCTGCAGGTCAGTCGCGACCTTCCCGGTGCTGCGGTTGCAGATGTGGGCCTCGAGGTGGCGGGCGCTGGCGGACGTGCCCATCTTGCCCATCTTGCCCATGTTGACCATCTGGCCTCGCAACATCACCTCACCGCTGGTCGGGTGCTGGGCTTGGACCTGGGCCTGGGTGTACATCATTTCTTGGCGACCGACATCGAGGACGATCTTGTAGCTGGAGGTGTCGGCCGTTTGGCTGATCGCAGGACCGGGCGTGCATGCACTGGCATTGGCTCCACGATTGGCATTGGCCCTGCTCTTGGTCGAGCTCGATGACCCGCACGCGGCCAAGCCGAAAATCACAAGGCTGAATAGGAAACCGACCAGCACTCGTCTGATCATCGGGTCCATCCTTTCGGTCTTCGTGGATGAGATGACTATGACCGGTGCACCCACTCAGTGCGCCCGGTGGTGACCTGCGCCTCGATCGGCAGATGGCTGTCGCGACTGTACTGGTCGGGATTGGCCTCGAAGGCGTGCAGGCAGTGCTCTGAGCAGAAGTAGAAGGTTTGCTCGGCGACCTGCTTGGTGAGGGCCTTGGCGCGGTCGACCTTCATCCCACATACCGGGTCGGTGACGCCGCGCCGCGCGGTGAGCCAGAACAGGGCGGCGAAGATCGCTAGGCCGAGGACGTTGAGAAAGAGCTTGTAGTCGATCTGGACCGAGCCGAAGATGGTGGCGCGTGAGGGGCGCGGGCCGTTCGGCAGCGCGCCCAGAACGCTGAACAGGCCATCGACGATCAGCCCGGCGGTGGCCATCGTGATGAACATCAGCGCGGTGATGCGCAGTGCGAAGGCGGTGCCGTAGTACTTGCGGTAGATCGCGATGATCGGCAGGACGATCAGGTCGGCGAAGATGAACGCGAGCACACCGGCGAAGCTGATCCCGCCCGACCACAACACGGCGGCGAGCGGGATGTTGCCGACCGAGCAGACAAAGCTCAACATCGCGACGATCGGCCCGAGGATCACGTTCTCGACCGTCCGCAGCCCGCCGTTTGCGTGGCGGATGAACAGAATGTTGAAGAAGTCGTTGCCGAGCAGGCCGATGAACCCGGCGAGGAAGAACCCGATCGTGATCTCCTTCCACAGCATCATCCAGTCGTTGCGGAAGTTGTGCGCGACATCCGACCAAGCCTCGATCGAGGTGACGCGCTGTCGCAGCGTGAGCTTCGCGCCGGCCATGTGGTGCTGATGTCCGGTGTCGGCCTCCTGGGCGTGCTCGCGCGCCTGCTCCTCGACGCGCTTTGAGACGAACACCCGCAACAGCACCGTCATCACCACGATCAGGACGATCCCGCCGGCGAACTCAGCCAGCGTGAACTGCCAGCCGATCAAGACCCAGATCACGACCCCCAGCTCGAACACCAGGTTGGTCGAGGCGAACTGGAACGCGAGCGCCGACGCCGCTGAGGCCCCCTTCTGGAACAGCGACTTGGCGATCGCGATCGCTGCGTACGAGCATGACGACGACGCCGCGCCGAGACCCGTCGCGAGGGCGACTGGGCGCGGCCCCGAACCGCCGAGCGCGCGCTGGATCCGCTCGCGCGGCACCCATGCCTGCACGATCGCTGAGATCGCGAATCCGAGCACCAGCGCCCACCACACCGCCCACGCCATCAGAAACGTGTTCGACAGCCCGTCGCCGAGCTTGCTCATGATGTCGCTCATGACACGAGCACTATACCCCCGCGGGGTAGTTGTCAAGGATCGTGTTCGCCAAGATGGACTTGGGCGCCGTCGCCACGCGCTACGGTCTGCTTGTGGCTATTTCACCCGGCGCCTCGAGGTTCGAGTTTGGAGGGCGCTCAGCGGAGCGTCGGGTGTCTCGTCGCGCGCCGATCGTGGCGGTTTCGCTGCTGGCGGCGCTGCTCGTCGCGCTGCTCGCCGGCATGTACGTGTATGACCACGGGCAGCGCAACGTGATTACCAAGGGCGTGCGAGTCGCGGGCGTCGATCTCGGTGGTCTCAACCCCGACGCCGCGCGCCGGCGCATCAATGGCGCGCTGCTCGCTCCGCTGAAGCGGCCCGTGCGGGTCCATTTCGGCACCCAGACGTTCGCCATCAGTCCCCGCCAGGCCGGCTTCAAGTTGGATGTCAACGCGCTCGTTGAGCGGGCGCAGGCCCGTAGCCGCAGCGGTTCGATCTTCGCCCGCGCGCCACGGGAGCTGTTCGGCGGTAGCGTCAACGCCGAAATCCCGGCTGTCGTCCATTACGACCATGCCGTGGTACGCGCGCTGACAGTGCGCGTACGCGCAGCCGTGGATCGCCCGGCACTGGACGCGAGCGCGCAGCCCGACGGCGGCGGGCGCTTGGCCACCATCCCCGGCCATGACGGCATCGAGGTCAACTCGAGGCTGCTGGCCGCGCGCGTCGAGCACTCGCTGACCAACCCCGGCAGCCCGCGCTCGATCCCGCTGCCCGTCCGGGTCGTGCATCCCAACGTGACGAGCGTCCAGCTGGCTGCTCGCTACCCGTCCTACATCGTGGTCGATCGCAACAGCTTTACGCTGCGGCTCTACGAGCACCTGAAGCTGACCCACAGCTACCCGATCGCGGTGGGCATGCAGGGTCTTGAGACGCCCGCCGGGCTGTGGCACATCCAGTGGAGGCAGGTTGATCCGCCGTGGTACGTGCCAAACGACGCCTGGGCCGGCTCGCTCGCGGGCCAGGTCATCCCGCCAGGCCCCACCGACCCGCTAAAGGCACGCTTCATGTCCTTCAACGGCGGCGCCGGCATCCACGGAATCGACCCCAGCGAGTACGGCACGATCGGCCACACCGCCTC
>JALYUQ010000272.1 GCA_030853685.1 Actinomycetota bacterium | reverse complement strand
GCGCCGAGACCACGGGACCAAGACCGAGGGAGGGGAGACCACCGAGCGGACCGAGCGCACGAGCGAGCGCGCCGAGCTCGAGGCAGCGCGCGAAGCCAAGTACCGTGAGATTCGCGACGCCGAGCTCGACCACCGCACCGGCAAGCTCTCGGACTCCGACTACGAGGCCATCAATCGATCCCTGCGCGCCGAGGCGATCGAGATCCTGCGGGCGCTGGAGCACGCGCGCCATCGCTGAGCGATTGAGCGGCTACCATTGCAGGCGCAATGATCGCGGTACTCGGAGTCTTGCACGTATTCCTCTGCGTCGTCTTGATCTTCCTGATCCTGATGCATTCGGGCAAGGACTCCGGACTCTCCGGTGCCTTTGGCGTCGGCACGGGGGCCGGACCGCTTGGGGGTGGCTCGCTCGTGGAGCGTAACCTCAACCGCTGGACGGTCGGGTTCGCGATCGTGTTCGTGCTCAACACCATCGTCTTGATCAAGATCTCTTGAGCCTGGCCCGCCGGCCTTGGACGAAGATGATGCGCTGCTCGCGGCTGGGGCTGCTCGCGTGCGCACTGGTGCTGATCGCGTGCGGAGACCGCGCGGTCGGCGCAGCCGGCGCCTACCCGCCTGCTGGCGACCGGGCCCAGCGGATTGGTCGGGGCAGCGTGCCCGGGGGCGATTGGACGCGGTTTGACTACGACGCCCAGCGCAGCGGGATTGGGCCCGCCGCCACCGGCATCACGGCACGCGACCTCGGTCTTCTGCGCAGGCGCGTGGTGCAGATCGACGGAACGGTGGACTCCTCGGCGATCGAGTTGCACGCCGTCCGGGTCAGAGGGCGCATACGCGACGTGATCGTCTTGACGACCACCTATGGCCGCACAATCGCGCTCGCCGCGGGTACCGGGGCCAAGCTCTGGGAGTACGCCCCGGCCGATATCGGCTCCTACCAGGGAAGCGCTCAGATCACCAACGCCACGCCGGTCGCCGATCCGGACCGCCGCTACGTGTACGCGGCCAGCCCCGACGGACGCATCCACAAGCTCCCGCTGGCGAACGGCGGCGAGGTCCGCTCCGCGCACTGGCCCGTCAGCCTCACCTTCGACGCCACGCGCGAGAAGCTCGGCTCGGCGCTCAACATCAGCGGCAAGTACGTGGTCGCGGTGACGGGGGGCTACCTTGGCGATCAGTCCTACTACCAGGGCCACGTGGTTACGATCGACCGCACCACGGGTCACATCTCCCACGTTTGGAACTCGCTGTGCTCGGACCGGCACCGCCTAATCGATCCGCCGAAGTCCTGTCCGTATCCGGGTAACGGCGGCTCGGCGATCTGGGCTCGCGAGGGCGCCGTGATCGAGCCGCACAGCGGCCGGATCCTGGTGGCGACCGGCAACGCTGCATTCAACGGCTCGACCGACTGGGGCAACAGCGTCCTGGAGCTGACTCCTAACGCCAGCCGGTTGCTGCACAATTGGACGCCTACCGACCAGGCGCAGCTAAATGCCGTCGACGGCGACGTCGGCAGCACCGCGCCCGCGCTGCTGCCCGAGGTGGCCGGGCGGCGGTTGGCCGTCCAGGGCGGCAAGGCAGGCGTGCTCGATCTGCTCGATCTGGACCGGCTGGACGGCACGCGCGGCCCTGCTGGGCCGCGCCGGGGCGGCGAGCTGCAGCAGATTCGGGAGCCCGGGGGCAGCGAGGTGCTGACCGCGCCCGCGGTCCGGCGCCACGCGGATAGAACCTACGTGTTCGTCGCGAATGACTCCGGGACTACGGCTTACGTGCTCGGCGGGGGCAGGCACCCGCGACTCAGCGTCGCCTGGCAGGACGCGACGCCGGGAACGAGTCCGGTGGTGGCCGGTGGATTGCTGTACGTGTACGACGAGGTCAACGGTGCCCTGAAGATCCGCCAGCCCACGGGCGGGCGGATCCTGACCTCGCTGCCGTCCGGGAAGGGGCACTGGAACACCCCGATCGTCGTCGGCGGGCGGATCGTCCTCCCGGAGGGAAACGCAAACGACCACGCGACGAGCGGTACGGTCGACATCTACCACCTGCCCGGGCGCTGAGCGCCGCGGAGTCGCGGGGGAGAGCCCGGCTAAAAGGTCCAAGGTGGGCCAAAATGCAGCAACCGCTTCTCAGCGGCCCCCTCCCAGCACGTGGGCGAGCACGTTGCGCGTCAACGCCACCACGCGCGGATCTGGCGCCGGCGGGGCGTCCGGGGCTGCACTCCGAACCGGCTCGAGCCCGAGCTCCCAACCGAGCGTGCCGGTGTTGAACACGGTCGCCCCCGAAGGCGTGGTGTAAACGGTGGTCTGCGCTATGTCCTGCCCGGGGCCCGGGGCCGGCTCGCCGGGCTCTGGGGTCATGCACGGAGCGCTGCCGCCGCCCACCGCTTCGGTGCCGGGCGGGCTTGCGGGCGTCCGCTGGTCGAGCTCGTAGCCGACGATCCCGGGAATGCGCGTCGCCGGCGTGATCCCGGTGCGCGCGAATAGCCACGACGGCGCCAGCCCGGGCGACGGCGTCCAGGCGTAGTAGCGGTAGGTTGGGGGGCCGGGTCCGGGCACGCGCGGGGTGATGCATCCGAGATATGCCGAGCCGGTGAGGGCGGCACCGCCGTCGGGGAATGCCCCAGTGGGATCTGAGCGATCCGGATCGAGCGGCGCGTGCTCCTTGTAGGCGACGATCGTGTGATCGGGCTCGCCGGCTCGCCCCACCGCGGCTGAGGCGGGGGCGTAGCGCACGCGCCAGGCGAGCGTGTCCGAGCCGAAGAAGAGCAGGCTCGTGGCGCCTCGTACGCGCGCGAACGCCTGCTCCTGGCGCGCTGACCAGTACTCCGAGTGCCCGAAGTCGATCAGCGCGCGGTGCCCAGCGAGCTGACCGGGGTCTTCGTCGACGGACTCGCTGGTCGTGTAGGAGACCGGATAGCCATTGCGCTCCAGGAAGCGCACCATCGCCACGTCGCGGGCAAAGAACTGGCCGGCGCCGGTCACGCTGTCGTATGGCCGGTCGTAGGAGACCTCGATGCCCTGACTGGTGCCGGTTACCCCCACCCGATCGGCGCCGCCCGGGTACAGGCTGTCGCCACCCCATGCGTTGTACGCCTCGTAGGTCGAGGTCGGAAGCTGTGCGAGCAGCGGCTGCGGAGCGCTCGCCCGCACGACGAACAGGCAGTCGCTGGCGCCTGTCGCGGTCGAAAGCTTGGCGATGTAGACGCCGCTTGGCAGCGATACCGGGATCACGAAGCTGAGCGCCGGGTGCCAATCGCACTCCGTCAGGCCGCTTGCGAAGCGGTGCACGCACGGGGGCTGCGTTACGAGCGGCAGCTTCTTGCTGACCAGCACCTCGCGTCCTCCGCGCCCGCCGTACCAGCCCATGCGGAAGACCCGCACCCGCCCCAGCTTGGAGCCTGGAGCGCTGACGTAGACGCGCTCGGTCTGGCCGGGCGCGAGCGCCTGCCGGGAGACGTAGCCGATCACCGAGCCGTGGGCGAGGCCGCCTACATCGGCGGCCGGACCCGGCAGCCGCCAAGCGGTGCTGCCGGGGCGACGGTTCTCCTGCGCCACTGTCGGCTGCGGGCCACTGGTGCGCACGAGCCAGCGGTACGGGCCAGACGCAGTGTGTGAGCGAGGCGAACCCGATGCTGACCGGTGCACTCGGGCGCCGGCGCCGGCGCCGCAGCCGCCGGCGCACGCACCAAGCACCAATGTGAGCAGGGCAGCGCGGATCATCGCCCGGGTCCGCGGACGCGGTGTGCTTGGCGATGAAAGAGCGCTCCGGAAGGCGTCCATGACCAGCCGAGGTTACGGGAAGGCCGGTCGTGAACGGACGTCGCGCCTGCCCTGACCTCAGCCGTGACCTCAGCCGCGTTATTGTGGCATGCGTGCTCGATTCCTTACGACAATCGCTCCGGGCTGCCGGCTGATGCGGGTCGTGGTCACGGGCGCGACCGGCACGATCGGCAGGGCGTTGACTAGTGCCCTGGTGAAGCGCGGCGATGAGGCGGTCGCCCTGACGCGCGATCCGGATCGAGCCCGGCGCCGGCTCGGCGCCGAGGTCGAGCTCCACGCGTGGGCCGAGCCCAAGCAGGCGCCACCCCCCTACGCGGTGCTCGCCGGAGCCGACGCCGTCGTGCATCTGCTCGGCGAGCCGATCGCGCAACGGTGGACCGCCGCGGCCAAGAACGAGATCAGAGACTCGCGCGTGCTCACCACGCGCTCGCTGGTCGCGGGTCTGGCCGGCCTGGCACCGGAGCGCCGTCCCGCCGTCCTCGTGTGCCAGTCGGCGACCGGCTACTACGGCCCGCGGGGATCAGAGCCGGTGGGCGAGGATGGCGCGCCCGGCCAGGACTTCCTCGCCGGCGTCACTGCAGCTTGGGAGTACGAAGCGCTCGCCGCAGGGGAGTTGCCCGGTGTGCGCGTCGTCCTGACGCGAACCGGCGTGGTGCTCTCGCCGAGCGGCGGTGCGCTTGCGAAGATGCTTCCACCGTTCCGGCTCGGGGTGGGAGGGCCGGTCGCAGGTGGGCGCCAGTACGTCCCGTGGGTGCACCTCGAGGATGTCGCCGGGGCGCTGCTGCACTGCATCGAGGATCGGCGAGCTGCGGGGCCCGTCAACGTGACGAGCGCAGACCCGGTGACCAACGCCGAGCTCTCACGGACGCTGGGACACGTCCTGCACCGCCCCGCCGTGCTCCCAGTGCCGGCAGCCGCAGTTCGACTGCTCTATGGCCAGATGGCCTCGATCGTGCTCACCGGACAGCGGGTCGTGCCACGGCGCCTGCTCGAGCTCGGCTACAGCTTTCGCCACCCCGAGCTCGAGCGCGCCTTGCGCGACGTGCTGGCTGCGGGGTAAGCAGTCGCCGGCTTGGGGAAGTCGTCCGCAGCTCACCCCGCAGCACGTGACGCGCGGCTAGTGCTTCTCCGGGGGATTGATCCCGATCTCGTCCTCGTGATCGCTTTCGATGTTCTGCTTCTTCTGATCCTCCGGGTCATTGGACCTGAGCTTCTCGGCGTCCCCCTCGATGTCTTCGTCCCGGTCTGAGCCGTACGCGTGCAGCGAGGAGTCCGGTAGCGTGGCCTCGTCCGCCTTGCTCGCTCCGCTTTCGTCTGGCATGGTCTCTCCTATCGATTGGTAAACCGGTAAACCGGCTACAGCGCCGCGGCGCTGTAGCTTCTTTTCTCATTCTACCCGACGGACACCTCTCCCAAACGTCCTGGCTGCGCGTCACCGGTGGGGCAGCCTGGCGACGATCAGGGGCTGGGTGGTGGGTTCTTGGGTGCCGGTATTGGGTTCTTGGGTGACGATTATCTTGCTGACGCCGCGCAGGTTGCCGGGGACCCCGAAGTCGCCGTTACCCATGGCATTGGGGGTGAAGAGGGCGCTCGTGGGGGTGGGGGAGCCGTGACTGCGCCCGAGCCACACCTGGTAGATCTGACCGGCGGGCGGTGGATCCAGGTGGCTTACGATCAGCTCGGCGTGACCGCCGGTAAGTCGCACGATCGCGCTCTCGGCGTTCGGAGCTTGCGCGCTCCCGGATTGCCCGGCGACGCTGGCGTGGATGATCTGCGGGCTCGTGCTCGGCGCTTGGGAGACCTTCAGCACGCCGGCGGTCGCAAGCGCCAACGCGGCCAGCGCAGCGCCCGCGGCGAGCCACCGGCGCCTTGGGGCTCCAGGCGACGGGCGACGGGCGAGTCGGCGCTGGGTCACTTCCTTACGGCGCGCGCGCTGACCCGTCAGCTCGTGTGCGCGGGCATCCGCGAGGACACGGCGGCGCAGATCCCTTGGCAGCGGCTGTTGAGGGACGGCCATCGCGAGCGCGCCGGCGACCGCCTCAAAAGCCTCTAGCTCGTCACGGCAGACCACGCAGCCGGCAGCGTGCTCGCCAAAGCGCCGGGCTTCGGCGTCCTCGAGCGCTCCGAGCGCCCAAGCAGCCGCCTCGTCACGGCAGTCGCGGGGGTCTTGGATCGGGCCTGCAGCGCTCACTGCACCACCGCTCCCCCATCGCCCAGAGCCAGGCGCAGCTTTGCTAGCCCGAGGCGCATGCGGCCCTTGACGGTGCCGGCGGGGAGCTCGAGCATCTCCGCGATCTCGCGATGGCTGAAGCCTCCAAAGTACGCCAGCTCGATCACCCGGCGCTGATCGGCTGGCAGTTCCCCCAGCGCGCCGCGCACCAGCCGCGCGTCGTCACGACGCTCGGCCTCCTGCTCGACCAGTTGCGGCGCGGGCAGGCGCTCGGCCAGCTCTGACTCGCGTAGGTCGCGGCTGTCTCTAGAGT
Source organism: Actinomycetota bacterium (assembly GCA_030853685.1). Classification (GTDB taxonomy): domain Bacteria; phylum Actinomycetota; class Thermoleophilia; order Solirubrobacterales; family Solirubrobacteraceae; genus Palsa-465. The sequence goes on along the minus strand of JALYUQ010000272.1, from coordinate 662 downwards.
GCTCGCGGCGAAACGCGTCGATCGCCCGGTTGTGGACCACACCCAGGACCCATGAGCGGACGCTCCCGCGCGAGCGGTCATAACGCGCGCCGCTGCGCCACAGGGACAAGAACGCCTCCTGCACTACGTCCTCGGCCATCGCGCGCCTGCCGCACATCCGGTAGGCGAGTGAGAACGCCGCGCCTCCGTGGCGATCGAAGATCACCTCAAAGGCGCGCGTCTCCCCGTCGCGCACGAGCTCCATCAAGTCCTCGTCGCCGAGTGCGCGCAGGTCAAGCGCACGGAGGCTGCGAGCGGGTCTGAACATGGAGGGGGCTCTCTATGGCGGAGGTTATCGGGTCAGGACTACTTGATCAGCGGTTTGACCGCGGCGAGCACCGCGGGCATCGTGAGCGGCTTGTCAAACGCCCCGTTGGGGGTGATCTTGCCCTTGGTGAGCAGCGCGATCGAGGCCGCGTGGCGCGCCTCGATCTGCACGATCGAGCCCGCCGCGGCGAGGTACTGCTTGTTGACCAGCGCGGGCCCGGCGCCGTTGTAGGCGCCCACGCCGGTGTTCTCGAGCGTGTAGGCGAGCTTCAGGAACTCCGACTCGTTTGAGACCGGGAAGACGAACGTCGGCTTCTTGGCGGGCGTCCCGCCCGCGGCCTTGATCGCCATCGTCA
>JALYUQ010000104.1 GCA_030853685.1 Actinomycetota bacterium | reverse complement strand
TTACGTTCATGTCAGCGATGTAGCCGAAGCGATGCTGCGCGCCCGCGGAGCCAAGGGTGTGTTCAACGTCTGCACCGGGCGGGAGACCGAAGTGCTGGAGATCTTCAACCTCGTCGCCCACGCATCGGGAGCAACGCTGGAGCCGCTGCTGGCGCCCCTGCGCGAGGGGGAGCTCGAGCGCTCCTGCATGGATCCGACTCACGCGCAGTCCGAGCTCGGCTGGCGCGCGAAAATCGAGCTCGAGGCTGGCGTGCCGGAGACCTATCGCGCGCTCGTCTCCCAGTTCAGTTCGTTCCGTGACCCGGGTCCCTGAGCGCGGCGACGATGCGCTCCCACCGGCGCTGATCCTGGCGGCCGGAAAGGGCATGCGCCTCGGCGAGCTCGGCCGCCGGTGCGCCAAGGTGCTCGTCTCGATCGACGGGCGGCCACTACTCGACCTGCAGCTCGAGCACCTTGCCCGCCAAGGCGTCCAGCGCGTGGTCATCAACGCACACCATCTTTCCAGTCAGATCACCGAGCACATCCGCTGTTACACGGGGACCCTACGGGTGACGGTGCTGGTCGAGCCGAGCCTGCGGGGAACTGCTGGCGCCGCGATCAATGCGCTGTCTGCCCTGGGCGATCGAACCTTCTTGGTGCTCTACGGTGACGTCCTGAACTTCGAGCCGTTTGCTCCGCTGCTGAGGACCCATTTTGAGACCGGCGCTGTAGCGACCCTGTGTGTCTACGAGCGCGACGAGACTCGCAACAAGGGAGTTGTGGAGACCGATGAACGAGACCGGGTGACGAGCTTTGCCGAGAAGGACCCGGCGAGAGCCGGTCCGGGGCTCGTAAACGCCGGGTTATATGTGATCGAGCCACTCCTACTCGCTGGATTCCCGCGCGACGCCTGCCTTGACTTCGGTCACGACGTTTTTCCCGCTGCCTTGCGCGCAGGCCATCACCTCCACGTTCGCCGCATCCCAAACCCAGTGCTCGACATCGGTACGCCGGAGGATCTCGTCCGGGCCTCGACGGATCCAGCGCTGATCGACGGAGGATGCGATCCGGGCGCATCACCAGGCGCGGCGCCCGCCTAGAATGCCGGTGGCGCGCGCATGAAGCTGGCCGTATATACCGATTACGTGTATCGGCGCATCGACGGCGTCCTCTACGCCGACCGCGCATTTGCTCTCTTCCTTGCAGCGCTTGCCTCCCATGTTGAACATGTGGTCCTTATCGGGCGCCTCGCGCCAAGTGGCGATGCGCATTATCCGCTGCCACCCGAGCTCGAACTCGCCCCGCTGCAACACTATGGCAGTCTGGCTAACCCCGCAGCAGCACTCTGGTCGCTGGTCGGCTCGCTGCGCCAAATGTGGCGGGCGCTGGACGAGGTCGACACATTATGGGTACTCGGACCATACCCGCACGCGATCGTGCTTGCGGTGCTTGCTCGCGCTCGAGGACGCGCGGTTGTGCTCGGGGTGCGTCAGAACTGGCCGCAATACGTTCGCATGCGCCGGCCAGGCCGAAAGTGGATGCACCGGGCCGCCGACCTGCTGGAAGGGATTTGGCGCGCACTTGCGAGGCGGCTGCCTGTCGTAGCCGTGGGGGCTGAACTGAGCGCTCAGTATGCACACGCCCCTTCGCTTCTCGAGCTGACGGTGTCACTGATGCCGGCGGCCGCTATGGCGCATTCGCCGACGCTTCGTGACTACAGCTCAGAGTTGCGGGTGCTCAGCGTCGGGCGCCTGGATCAGGAGAAGAACCCGCTACTCCTCGCCGACACGCTGGCGTTGCTGCATGACGCGGAACCGCGCTGGCGCCTGCTCGTCGTCGGCGAGGGAGACCTCGCAGGCTCTCTCTCGCAGCGATTGCAGGAGTTGAACCTCGCTGACCGCGCTGAGTTGCTCGGATACGTGCCGATGGGGGAAAGCCTTCTCGAACTCTACCGCTCCAGTCACGCGCTGCTCCACGTGTCGTGGACCGAAGGCTTCCCCCAGGTCTTGATTGAAGCGTTCGCAAGCCACCTGCCGATCGTGGCCACGGCAGTCGGAGGCGTGCCCGCGGGAGTCGCCGGTGCCGCGCTGCTGATCCCTGCGGGCGATGCTCGGGCAGCCGCCGATGCGCTGCTGCGCATCGCTTCCGAGGAAGACCTGCGCGGGCAGCTAACGCGTGCCGGTCTACAGCGCGCGCGCGGACTCACGCTCGAAGCTCAGACGGCCCGGGTCGCGTCGTTTCTCGTCACAGAGGGCCAGCGCGCACGAACCCTTTCTCCCGTCTCTTGGGCGCGCTGGCGCTCAAGCCTAAGCGACCGACGCACCCTACTCGGTCGTCTCAGCCGGACGGCACGCAGGACCGAATCGCTCTATGCGAAGCTGGCCCGCGCCCCTCTGCTCAGGCGGCCGGCCGTCCTTCGCGGCGTGCGTGCTGCCAAGTCTGTACGGCGCCGGACGTACGAGTGGAGAGGGTCCGATCCCGCAGGGTCCAGGTGTCTTCGTCGAAGCGGGGACCTATGACGACTACACGACTACTGGCATTTGCGGGGCTCCTGGCATGATCGTAGGTGATTCAGGAGTTGGATTGGGCGGCTGAGCGGGGGCTTTGCACTGGTGAAAGCGGCTGGCCGAGTCGCGTGCGGGGCTGAGGCCGTTCTGCTGCCTGCTTCCGG
>JALYUQ010000261.1 GCA_030853685.1 Actinomycetota bacterium | reverse complement strand
CTCGGGGCAAAGAAACCCCTCTGGCCAGCGCAGCCGCTCCAGATAGCCCAGGCAGTCAGCGTCTGTCCGAAACCAGGCGTGGAACTCGCCCAGCGACCGCGGGTAGTGCATTCCGGCTTGGAGACTGGCGATTCAAGCATTCTACTCCGTCAAAATGGATACCCCACAAGCAGGCTTTTTCTTTGTCCTGATTTTGGTTGAGCGAACAATGATGTAACGACCGTGTAGCGAGAACCGGTAGGCTTTGCGCATTGCTTAGGGTCTCGGGGAGCGTCGCCAAGGTCGACCGGAAGCGTGGTCCCGTGTGGTACGCGCGGTACAGGCTGCCGGCCGGTGAACAGCGCCAGAAGCTGCTCGAGCCTGCCTGGAGCGGCCGCGGCCGCTCCAGGCAGGGCCACTTCACGAAGCGCACCGCGGAGGATTGGCTGCGCGACTACCTCGACGAGGCACGGCGCGGGACCGCGGCCGGCTTCGTCGGCACCGGCGTCAGGTTCGCCGAGGCTGCCGAGGAGTACCTGCGCTTCGCCGAGCAGGACCGCGGCTGCAAACCGTCAACGATCCGCGGCTACCGCTCCCAGCTGAACGCCCACCTGCTGCCGGCCTTCGGCTCGATGCGGATCGAGGACGTCACCGAGCGCGAGATCGAGCGCTGGCGAGCCGGCATCTCCGGGTCCCGAGCGGCCCGTCCGACCCTGTCGAACAAGACCAAGAACCACCAGCTTGTTCTCCTGCACGCCATCTTCCGTCGGGCCGTCAAGGTCTACGGCCTGCCACGCAACCCGTTGGCGAACGTTGACCGGTACCGTGTTCGCACGAGCGGCGACATCGAGGTCTTCTCTCCGGAGGAGATCTGGAGCCTCGTGCGCGCGGCATCGTCGGAGGTCGACGGCGTCATCTTCCTGACCGCCGCGTTCACCGGCCTGCGCCGCGGCGAGCTGCTCGGCCTGCGCTGGCGAGACATCGACTTCGAGGCCTCGACGATTCGAGTCCGAGCGAGCTACGCCGCAGGCCAGCTCACGACTCCGAAGTCAGGCAAGGTCCGCGCAGTTCCGATGGCGCCGGACGTCGCTAGCGCGCTGGCACGCATTGGACAGCGCGAGCGATTCACCGGCGAGGGCGGACTGCCGCTCAACGGTGACGCCCTGAGCTCCCGCTCCGAGCGGGCGCTGAAGGCCGCCGGGCTCCGCCGCCTGCGCTTCCATGACCTCCGCCACACCTTCGGAACCCGCATGATCCGAGAGGCCGATATCCGGCGGGTTCAGGAGTGGATGGGCCACGCGGACATCCAGACCACCATAAAGTACCTGCACTACGAGTCGCGCAAGGAAGACGCCGAACTCGTCGCCCGGGCCTTCGCGACGGCGAAAGACAGCCTCGACGACAAGCGTCGTGTAAGCACTCGGGCTGCGCTCCGGATCCAGCGCTCAAATCCGACATCGACCCAGGCGAGACTACTTTGCGCGCGGCCGTTTACCCGTCGGAATGTGGACTCTCATTGCGCTGAACTCGTTATCTAACACGGCGCCGCGAAGGCTCGCTCGACAACGAAAGGCGAAGGGGAGAAAGCGCCCCAAAGAGACGACCAAGTACCGTAGCCGAGATACATGCAGTCGAGGCCCGCTCAGCACCAGCCGCGAATTCAAGGCCGGTCATCCGTTGACTCGCGCTCCGATCGAGATAGCAGCGCGCGCTCCCGTTGAGTTTCGACGTCTTGATGCGCTACTCGGACCGGCTGTCGCCGTCGCGCGACATCATCGCTGCTCACCGAGAAAAGATCGCGCGACATGAGAGCGCCTGGCTCGGCAAATTTGGCAAACCGATTGGCGATCAGCGGATCACCCTCCTGAACGGTGCGGTCGGCCGCGGCGAAATCGTCTCTCTGTATCTCGCAACAAAGGCTCCCAAGGGGTGGACTCTGTCTCGCGGGGATGTGCTCGCCGTTGCGAAGGAGCTTCCCCCCAAAGATCGCCGCCTGGTTCCGTCGTATTACGCGACTGACGATCTCGAGCGCAACGTCTCGGTTTGGTTCCACCTGGCCTCGTTAGAAGACGAACCGTCGAGCACGCTAGAACGGCTGACCGTCGTTCGATCAGGCGGTACGGCGCGCTATGCGCTGCTGAATAGCATGAGTGGGTTCTTCTTTGTCTGGGACGAGAGCGGCGCGCGTGCGAGACAGGCGGGGGGACTCTAGTCGCAGATCAGTAGGAGCTCTTCCGACGACGCGTTCGTCGAGAGCACATATTTATGTGGGCGACGCTCGATGCGGATCGAACGTCCGTGGTGACGAAGCAACCTCACGAGCTCATCCAGACTCGGCATTCCATCACTCCTGTACGAGATGACCAGCCTGGGGACGGGAGCCCAGCGTTCGATCGCCTCACCGAAGGCTGCATGGATCGTCGTTGCCCGTGACCAGGCCGAGCTCGCCCCCGAAACGGGCCTGTGCTTCCGGCGGAGATCTATCCTAGCCCGCCAGCTCGAATAGTCCGTGATTCCTTCGAGAAACCCATAGTGATCGCGATAATCGACCGCGCCGCCTCGCCCGTTGACGTAGGGTGGGTCTGCGTAAACGAGGTCGTACTCGCCAGGCACCTTCACGGCATTGCCGTTTAGGACGCGACCGGGGACTCCTGGGGTGGCGGTCACACAAGAATTGACCTCCCGGCGAAAGCGATCGAAGAGATCCGGGAAGGGGGTATCCCACGTGGTCTTGTTTCCAAACGATCGCTGAACAGTGGTCGTACGCATGCTCAGGTTCGCCCGGTGAAAGAGGTTGTAGGGACGTTTCGCGAGAGCCGCTTGGATGAGGCAATGAAACGCGATCGCTCGCTTTATGGGGTCGTCGATCGCGCCAATGTTCTGCGCTACAACGTCGAGCCAGGCGTTTTCTTCGTCTAAGAAGAAGATCCCGGCGTATTCCGACGCGATGACGTTCTCATATTGGAAGGCTGCCCGCGGCTGGAAGAGCTCTTTCGCTTCAGTCGCCGAAAGCAGCACGTCGTCGTTCGCGACCACGGCTAACGCGGTCTGACACGGAGCGAGCAGATAGTCGTTGTAGGTCACCGCGGCCCCGCGGCATCGCAGGGCGTGCGCCACCGATGCGGTGCCGCCAAAGGCGTCGAGCACGGTCATCTCGTCCACGTCGCCCAATGCTTCGAGTATCCAAAGCAGGAGCTTTCGCTTGCTCCCGGCCCAACGCGTGGTCGGCGGCGAGACCGCCGCTGCCAATACCGCGGAAGGTGGGTCCTGCGAAAAGTCGAAGACAGTTTGCATGGCGAAGTCTTTCGGGCTTGAGTTCGAGGGTCGCTTTGCGGCGCTCAAGAATCCTTACGACGTCCGGGGTATCGTTACCGACAGCGGGAGGATCATTCCATTTGGCACGGACACCAAGGTCCTCAGCACGGTCTTCGAGTCCATCGCGCGCCCGGTCGTGAAAGAGGTGGCAGACCAGCGCTGCCTCGCATTCCATGAGGCCTTGCGTCAGAACGTGTATCCGGACTTCACGCTGATGCACGACGACGACGATCCGGCCAAGATTGCGGTCGACGTAAAGACGACGTATAGAGCAGGCGCCGAGGCTCCGGTTTCGTTCACGCTTGGTAGCTACACGAGCTTTCTACGCCAAGACCATCGGGGCATCGAATTTCCGTACTCGCAGTACGCCGAGCACTGGATCATCGCGTTCGTATATTCCCGACCACTAGAGCCGCCGCCGGCAGATTTTTACGCGCTCGGCGATCTGCATGACGTGCCGCCGCCATTCAGCGACGTCGAGATGTTCACACGCCTCAAATGGCAGCTGGCCGGCGCTGTCGCGGGGAGCGGGAACACGGCGAATATCGGCAGCCGGCGAGGCACCGTCTCAGAGTTGCGCGATGGAGCACCTCTGTTTGCTGACGAGACGGAGTTCTTGTCCTACTGGCGCGGGTACGAGCGCACCGCTGATGCGCGAGCGCGGGCCTATTCCGACCTCGCGGCGTTTCGTCGACAAACTAGGCCTGAGGGCAAGGAGGATGCCTGATGCGACGGCCTCCGGGGGCACGAAGGTGGCGGCAGGCGTGTTGCGGTCTGAGACATCTCCGCGCATGAGGACAAGCTTCTCGTCCGCTCTGCCGCGACGTCGCCGACCAGGTTGGGTCTCCAGCAGCTTCAGGGGTCTGACGAACTGTGGTCGACGGACCGTAGGGTGAGGCGGGCGAGCGTGCGTAGAGGGCGACGTCGGCGCGGATCAATCCACGAGCGACCGGTTGGAGCCGATGCAGCTAGTAAGTAGAGTGGCGGTCGTCCGGCAATAGGGCTCAAGGTCGTCTCGGCTGTCGCTTATCGCTCTCGACTCACCAACATGCTGCGCTTGGCTGATCACACCCTGCTTCTGTCCGCTTCGGACCTCAACGATTTCCTCGCCTGCGGGCACTTGACCCAGCAGCGGCTGGCGATTGCGCGCGGCGAACGGGCGAAGCCACGTCCGGTCGAGGATCCTCACGCCGCGCTGATCCGCGAGCGGGGGGTGGAGTTCGAGGGCGAGCAGCTGCAGCGGCTGGCGGAGGATTCCGACGGCTGGGTCGATCTGTCCGGGTATGCGGAGCTCTTCACCGACGAGGCGCTGACGGGAGCCGCCGCTGAGACCGCACAGGCGATGTGGGACGGCGCGCCGCTGATCTACCAGGGCGTCCTGTACGATGGTCGCTGGCAGGGCCGCGTCGACTTCCTGCGCCGAGTGGCTCGCCCGTCCGAGCTTGGCGCCTGGTCATACGAGGCCCTCGACACCAAGCTGTCCCGGCATTCGAGGCCGGAGTACGTGAACCAGATGAGCCTGTACTCACGGCTGCTCGAGCGGGTGCAGGGGGTTTCCCCTGCAGTCGCCCATATCCTGCTCGGGGACGGACGGGAGGAGATGATCGAACTCCGAAGGTACGCCGCGTTGCATCGGCATCTGACCGACCGACTAAACGACGTCGTCAAGAAGGCCGCGCAGGAGACGTATCCCGAGCCCGTTGCACATTGCGGCATCTGCGCGCTCTCAGCCGAATGCGACAGCCGGCGCCGCCGGGACGATCATCTGAGTCTCGTCGCCGGCGCACATGCCGCGAATCGTGACGCGCTCGTCGCCGCTGGTATCACCACCGTGCGCGCGCTCGCCGGAGCGCCCGAGGACTCCGTTTCGCGCCCGCTGGCTCGTGACCGGTTTCTGACTCTTCATCGCCAGGCCGAACTGCAGGTCATCTCGCGAGAGACCAACCAACCGACGCATCGTCACGTGCCACCTTCCCGAGCGGCGGGCTACGCCCGTCTGCCGGAGGCGGATCCGGGCGATCTGTTCTTCGACCTCGAAGGTGATCCGTTCCTAGGGGATGGCGGGATCGAGTACCTGTGGGGATGGTGCGACGCGGACGGCGCCTACGAGTGCTTCTGGGCGCACTCGGCCGCTGAAGAGAAATGGGCCTTCGAGCAGTTCGTCGACCTGGTGACGACCCGACGTGTGGAGCACCCGAGTATGAAGGTCTTCCATTACGCGCCGCACGAGCGCTCAAAGCTTCGGTCCCTGTCAATTCAATACGCGACCCGGGAGTCCCAGGTTGACGAACTGCTGCGCGGCGAGGTGTTCGTGGATCTGTTCGCGGTCGTGCGGCAGGGTATACAGGTAGGCGAGGAGAGCTATTCGCTCAAGCGGCTCGAACGCCACTACGGATACGAGCGCCGTGAGAAGCGCGTCCGAGACGGCGGCGGGTCGATCGTCGCTTACGAGACGTGGCTGCGGGCCGAGGATGCCCACCTGCTGAACGCCATTCGTGCGTACAACTCAGAGGACTGCCGGTCCACGCTGGCCCTTCGCAACTGGCTCCAAGACGCGATGGTGCCCGAGGCCGCACGGGAATTTGGCGTCGACTTTGGGTCTTTGCGCGAGCCTGAGCCAGAGGACCCGCCGCATCTGCCTCAGTGGCTGCCTGAGGTCGAGCGGCGAGCTGATGCACTCATGGAAGGGCTCTCCGTCTCGGGGGACGACGACTTGCTCGAAGAGGCCGAGCGACGGCTGCTCGCCCACCTTCTCCTGTACCACCACCGCGAGAACAAGCCGCACTGGTGGCGCTACTTCGATCTCCGGGGCAAACCAATCGAGGAGCTCGTCGATGACCGCGATGCGATCGCCGGCATCATCCTCGACGAGACCGTGGCCCCTGTCCCCGACAAGCGTTCGCTCTTGTATCGGCTGAACTTCGAGCCTCAGGAACACCGGCTGAGTGGGGGGCAAGCTCAGGACCCGACCACCGGGGAGACGTTCGACGTCGTCGACATCGGAATTGACTACGCCGTGGTCCGTCGTGGGGCGACGAAGCCCGCTCCACGGCCCGAGGCGCTGGTTGCCACGGGCCCGATCAACACGGGGGTGTTGCGTGAGGCTCTCGTCGTACTGGCCGACTTGGTCCTCGACGACCGTGGTCGCGACACTGCCCCCCGACGGCTGCTGCGCCGCGGGCCGCCTGATCTTGAGTCCGGCCGGCTAGGCGAGACGACTGACGAGCTCATTGGCGCCACGCTCGGATTGCGTAGCTCAGTGCTCCCGGTTCAGGGCCCGCCCGGTACTGGGAAGACGTACAACGGCGCGCTGATGATCACCGCGGCACTCACCGCGGGGCAACGTGTCGGGGTGACGGCATTCAGCCACGCCGCCATCCAGAACCTTCTGCACGCGGTCGAGAACCACGCGCACGAAACCGGCGTCGAATTTCAGGGGGCATACAAGCGAGGAACCCCCTACGCCAGCCGGCACGGCCTCATCGAGGAGGTCGACTCAAACGGCGCGGTGAACGCTGACCACGATCTCGTCGCCGGAACCGCCTGGCTGTTCTCACGACCCGAACACCGGGGCGCGTTCGATCGCATTTTCATCGACGAGGCCGGGCAGTACTCGCTGGCGAACGCGGCCGCCATCGGGCTTGCCGCCGACGGCCTGGTGCTGCTCGGCGACCCGCAGCAGCTGCCCCAGGTCACTCAGGCGCCTCATCCTTCCGGAGCTGGCGCGTCGGTCCTCGAGCACCTGCTCGACGGCGCCGACACGATCGCAGCAGATCGCGGGGTGCTACTCACTGAGAGCTGGCGCATGCACCCGGACGTCTGTGCGTTCGTCTCAGAGCGCAGCTATGACTCTAAGCTTCACGCGCGAGATGCCTGTGCAAAGCGACGTGTCGATGCACCGGGGCTGACGCCGTCAGGCGCGGGCTTGCGGACGCTTCCGGTCTTTCACGCCGACCGCAGCCAGCACAGCCCGGAAGAGGCGAGCGCGATCGTCGCAGCCTGTGAAGCGCTGCTAAGCGGGTCGACGGTCACGGATGAGCACGGCGCGAAGCGACCGCTCCTCCCCAGCGACATCCTGGTCGTCGCCCCCTACAACATGGCCGTCCAGCGAATCGCAGATGCTGTCCGGTACGGCGTTCGGGTAGGCACCGTCGACCGTTTCCAGGGCCAGGAGGCGCCCGTGGTCTTCTACGCGATGACCTGCTCCTCTGGTGCGGACGCTCCACGGGGGCTCGACTTCCTGTTCGACAGAAACCGCCTCAACGTCGCGGTCTCCCGCGCTCAGTCGCTCGCTATTCTCGTCTACAGCCCCCAGCTGCTCGACTCGCCTTGCCCGACCATCGAGGCGATGGCTCTCGTCGACGGAGTCTGCCGCTTCGTCGAGATGGCGATCCCATTGACGATCGGGTCGGGAGGAGCCACTCTTTCCGGCAGTCGGGGAGGGCCGAAGGAGCTCAAGTTGGGTTAACCAAACGTGTCTTGTTGCCATCAGGTCAGTCCGGACAAGACTCGGCATCGCAAGACGCGATGGGATCCGTTTGCAAGCACCTCGGTGCCGGCGTTAAGCAGCTTGAGTCCGTTGATCGCCCGTGCGGGCTACCGATCTTGAGATCGGTCGTCGCAGACGACGCTGAGCCCTCCGATCCCCAATGGCTGCGGGGGCGGAGGCGGGCCCTGCTACATAGCGGGTTGATGTACAGTCGATGTCGCTGATCGGCCTTTCGCCGGTGTCGTCGAATTGACCGACAGCACCGGCGGGGAGGCGGCTGCTGTCTCGGGAACGCTCCGTCGACACGCCGGCCGCGTGCCCCTCATTGAGCGCCAGCGAGATCACCCGCGGGAGCGAAGCGCTTATCGTCGTGCGTCCCGCCACCCCGCCCAGGTCCGCCCCGCTTTCATAGCTGTCTTGTTACCGGAGCACGGAAGCCATGGGCATCTGCGACCACCTCATCTCTACCGCCGACATTGGATTCGCCCGGAATCAACAGCTCTCCCTTCGTCGGCCGTCATCCGACATCACTCCGCATCATCTCCCACAACCTGTGCTCGTTCGTCCCCATCCACTGCCCCCCGGCCCACATTCGACCGCCTTCGCCCCCGCCGAACTTCTCCTCAGCTCAGCGTGCCCGACTACCCGATCCCATCACCTTCTCATTCACCACGTCGGGGGCGGGTAGTCGGGCACGCTGAAGCGGCGAATCGCCTTGTTTTGCGGGGCCGGGGGCGGGCCAAGTGTGTAAACGCGTTACACGCTTCCGTCCACACCTGAGCAGCTCATCCGACCCCGCGAGATGGTTCGTTCGCGTCCCGGCGCTCCAGCCGATCAGCGACATCGAGCAGCGTGTCGCGCAGCTCGGCGCGGCTGTCGGCGACAACCCGGGAGGTCAGCGCCTCTGTGGTGATCCATCGCCACTCGCCGTATCCGCTCTCCAGGCGCGGCTCGCCGATGAGGCCGGCATCGGTGGACCTAGCCCCGGGCACGACGTCAGCCAGGTGCGACGGTCGCGCTCGCACGGCTGTGCCGCGAGACGCTCGGTGAGCGGGCCGGCGCTCAGGACCCAGGCGCGGGCCTGCACGATGATCGTTGCTTTCCGGCGCGGGAACCGGTAGCGCCGCGGGCTGCCGTCCTTGCGCGGCGGGTCGAACTGCGGCGCGGCGAGGGCATCGACGAGGTTCCGCCACAGCGTGTCGGCGTCGTGCTCCTCGGCGAAGACGTCAAGGTGGTCGGCCACCGCCGAGACGGAGCGGTTCATCTCGTACGTGATGCCGTGACCGCCGAGCAGGCAGAAGAGCAGTTCCCGGAGCAGCTCGGGCTCGCTGGCCGGCGGCGCGGGCGACACGAGCTCTGCGTAGGCCTGTGCGAACGCTGGCCACATGGTGGCCCAGCCGCCGGGCACGGCTGAATCTTCCGCGCGCACAAGGCGGAACTTCTGGGCTGGGCTCACCAATCCTCTCCGCGGTAGGTGCACACGGAGTCGGCGTTTTCCGCCACCCGTACCGCCGACAGCGCCGGCAGGTCCCCAACCAGCCGCTCCCAGAGCCATTGCGCGACATGCTCGCTGGTGGGGTTCTCGAGACCGCCCACGTCGTTGAGGTACTGGTGGTCGAGCGCGTCGATTAGCGGCTCGACCACGCCGTCGATCTCCGCGTAATCCATGACCCAGCCCGCCTCGTTGTTCAGCGCGCCGCAGATGACGACCTCAACATCGTACGTGTGGCCGTGCAGTCGCGCGCAACGATGTCCGGCAGCGACTTGCGGCAGATGGTGCGCAGCCTCAAAGCGGTAGCGTCGCAGCAGCTCAAAAGTCACCGGATGCCCACCGTCTTGTGGGTCTGGATGCTCAGGCGCCAGCGCGGGTGTGCGAGGCAGAACGCGACGGCCGCGCGGGTGTTCTCGGCGACGGCCGGACCGTCGCAGGGCTGGACAAACCGGTGACGGAACGGGAGATCCTCGAGCGACTCCGAACTCGGCGCAATTGTCGCGCGCCGCCGGGCCGTAAAGGTCGGGCCTTCGGCCCCGCCTACGGCGGCCGCTGACGCGGCTCCGCTGACGCGCCTCCCCTGACTGCCCGTCGGTCACGCGCAGAGCTCCGCCGAAGTCATGACAGGGAGAGCCCTCGCCGACCCGCAGAACGGAGCACACCGGGAATGCGCGGGTACTTCAGGTTCGACGGGGACGAGCTCGGTCACGCCGGGGGGCTGCCGGTGGAGATCGCCAGCCAGCCGGTCGATGATCTTGGCTGCCCGCCGGGCCACGGGATCGCGCCCGCTTTGAATCGCCTTCGCGTCTGACAGACTCTTGCCATGGCGACCCGGGAAGATGTTCATCGTTTGGTCGACGAGGTGCCGGCCGCTCGGTTGGATGTGATCGAGCAGTTGCTGCGTGCCAGCGTTGCGGGATCGATCGTGGCGCCGCCCCGCGTGTTCGCGAGTGCCGGGACGCTGTCTGGCGAACACGAGCTTGCCGACCGTTCCGAGGAGATCGTCCGCTCGGCGGTCAGGGACAGCGTCTCATCCTCGTCGTCCGAGTGATCGTCGTCGACACCGGTCCGATCGTCGCCCTGCTCAACGATCGCGATGATCACCATCAGCGCTGCCGGACCTTTCTGAGCGACTACCCCGGACCGCTGCTGATCACGGCGCCGGTCTTCACCGAGGTATGCCAGCTGGCCGAGAGTCGCCGCGGAACCCGCGCTGAGCTTGCATTCCTCGCCGATGTTCGTGCCGGCCTCTTCACGCTGGTGCAACTGACCGACGACGACCTCCGAAGAATCGCAGAGCTGGTCGAGAACTACGGCAGCCTGCCACTGGGGTCAGTTGATGCCTCGGTGATCGCGCTCACGGAGCACCTTGCGCTCGACGAAGTGGCGACGCTCGATCATCGGCACTTCTCGGTCGTCCGACCGAAGCATGTCGAGGGGCTCACGCTCCTTCCGTGATTGGCTTCAGCCCCGAACCTTCTGCTTTTCGGGCCGTGAGTGAGCGGCCCGGCCGGCTGGCGAAGCATCGAACGCGTCAAGTGTTGTACAGCCGTGTTGTACAACAGCCGAATTCGCCGCAGCGGGCGTATTCTGGGCACAAAAAAACTGTAGGCGTTCAGTTCCCCTGGTCCGGGGAGCCTGGGTTCAGAGCAGGGCGGGGAGCGCACCGCCGGTTTGGTGGGCGGTGAGCAGTTCGCGGAGGTAGGCGAAGAGCGAGCGTTTCTGGAGGCGG
>JALYUQ010000098.1 GCA_030853685.1 Actinomycetota bacterium | reverse complement strand
GCCGAGCAGTGACCTTCAACCCGACCGCTCCGGAAAGCCGAGCGTCCACCACCATCGCGGGGGCGAACTCGCTAAATGCGATTGCCTGCAGTTCGGTGGCGCAGTGCGTAACCGTGGACCGCGTGGGCAACGCGTTCGTCGGGACGGCATCGAATGCTTTGCCTGGCCCGACAAGGACACAGGTGAGCAAGTTGCTGCGTGAGCAGCTCGCTTGGTCCCGGGAGCCGGCCAAGATCGGCAAGCTTCTGACGCGCGGTGGCTACTCGTTCGCGTTCATCGCGCCATCCGCCGGCCGTCTGAGGATCTCCTCGTACCTGGTGCCGCCGGGCGCTCACCTCGTCCACGGCCACCGCAAGCCGTTGCTGGTCGCAACCGGCCGACTCAGCTTCGCGAGCGCCGGGACGCGCGAGTTGAAGATCAGCCTGACCCGCGCCGGCAAGAGGCTGCTCAGGCACGCCAAGCACCTGGAGCTCACCGCAAAGACCACGTTCACGCCCACTCGCCAGAGAGCCGTGATCGCGACGAAGAAGTTCGCGCTTCATCGCTGAGGCAGTCTCGAACCAAGTTGCAAAGCTGGGGAGCCTGGACTTGAACCAGAACTTGGGCATCCAAAGTGCCCTGTGCTGCCGATTACACCACTCCCCAGAGTATTGAGCAAACGGCTTAGGTGAAGCTATCTCATGCTCGGTGGGGACCCCCGAACCGCAAATCGCCTGACGGCGCTCGCAGCTCGCTCCTAACCGCCGCCGCAGAGCACCGCTTCCGGTCCGTCTGGGGAACCGCCGTCTCGCCGGGCGAAGGGTGCTCGCAATCTCGGCCAGAGTGCCGAAGCGCGGACTATCGACAAACAAGCTGTCGCTGCACCCCTAGGTGCCACCAGCGCGAGCGATGACAGCTCCAGATGCCGCCGCGGCCACCAGATAACCGCGGTTGGACTTCCCCTGCGGGTTGCAGGGCGACCGGGAGCTCCCCGTCCTTGCCATGAGCGTCGCCGCGGCGACGCTCATGGCGAGTGCCTATTGCTATTTGTCGTTGTCGAGCACGCGCTTGGTTTTTTCGGCCACCTTGTCGACGCTGTCCTTGACCGAAGCCTTGGCCTGGTCGCCCTGGCCCTCCTTCTTGAGGCGCTGGTCGCCGGTAAGACTGCCTGCGGCCTCCTTGAGGCGCCCCTTACCCTCGTCCACGTTCTTGTCACTCATGAATGTTGCCTCCGCGATTGGTGTTCTGCATTCCATGTTCAGTTTAGCCGGCCCTACCGGGGCGCGATCGCATGAGATCGCAGGAAGTGGTGCCCCCTTGGCCGGATTGCTTTCCGGCTGAGGACCGACGAGCGAAGTGAGCCTTGGAGCAGTGAAGCAGTGGCGCGCTCGCGGTGATCGGATTCCCCGGGCGCTCAGCCTTGCTCGAAGCGGAACATGGTCCCAGCGGGCGCGGGTCCGGCGGCGGGTGCGGGACCAGCGGCGCTCAGCGCCACCAGCGCGCCGCGAAGCACGTCGGCGAAGATCGCGGTGCTGGCGCCCATCAGCTCGATCAGCTTCGAGACGGGCGTCGGCTCGCCGGGCTTGACCTCGTTCGCGTAATCGGTAACGAAGCCAACCAGCGCAAACGGGAGCTCCAGCTCGCCGCAGAGCACGGTTTCGGGTCCGGCGGTCTGGGAGACCGCCGTCACACCGCACGAGGCGAGGGCCGCGATCTCGGCCGGCGTGTTGAAGCGCGGGCCATCGACGTGCCCGTAGACGCCGCCATCGCGGGCTCGATGACCGGCCCCCGCTGCCGCATCGAGCAGCGCGGCACGCAGTCGCTGTGAGAATGGGCCTCCGTGCAGGATCCAATGACCCCGGGCGAAATCGCCCTCCTCGGTGAAGAACGTGCAAAGCGAGCCGTCGGGCAGACGATTGGAGCTGAAGTGCAGGTCATCGAAGACCACCAGCGAACCGAGCGCCAGCGATGGGTCCACAGCTCCGCACGCCGTGCAGCCGATCACCGTGCTCGCGCCCAGTTCCTTGAGCGCCCAGATGTTCGCGCGGTGCGAGACGTGGTTTGAGAGCCTCACGTGGCCAGGGAGGTGGCGCGAGACATGGAGCGCATCGACGCCCCCATAGCTCCCGGGGGTAACCGCGGCGGCACCGAATGGCGTTTGGAGCATCACCGCTTGGGCCGCGTCGAAGCCAGGAAGCGCATAGGTACCCGAACCCGTGATGATCCCGATCGACATGGCGCGCGAGCACGATACCGGCTCGATCCCCTCGGGCGGCCCCGGACGCAACCCGCCGGCGTCGGTTGCGCCCGGGCGCTGGACGGTCTTCTATGACGCCGACTGTGGCTTCTGCCGCACGTCACTCGCCTTTCTGCTGGTGCTCGATCGCGAGCACCAGCTAGCACCGGTAGCCATCCAGACACCTGCGGCGGACGCGGTGCTCGCCGATCTGAGCGCCGAGGAGCGGATGCGGTCGTGGCACCTGATCGCGCCCGACGGCCGGCGCTTCTCGGCGGGGGCCGCGGCGACACCGCTGCTGCGACTGTTACCCGGCGGCGCGGTCCCCGCGGCGCTGCTGAGGAGTGCGCCAACGCTCACGGAGCGAACCTATCGCTGGGTCGCCGATCACCGCTCTTCGCTCAGTCAAGCGATCCCCAACCGCTTGAAGGCATACGCCACGGCTTTGATCGAACGCCGCGGGGACACGACCATGGCCGGCTCAGTCTCATGAAGGGCGAGGTAGTCATCGAGCGCCTTGGCCTTCTTGGTGTCCTCGTAGACCTCGTACTCCTGCAGCAGAACCCACCTCATCCGGCCCCAGATCACGTAGCGGTTCTCGTACACGGTTTCGCCCACCGGTGACTTCAGGTAGACTGACCCCCGGACGCACGCGGTCTGGTTCCAGGGCATGCCGTGGGCAACGACCTCGTCGGGGAAGATCTGGATGCCGACGCGCGCGAACCGCTCTAGCCAGCGCGATGCCGACGCGCGCGAACCGCTCTAGCCAGCGCCGTACCTCGGCCCTACCGTGAAACGCGCCTGACCAGGAGTTATCACCCGGAAAGCTCATCCTCACGTCCCTGGCGTCCATCCGCAGCGTCGGCCGAGGATCGCCGGCACGCAAGCGCGCCATGTTGTGAGCTATGACCTTCTTTGTCAGCCACGAGAACATCGCCTCCTCCTCCTCCTCTGGATTGATCGCTCTAGCGATAGACGTCACCGGCGTGCGCGCCTTCTTTCAGGGCGCCGCCCAGCACCTGCACGAGACCGACTATGCCGATGCTTGTCCGATCGCGACGATCGCGCTCGAGGTTTCCAGCGCCAGCGAGCCGCTCAGGCAGGCATGCGCCGAGGTGTTCGAGAGCTGGATCGCGGCCGGCTCCCGGCGATACGCCGCGGCGGGGATCAGTCCCGAGAAATCGCGTGAGCTGACGATCGCGATGCTCTGCTGCCTGGAGGGTGCATTCGTCCTGGCGCGGGCGCTGCGCGACACCGAACCGCCCATGATCGCGGGCGAGCTGGCGGCAAGCAGGGTTATCCAGGCGCAGGCTGGCGATACGGCAGCGTGACGCGCGGACCGAGGAGGTCGATCAACCGTAGAATGGGTGCTACGATATGTGCGTGAGCGACGTAGCGGCCCGCGATCTGAGGAACTACACTGCTGCTGTTCTGCGTCGCGTCGAGGCGGGCGAGCGCCTCACAGTGACCGTCAGCCGCCGGCCCGTGGCAGAGCTCGCGCCGCTGAGTCGACCGGCGTGGGTTTCGGGCGCGGCGATGGAGCGGGTACTCCGCGACGCAGCCGCCGATCGTGGCCTGCTGAACGACCTTGCGCCTCTGCGCGAGCAGCTCGTCGAGCCCCCGTGACCCGCGCCATTCTTGACACGTCGGTCTTCATCGCCGCCGAACAGGGACGTCCGGTCAGGCGAGCGCTGCCTGACATGGTTTCCGTCTCGGTCGTCTCGATCGCCGAGCTCGAGCTCGGCGTACTGGTCGCACGAGGCGCGACCGCGCGAGCGCAGCGGCTGCGAACCTTGACCGAATTACGGGCGCTGGGAGCGGCCGTTTCGATCGACGAGCGGACCGGATCGGCGTACGCGCGGCTCGCCGCGACGGTGCTTGCTGCGGGGCGCAAGCCACGCATCCACGACACCTGGATTGCCGCCACCGCGCTCGTCAACGATGCCGAGGTCTGGACCCAAGACGAGGACTTCTCAGATTTCGCCGAAAGTGTGCCCGTAGTGCGCATCTGATGCGCGGCTTTGATCGGGCGTCCTCAGGACGTGGCTGTCGCCGAATCGTCAAACCTTGATGGCTGCCCCTCGGCGGCCGCGCCTACGACGGCTTGACCATCAGCGACAGCGTCGTGCTCCTGCGCCCCGCGTCGGTGAGCTTGACGGGCCAGGGGCGTGTTTTGGCTCCTACCGCGGCACCCGTCCGCCCTCGGCGCCACGCTCGCTCGCCGGTCCGAGCGGGGCGGCGATGCCCAGCACGCGCATCGCCTTCAGCCCCAGCGACAGCTTCTCGCGCCCATCCGTCGAGGAGACGTCGAGGCCGGTCAGCTCGCGCACGCGCTCGAAGCGGTAGCGGATCGTGTGCCGGTGGGTTATCAGTCGCGCCGCCGTCGCGTTGACGTTGGCGTCGCACTCCAGGAACGTGGACAGCGTGCCCAGCAGGTCGGTCTCGTACTGCTCGTCGTAGGTCACCAGCGGGCGAACCGTCTCGGTGTAGAAGCGCTGCAGCTCGGCCGGGTCGCGCATGTGCGGCAGCAGTAGCTGGTAAGTCCCCGTCTGCTCGAAGGCCAGCTCGGAGCGCTCAGGGTCACCCTCGACGACGTTTACCGCCAGCAGCGCCTCATTTCCGGCGCGGTGGAGGTCCCGCGGGTCCTCGGCGTGACGGCTGCGCCCGATCGCGAGGGCAAAGCCCGGCAGACCGGACTCCAGCTCGCGCATGATCGCGCGGGAGACACGGCGGCCGGCGTCTCCGTCGGCGTCGGGGACGAGGACCACTATCTCTGCAGCGTCGTCTCTAGCTGGCGCGGTGATCGATCCGGACGCGATCGACCTCGCGCCTCTGCTCGCGACCGCCAGCAGTCGCCGGCGCCAGTCGTCCTCGGTGGGGCTGCGGGGACGCGCGCGGAGCACCACCACGCTGCCGCCGGCGCCCAGGTCGCTGCCCAGCGCCTTGCCACGGGCGATCAGATCCTCCCGGTCTTCGATGCGGTGCTCGAGCACCGCCCGTTGAAAGCTGGCGGTGGCTTCCTCGGAGGCCCGTTCGGGCGCACGCACGCGCTCCACCTCCGAGGCAATCAAAGTCGTCACGAGGCGCAGCAGCGCTCCGTGGGGGGCATTCTCACGTGCGCGCATCCGAAGCTGACCGACGCTCTGCTCGGCGACCTTCAGCTCGATCGTGCTCACGTCGCCGGCATCGCGCATCAAGGAGCGTTCGTCGGCCGGAGAGCGGGTGGCGACCGCCAGCACCGCCGCCGAGCGGTCGATCAGGATCAGGCTCGCGTCGAGCGCCCGCGCCGAGGCGCGCAAGACCTCGGGCAGCCCCGCGCCGGCTTCGACCGCGTCTGTGATCTCCGCCAGTGCGCGCAGGTCAGGCGCGCCCGGTGGCGCCCCGTCGCGGCGTGGAGCGCGGCCCACCCCCGGAGCGTCCCCGGCCCGCTGAGCCTCGCTACCCCGCGCAGCATCGCCGGCCACCTCAGGCGACCTTGCCGGACGCGGTTAGAAGATCCGCGGCCACTCGACCACAACCAGCGCTCCGAGGAGCACGCCCGCCCCGATCAGGGCGGCCAGGACGTACGCGGAGAGGATCACGACGGCGACCCGGTGCAGCGGCCGCCGATACGTCGTAACGGCGGGCACGACCACGAGCGCGCCGAATGCGCCCACGCCGAGCACGCCGAGGCAAGCCCCGACGAGATAAGTGATCGATTGGTTGCTCATGACTGTTGGTAGTGATTGTGCCAGCCCCTCAGGCTGGCACAGGATCTTCAAACCTGCCCCTGACCGGAACGGCGGCGCACGCGCGCGGAAAGTGGCCGCCCAGGGCGCCCACTGCGGCCTCTGCGCGGTCGCGCGCATCCTCGCCCCAGAAGAGCCCAGCGACGGTCGGGCCCGATCCACACACGATCGCGTGCTCGGCGCCGGCTCCGAGCGCGGCGTCGAGCGCGGCGTCGATCTGCGGGCAGAGCGAGCGAGCGGCGGGCTGCAGGTCGTTGACGAGCAGCGCAGCCGGCAATCGGGCCCGCTCCCCCGGCAGCCGGGGCCACTCCTCCAACCGCCGGGCCCGCTCCCCCGGCAGCCGGAGTCCCTCCCCCACCGGCGGGGAGCGCTCCTCCAACGAAGACACGAGCCGCTCGCGTTCGCGGGCGAGCCCATGAGGACTGCGCGCGAGCCCCAGCCGATCGGCCTCGCGGTAGACCTCGGCGGTCGAGAGCTGGCGGTCTGAAGGCAAGAGCAACCATGCGTGCGGCGCCAGCGGGGCCAGCGGCGTGACGACCTCGCCGACGCCGGTGCCGAGCGCGAGCCCGGGCGCGAGCTGGCTCGGGACGTCCGCGCCCAGTGACGCTGCGATCGAGAAGACGTGGCCGGCTGCCACCGGCGCCAGCTCGTTCGCCAAGCGCAGCGCCGCGGCCGCGTCGGCGGACCCTCCGCCCATCCCCGCGGCGACCGGCACGCGCTTACGAATCTCGATCCGCACCGCGGGTGCGCCCCAGTCACGCGCGCGGAGCCCAGCGAGCGCGCGTGAGACCAGGTTCGGTCCCTGCACGCCGGGGCAATGGACTTCGTCTGGACCGCCGGCGAGCGTCGAGAGCTCCAGCTCGTCGGCCAGCGAGACCGACTCCAGCACCGTCACGAGCTCGTGGCGGCCGTCGGCCCGCGCCGCGCCGAGTAGCAGGCATAGGTTGACCTTGCCCGGCGCCCGCGCCATCAGCCTCACCCCGTCGCCCGCATCCAGCGCAGCTTCGCCGAGAGCTGGCGGAACTCGTCAGGGCTCAGCCGCTCGGCGCGCTCGCCGGCGGGGTGCCCGATCGCGGCGAGCGCCTCGCGGGCGTGCTCGCGGATTCCGGGGGCAGCTTCCGGAGCGAGCGCTAGCGAGCCGGCTAGGGCCTTGCGGCGGTGGGCGAACGCCTGGTGGACGAGCGAGCGCAGCTCCGGGCTGGAGCCGCAGGAGATGCGGCGCAGACCGACGAGGACCGAGTCGACGCCTGGCACCGGGCGAAAGACCGTGCGACCGATCGGGCGCAGCACGCGGACCTCGCACGCGAGCTGGGCCAGCACCGAAGGCACGCCGTAGGCGCCGGCGCCCGGCGCGGCGGCCAGCCGCTCGCCGACCTCGCGCTGGACCATCACCACCCACTCGCGCACGCTCGGCAGCTCGTCGATCGTGCGCAGGATCGCGGTGACGGCGATCCCGTAGGGGAGGTTCGCGACCACCTTCTCAGGCGGTGGTTCGAGCACGCGCAAATCGAGGGCAAGGGCGTCGGCGATGTGCAGGGTGACGTTCTGAAAGGGCGCCAATGCCTCGCGCAGATCCTGCTCGAGGCTCCGGTCGAGCTCCACCACATGAACGTGACGCGCGCGCGCCGCCAGGCGTTGGGAGAGGATCCCCAAGCCGCCGCCGATCTCGAGCACCACGTCCTCGGGGCGTAGCTCGGCCAGACGCTCGATGACGCCGAGGATGTTCGGATCGACGAGGAAGTTCTGGCCGAGGCCGCGTGCGCGCCGCGTGCGCGCCCGCCTGGCGGGATCGCGCGGGCGCTGACTGGGGTCTTCGCGCGGACCAAGGGCAGGGTCTCCGCGCGCGCCCGGAGCCGGGTCTGCGCCCGGGCC
>JALYUQ010000252.1 GCA_030853685.1 Actinomycetota bacterium | reverse complement strand
CCTGTGACAGCCCCGCGGCGCTTCGCTGGGTGGCTATGAAGGTTGCTGCGCGCAACCGGACCGGACTGCGGTCAGTGCTGGGTGGCGGTCCAGAGCTCGGCGGGGCGGCCCGCGGTGAGCACGCGCTGGCTGGTGATCTTGTCGTCGTGGGCGAGATCGGCGAGCGCTCGGTCGAGCTGCTGGGTGCTGGGGTTGCGGTGCAGCAGGTCGCGCAGCTGGGTGCGGGTCAGCCCGTCTGGGGCGTGGGTGAGCGCGGCGTGGATCTGTCGGGCGAGCGGGTCTGAGGCGGTGCGCTCCAGCGCCCAGACGGCGGAGCGCTGCGCGTAGTCCCAGAGCGCGAGCGCGGCGTCCAGGTGTGCTGGCTGGATCTGGCGGGTGTTGTCGAGTAAGGCGTAGAGGAGGGCGAGGCGGATCGTGTGCGCTTCGGCGCGTGCGCTGATCGCGCCGGCGATCCCGGGCTGTGGTTCGGCGAGTCGCTGATAGGCCTCATGCCAGGGGTTGCGGGCGTGGTCTGAGAGGCGGACCTGCCCGGCGCGGCGGGCAGCGGCGAGCGTGGCGACGAGTCGGCGGTGGAGGCCAGTGCCGTGGAGGGGGTCGGGGTTGCCGCCCTCGGGCAGCAACCTGACGCGGCGGCAGCCGAGCAGCAAGAAGCGGTTGAGCAGCCCGTTGGCGAGCTCGACGGGGTTGATGTGGTGTTGTAGCTCGGTGGCGGTGATGTGCCCGATGATCGAGATGTGCGCGTCGCTCGCCCGCGCGGGCGCGGTCCGGGTCAGGATCGCCAGCGGCCGACCGTCCCACGCTGAGCGCAGGGTTGGTGACAGGGTGGAGATCTCGCGGCTGACGTTCTTCAGCACGCTGACGAACTCGGGCTCGATCACCAGCAGCCGTCGATCGCTTGAGCCGGGGTCTTGTCCGTGGGGGTCGCGGACTGACCAGATCAGCCCCTCCCCGCTTGAGAGGCCGGTCAGGATCCGGCCGGTGATCGCCGGATCGGCGCCACCGATCAGGCGGTGCACGTGATCCCAGGACGAGCCTTTGCGCGCGCGGGCTGAGTCACCGATCAAGACCAAAAACTCGTTGGGGTGATGGCGGGTTGCCTCGACCTGGAACCAGGCGCCGCGGCCGACCGCGGTACCGAACGCGACCATGAGCTGGGAGAGGATCGCGACCGGGTCAGCCTCGGTTTCGGGGGCGATCGTTTGAACGATCTCGCCGCAGAGCCCGTGATAGACGCCCGGCTCCGGCGGCGCCGGCCACCCCTCGGGCACCGGCACGGTCAGCGCGCCGCTGGGCTGCGGGTCGTCGTCTGGCGGCTGATCGAGCAGCGACAAGGCCATAGGCTCGGTCATTGGGCGGAGACCTCGGCGACCGCGGCACGAGCCGAGCTCTCGTCGACGATCGCCTTGTCCTGAGCGAACGCGGCGATCAGCGAGGCGACAGCGAGGTTGTTCACCTGCCGGGGCAGGCCGCGGGAGACCTCGTGGATCAGGCCGATCGCGTCGTCGGAGAACAGCGTGTCCGAGCGGCCCGCGAGCGCGAGGTGATGCTGCACGTAGCTGGTGGTCTCCTTCGCGGACAGGCCCGCGATCGCGTAGCGCACCGCGATCCGTTGATCCAGCGCGGTGAACGCGCCTCGCCTGAGCCGGTGACGCAGCGTGGGCTGCCCGAGCAGCAGCAGGCAGAACGGGGCGGTCTGGTCCATCCCTAGGTTCGACAGGCAGCGGATGCCCTCCAGGCTCTCGGCGTCGAGGAGGTGCGCCTCGTCGATGATCAACAGAACCCGCTTGCCCCGCTCGGTGCTCTCGGCCGCGAGCAGCTCCTGGGCCTGGGGGATCAGCGCGGCGTGATGAAACCGGGGGGTGCCGCCCAGCGCGTTGACGATCATCCCGTAGATCCCGCGCAGCCCCACCCCGGGGGTGCCAAGGTAGAGCACCGTGTGCCGCGAGGCATCCAGGCCGGCGACCGCCGCGCGGGCGGCGACGGTCTTCCCCGCGCCGCACTCGCCGGTGATCACGCCGATCGCCTGCTCGGCGATGCACCACCCGATCCGGGCGACCGCCTGCGCGTGCGCGTCGTGGGCGTGCAGCATTCCGGGCGCCAGATCCTTGCCGAACGGCATCCGCGAGAACCCGTAGTGCGCCCGCAATCGATCGATACTCATCCCTCACGTCCTTCCTGGTTGATGTCACGATCCTCGCCCTCGCCCTCGCCCTCGCCCTCGCCCTCGCCCTCGCCCTCGGGTTGGGTGAGGCTTGCGTAGTCGATCCGCTGGCCGCCCAGCTCGGCGTCGCGCTTGGCGGCGAGGAGCTTGAGGTAGTCGATCCCCGTGCCGGTCGGTGGCGGTGAGAGCTCGCGCTGGGCCTGCGGGTGGGTGTGCCGGCCAATCACCAGCCCGATCGCGAGTCCGAACGGGCGGTGCTGGTATCGCACCTCGATCCGCGTCAGGTCAAACGGGTCGAAGATCAGCTCGACCTTGCGGCCCACGAGCGCGGCGTCGACCTCGTATCGGTTGCCGTGCAGCGACACCGTCGCGGTCTTGGTGACCGTTCGCTCCTGGCTCCACAGGAACGCTTCTCTGAGCAGAGCCGGGGTCGGGAGCGCAGGCGCGCCCGCGGCGTCAAACCGCTGAAGCGGTGTCTGCCCGGTTTCGGAGTGCGCTCGCCGGTGGTAGACGACCTCGAGCCACGCGGAGAACAGCCGGCCCAGCTCGGCGAGCTCCACGCCGTCGTCGATCTCGACCAGGAACTGATCGCGCACCGTCCTGAAAAAGCGTTCGATCTTGCCCTTCGTGGTCGCCGCCCGAGGGCTCGCGTGAACCAGCTTCACACCCAAGACAGCGCACGCTCGGAGCAGCTGCGAGGAGACGAACGCAGAGCCGCGGTCGACCAGAATCGCCTCCGGGACCCCGCGCGTCATCAAGCCAGCCCGGAGCGCGGCCTCCAACCGGAACACGTCCTCGCCGGTGCCCCACCGCCACCCGACCAGCATCCGGGAGTGATCATCGATAAACGCCACCAGCACCGCCCGCCGCGCCGCCGTGCCGGCCAGCTTGGGGCCGTGCAACCCATCACCAGTCCACAGCTCATTGCGAGCAGAGGCCTCGAAGCGGCCATAGACCTTCCCCGGTGAGCGGCCGTCCGCGCGAGCGTTGAGCCCTTCGCGTGCGAGATGTGTCTGCAACGTCCGCAGGCCCGCAACGGGCCCGCCGGCGGCGAGCATGACCTCCCGCACCTGCGCCGCGCTCCGCTCCGGCCGCTCACGCTTGAGCCGAAACGCCAGCTCGAGCACCTCCGCCGGTGTGCGCGGCGCCACAACCCGCGGGCGGGGAACCAGCGCCTCGAACCCGCCATGACGGTATGCGCGAATCCATCGGTCAAGCGTCGTGCGGCCGATCCGGACCAACCGACCGTCCGGGCCGACATGCTCACGCTCACACATCGCCCGGACCAGCCGGCCGCGCTCAGCCTTCGACAACGTCGGATCTGCGGCGTCGCGCGCCAGCGAGTACCGAAACAGCCCGATCTCCCGGCGACCGTCCTCATCCATCAGTTCTCCCCACACTCGAAGTCACGAGCGCGGGACGGTCTCAGCTCACCGCACCAGCGGGAAGAGGGAGCTCGTGTTGCACAACAGCCCACCTCCCGACAGCCGCGAGGCGATCCGCCACGGATCACCCGGCCCGAACCGCAACACCCACGCCCGAACCGCGACCGCGATCACCTCCACCGCATCCGCGACCTCGCCGCCGGCCGGCCCCACCGACCCGAGCTCCGGATCCAGCGCGACCGCCCACCGCGTGAAATGCGCCCGGAGCTGATCAGCGCGCTCGACGAACCGGCGCAGCCAGCCACGCACCGTGTCCGCCGGCACCCCCAACCGCGAAGCGATCCGGCGATACCCCTGCCCAGCGACCTTCGCCTCGACCGCCGCCCCGATCACCACGACCTCGTCCTGGCGCCGCAACAGACACAGATCCGGCAGCAGCACATGCGTGCCGGCGCACCCCCGGCAGCGCGCCCGCCGCGGCACCAGCAACCGATCCCCAGACAAGCAGCGCAGCACTCGCTCCCGACCATGCCCCCACGGCCCCAGCACCCCCCGACACGACGGGCACCCAAGCCGCCCGCCGACCAGCTCAGCCTCGACCAACGCCTCCTCGGTGCATACGATCAACATCGGGTGCCACCTCCGGCATCCAAGAGAGCCCTCCCGAGGACCACCAAGCAGACGGGAGGGCTCTCGCGTGTTCAAGAACGCCAGAAGCTTGCCAACACCGCGAGCGCCATCACCACGATGAACGGCACGAGCCGCCCAGCTCGTGCCCAAAATCAGCGGCGTTCAACA
>JALYUQ010000248.1 GCA_030853685.1 Actinomycetota bacterium | reverse complement strand
GACGCTCGCTCATGGGCGGCGTCGCAGAAGGGCTACTGGCGTGTCGCGGGATCCTGGCCACTCCAACGGGCGCTGCCGAACGCCTACTGGCACAAGACCATGGGCCTGAAAGGGTTCACCGACCCCTCCGTCGTTTCCGGGAATGCTGAGCGAACCGCCCGGTGCGGACCCGCATGCCGGGTGGTGTGGGAGGGGCCAGGGCAAGCCTGGCCCCTACCCGATTGACAAGGGCCAGCTAGACTCGACCGCGAGGGGGCCATAGCTCAGTTGGGAGAGCGCCTGCTTTGCAAGCAGGAGGTCGCCGGTTCGATCCCGGCTGGCTCCACTCACGAAGTCCCTGGAAATCGGTACCTTTTCTATTGTCCCGATTAGCTTGATAGCGAATTGGGCCTCATGCTTGGGCCTCATTTCTCGTCGCCGGGACGCAGAGTGAGCTCGTGCCATAGACTGGTCAAACCCCTGGAGCCTGCTGGCGGGTCGCTGCGACGGTGGAGCGGGTAGCGCGCTGCTCAACAAGTGTCTGCGAGACCGCGCTCGCCGCAGCGGGTACGCTCCAAGCCAAGGATGAGAGCGGTCAAGTGGCCAATTGCCGTAACCGTGATGGCCCGTCGTGATCGCTACCGCGGTGGCGTTTGCGTTCTCAGCCCGAACGCCGATCCTTACAGGCCCGGAGCCGATGGACGTAACCGTTCGCTGGGTCTGGTCAGGATGGAGCCGCGAGGAGGGGCGGGATTGGGTGGCCGTGTAGCTCGGCGGTGATCGCGGTAGTGAGGTAGTCGTGGGGGCGGTGGCCTTGGAGTCGACAGCTTCATCGCCCGGCTGACAGCGGACCTGCGGGCCGCGATCGACGGCGGACGGCTGCCCGAGGTGGGAGCGAGCTGCGCGCGGGCGCGACGCCGGGACAACACGCTGCTCGGAACCGGCCGCCTGGGCGCCCGGGCCCGGGCGGCGCTACCTGACGATCCGGAAGCCGGCGCTCGCCATCAGGCCGGTGCTCCCGTCGGCGGTCGGGGTGGCGAGCAGGCGGTAGCTTCCGAGCCTGAGGGTAAGCCCGGCGAAGCGGCCCGTAAAGATGAAGCGGTCCGTGCCGGCGGGGAGGATGCGGGTGAATCCACCGGATAGTGGCGCGAACCGGACGCAGCGCCCGCGTCTGCGGTTGGCGTGGCTCGCCCGGACGCAACGTCCACCGACGCGGCGCCCAATACTCGCGATCTTGACCGTGAACCTCACGCTGGCCGGCACGTTCAGCGTAAAGCGCACGTGCGTGCCAGTGTGAGCCGCGGACGCCTGCCCCGACCGGGCCGCGCGGAAGGCGAATGGGCTGACGAGCATCCCGCCGACCGCCGCAACCGGCGGAGTAGGGGTGGAGTTCGGGGTTGGGGTTGGGGTTGGGGTCGGGGTTGGCGTGGGCGTTGGCGTAGGGGTGGGGGTTGGCGTGGGTGGTGAGGCCGTGGTGAGGGTGATGTCCCCTCCGTAGGTGGTGCCGTCTTGGTTGGTAGCGACCAGCCTGACGTGGTAGGTGGTTTGCGGCGCCAGCCCGGTCACGTCGGCGGTGGCTGACTGGTCGCTGCTGCTCGACCCCGCGGACGTCTCGGTCGTCGAGGAGCCGTAGCTCGTCGTCGTTCCGTAGTCGTAGTGGTAGGTAGTGGCTTCGCCGTTGGGATTCACCGAGCCGTTCAGCGTCGCCGTGGTCTGGCCCACCGAGGACGCCGAGGCCGTGGTCGCCACCGGGGGCGCAATCGCGATCGGGTGGGGGCAGCTCATCTGTGGCCCGGTATCGGTCGAGAGCGCCGGGTCTGAGAGCAGGCGCCCGAAGTCCTGGGTCCAGGTTCCCGGGGCGTACGCCGCGAGGGCGGCGCCGGGGTTGACTCCAACCCCAAGATCGCGGAAACTGGGGTTGAGGATGTTCTGGCAGTGCGGGACGTCAGCCATCCAGGTCTGCATCACGGCCAGCGGGGTGCTGTCACCCTGGGCGATGTTCTCTCCCGCTGTGGACCACTGGTAGCCGACGGCTGTGATGCGCTGGAAAGGGGTGGTGCCATCCTGGCTGTTGTGGGCGAAGTAGTGGTTGGCCACCATGTCATCGGTGTGCTGCTGGGCCGATGTGTCCAACCGGCTGTCATCTCGCAGGGCAGGCAGGCCGTAACTCGCCCGGCTCTCGTTGACCAGGCACAGCACCGACGCGCGAAGGTCCGACGCGGCGGTTGTCGATACCGGGGCATTCTCGTTGGCACAAGGAACCCGCGCCGATGCATTTGCGGGCGCCAGCACGGAAACCGACACCAGCAGCAACAGAGCGATCAGGCCGAGCGTCCCCCCGCGCACCAACGTCTTCCGGCGGGCGGCCACCGCCATCACGACCGTCGCGGAGCGATTCATGAGACTTGAGCTGGGCATTCTGGGCTCCTTGAACGGATTCATCAATGCCCGGCTCGCGTGTCGCCGAAACGAGCGCCCGGACGGCAAATGAGCTGGTTCATTGTGTATCGGCACATACCCCAGTCTTACTACCGGCCGATTCAGGCCGTCAGGATATCCTACCACTCGCGCGGCGGGAGGCGCCCAGTCACGGGATGGTGATGGGACTACGCGCGTGCTCCCGCCCATCAGCAGCCACGCGTGAGCGTCGCCGCGGACGACCGCTTTGCTCGACAGGACGTCCTGGAGCTGACGATCGAGTTGGCGACGTAGGACGCGTCCGCGTCGCGGCCGACCGGTGAGGCCGGTCGGGAGGCGAATTGCCCCGCCCTGCTGTTGGCGACGAGCGGGGAAGGCGTCGTGCGGGGGCCAGGCACCCGCTTTCACTCCACGGCGCAACTCTTCTGCATCCGGTTCGGAGGCGGCAGCAGCAACGAGAGTGCCGCACTGGGC
>JALYUQ010000237.1 GCA_030853685.1 Actinomycetota bacterium | reverse complement strand
GGACAGGGTCTCAACACCCGGAGGGACTTCGAGGCCGGCGAGGACGTCGGAGTCGTCGAGCCGCGTCGCGTACCCCTGGTTGACGGCGCCGGCGCCTTCTTCTGCGGATGGGGATCCGCGGTCGAGTAGTACGAGCCAGTTGGAGTCCGGCCATCGTGAGCGCCACATGTTGAAGGCCCGCGCGCCGTCGAAGACGGCGACCTTCGGGGCCGCCACCCCTAGCTGGGCATCAAGCTCGGCGGAGCTGGCAGAGATGACGCAGGAGCGGTACGGGTGCTTGGTGCCGCCGACATCGCGGGCCCTGACGATGTCCTGGAGGCTTCCGTCAGAGATTGCTTCGTTGTCCCCCGCACCGAACTGGCTGGCGAGCAGCTCATCCTCGAGAGCATGCTGCACGCCGACCAGAACGCAGTCGAGACGGGTGGCAGCGCAAAGAGACGCGGCGTCCACCCCGGGAAGGGCGCCGGAGAGAAACTCGGGATTCTTGACAAGCTTCTGCTTGTGCACTCTGAGCGTTCCCCGCTCCTCGATGACTTGGATCTCGGTGCACAGTTTCTCCGGAAGCAGGCGAACCAGGTTTCCCCGAGAGGTCACGAACCTGATGCGGGGCACGCTGTCACCGCGGTCGAACTCGACCCCGATGAGCCTGCCTTGCTGGACCGAGTTTGCTCGGTGGTGCGCGATCGCTGTCCCCTCGGGTAGCGAGGCGAGGTACTCGAAGTGCTGCGCAGCATCGCTCACAGCCGGGCTGTCATGAAACGCAGTGACGACCGCGGAGGCGCTTGCGAGCACGGCAGCGAAGGCGCGCGTCGGGAGGGAGATAGCGATGACCAGGCGTCCCTCCGCCGGCCGGATGCTCGCGGTACAGGCGCCGGTATCGAGCATGAACCGCGCCCAGCCGGGCAGCGGGCTCCATCCCTCGCGCGCGCGGTACAGAAGCTGCGCGACGGGAGGTGGCCGGTCGTTCATCGGCGCTTATACTCACACATAGAGCGGGAGCGCTGGGAACCGCACTGGCACCGGATTCGCGATGATCGGGCGCCCCCGAAGCCCGCGCCGTCGGCGGGGTGCAGTGACGTGTCCGGGCAAGCCGGAAAAATTGTGGCCCGGTTGGCTCCAGGAGATCCAGAACGGCTATGACTCAGACGTGATACAAGGCGCCATAGACCGCGCGGGCCTGATCGAACGCATCGACGAGCTGCTGGAGGCTCGGTACCGGTCGGCCGATCTTTTCAATCTGGACGATCCTCTCGAAGAGGTCGTCTTCATATTGGTGAGCCAGCAGACTCGCGAGGCCGTTTACCGGCGCGTGTATGAGAACCTGCGGCGCCGGTATCCGAGATGGGTCGATGCCGCTGCCGCCCCAGCCGCGAGACTCGAGTCAGTTCTGCGTCCAGCGGGGTTCCAGCGGCGCAAGGCTCTCCAGCTGAAGCAGCTGCTGGTTGCAGTGGCGAAGGCCAACGCCGAGCGGCGGGTCGGGCCTTCAGGTAGCCCCAAAGGCGACCTGACGCTGAGCTTCCTGAATGAACTGGATGACCAGGCGGCGGAGCGCTTCCTGGTCGCCCTCCCCGGCATCGGTCCCAAGAGCGCGCGCTGCGTCCTTTCGTACTCGCTCGACCGAGCTGTATTCGCGGTCGATACGCATGTGCACCGGATCTTCCGCCGCCTTGGCGGGGTGCCATCCGCGGGGCGCAAGGCGGACCACGATCCCTTTCAGGACGCTGTTCCGGCGGAGAGACGGAAGCGGCTCCACATCAACCTCGTGCACCACGGGCGCGAGGTGTGCCGGTCTAGCAACGAGCGCTGCGGTGAGTGCGTACTCGTCTCTTTCTGCGGACGAGGACGTGAGGCAGTTTCCGCACCGGCTGGCGCCCTCGTTGCTGTCGACCTCTTCGCCGGCGCGGGTGGGCTCGGGTCGGGGTTCCGCCGCCAGGGATACCGGGTCGCGCTTGCCGTCGAGGCCGAACGGCACGCGGCTCAGACTTACCGGCTGAATAACCCGGGGGTGCCAGTGATCGAGGCGAAGGTCACCAAAAGTACCAGTGCCGCGTCGCTCCGGCGCTACATGCCCCGGACAGCGAAGGTCGACGTGCTTCTTGCGGGCCCCCCTTGTCAAGGCTACTCGGCGGCGGGATCGCGCCGTCCAGACGACCCACAGAACCAGCTATTCGAGCACGTAGCCCGGCTGGCGCGCCAGCTGAAGGTTGAGTTCGTCGTGCTCGAGAACGTGCCCGGTGTGCGGCGAGTTAGCGGGCACGGCTTCCTGGACGTGATCCTCAACTCCTTGAAGGAGGCCGGGTTTTCAGTCGCCCCGCACCTCCTCCGTGCGTCAGACTTCGGCGTGCCGCAACGTCGCCTTCGCTACTTCTTCATCGCTCGCCGCGGCCGCAGGTCGACGCTTCTGCCGAAGCCCTCACCGAGCCACCGGAGGTATGGTCAGGCGCCGGAGGCAGGTACTGACCTTCCGGAGACATCTGCGCTGCTTGACCTGCTCAACGATCTCCCCGTGTTGGGTTCGGGCGTTGAGGCTGAACGGCTGGTGACGGAGGATGGGCGAGAGCTACTCAACATGTCGACGATGCGCCATTCCGACCGCGTCCTAAGGCGGATCGCGGGGTTCAAGGCGGGCGAAGAACCGATCTCGTATCGGAGGCTCGGACCGGTCGAGGCGCGCACGGTCGTAGCGGGTCATCGAGCGTTACCAGTGCATCCCGTGGAACACCGCACGATCTCCGTGAGGGAGGCAGCGGTAGTGCAGGGTTTCCCGCTGGACTACTTCTTCTGCGGGCCGCGTGCGGAGCAGCCGCTGCAAGTCGCGAACGCGGTTCCACCGCCTCTGGCGGCGGCGGTCGCGCGGCATCTGAAGTCCTGGGTCTGACCCAGCTATGAGCGCGGCGGCGCGAGGTGCATGCCTTCCAGCCGCCTCGGGTCGCTGGTCGCGGGAGCCGACACCAGACCGTACGACCGCGGCCCGTCCAGAGCCTCTCACAGCGTCTCGAGCTGCGACTCGTCCTACCTACCCGCGGAAAGCTTCATGGTGCCCGGTGGTGCGGGCAGCCCGAGGAGGCGATGTTCGCGCTCCGATGCGGCGTTGGTAGCGGGCCTCATCCGGCTGGCCTCGCGCCACCCTGAGACCGCGGCGAGCGCGTCCTTGCCGTTGACACGGTGGTCCACCGGCCCCGGTCGCGTTACGTCCGATTTCACGACGGGCATCCGCGCCCGTCGCAAAATCGGACGTGGATGCTCCCCGGATCAGAGACAAGCACTGGCTGAGGATCAAGCTTCTCCACCTGCGGCAGGTCGGGCGGGATCGAGCAGAACCGCGGCCAGTGAGCGATTCGGGCCCGAGGCGACCGACCACGCCCAGGGTTTCACCGGAGGTTTCCAAAACGTTTCCATACGGCCCCTCAACACCCACGCAATCGGCCGCCCGCCGAAAACCCCCCCGTCAATAAAGGCGATCCGCCAGAGCCCTCTATCGGACTCGAACCGATGACCCCTTCCTTACCATGGAAGTGCTCTACCATCTGAGCTAAGAGGGCGCTCTTTGGTGAGCGTATCGCGTCAACGCGCGGGACAGGCTGGCTGTACCTCCTCCTGACGCGGCCGTCGGCGAACCGCCCGACTACCCGCCGTAGGCGCCCTGCAGCAGCGACAGCATCTGCGATGCCGTGCCGCCTCCGAGCGGGGTTCCGCTCGAGTCACAGAAACCGATCTCGAGGTGCGGGCCCGACGATGAGCCGACGATCCCGTAGCCGACCTCGGAGATCGTCTGACCAGCGCTGACGTGGGTGCCGATGGCCACCATGCTGCCCGGCCCGGCGTGCCCGTAGTAGACGTACTTTCCACTGTCCAGGTGCAGTACCGGCGCTGAGGGACCGAAGCCGCCGATGCCGTGGAGCACGATGGTTCCCGACCCCACGGCCAAGAGCGGGGTGCCACCGGCCGCCGCCATGTCGACACCTTGGTCGAGCGTCCAGGTACTCGGCGCAGAGACTGCCCCTTTCGGCATCGGGAACGTGAAGCCGCTGCTGCTGGAGACCTGGGGGGCGCCCACCGGGGCGCCCGGTGAGCCGGAGCCGCTGGACGCGCTGGACCCGCTGGGCGAGGGGGACGGGCCGGGCGCGGCGGCAGCGGCCTGCGCGGCGGCAGCGGCCTGAGAGGCGGCTGCCGCCTGTGCAGCCAGGAGCTTTGAGAGCTGACGCTGCAGCGCCCCGAGCTGCCCGCGCGCGCCCGCGAGTTGATTTGCCTCCGAGGACCGCATTTTTGCGACTGTGATCTGCTGCTGCACGAGGCCGAGCCTGACTCGCGCGAGCCCGTTGCGCTGTTGCAGGACCTGCGTCGTGAGGAGCTGCTGGCGAGCCTCGAGTCCCCCCAGCCGCGTCGCCTGCGCACTCACCGCGCGCCTCGCGTCGCGCACTTGGGTTATGACCTGCGCGTCGTGCTTCTGAATCCGTCGCGCGAACGTAAGTCGCTCGAGGAGGTCTGAGAAGCCGTTGGCTTCGAGCACGACGCCGATCAGGTTCGGGCGACCGGATTCGTAGCTGTTGACCAACTGCTGAGAAAGCACCGTCTGTGCGTGCGCTTGGAACGCTTCGAGCTGCGCGAGCCTGGTGCGGGCGGCGAACAACGCGCTACGAAGCTTCAGCAGCGCGACGCGCTTTGTGTCTAGGTCGGCCTGGATGCGTGAGATCCGCCCACGAAGGCTCGCGATGCTCGAGCTCAGCTCCGACAGGCGGCGTGAGGCTGAGCGCACCGATCCCGAGAGGCTCGAGACTCGTCCGTTGCCAGAGCTGATCCGCTGCTGGAGTGCTCCGATGCCGGCAGCGTTGGCAGAGTCGCCATTGCCTGGCAGCGACGCCATCGTCAAGACAGCGCTGAGCGCCAGCGCAGCGCACAAAGCACGCGTGGTGGACCTTGAGAGGCGGGTCATCGTCCGGGAGGAGCAGCCACGGCAAGGACCACGCGAACGCCACGTTCCCTGCTCCGAGTCAGTCTGGAGGCGACGCTGACCGTAACACGAGTGCCGACGTTCGGACGACTCCAAGACCTCGTGCACGGAAACCTGCAGCTACAGGAGCGGCGCCGCGGATGTCGATGGATCGACGTACGGTCGCCGCCCGACTCGAGCGACGCGCGAGCGGACAGTGGTCATGGCGGGACCAGGATTCGAACCTGGGAAGGCAGAGCCAATGCGTTTACAGCGCATCCCCTTTGACCGCTCGGGAATCCCGCCGATTGCCTCAGCCGATTCTACGTCGGTGACGTTTCCGGTGGATCTCGCGTGGCTGCGTAACTGAGCTTTGACCATTCCCAGAGTCTGCGACCAAGTCAGAGTCGGGGCTGTGAAAGACCGGCACGAAGACTGCCGCGTCGTGATTGCCGAGCCAAAGCATGGCGGATCGTTCGCCAAGGTCCCCCTGGCGCCTCGGATCTCGTGAGACCTCCATCCCCAAACATACGTTCGCGTCCGGACGGAACGCCGCGGGACCTTCGACCAGTCACCGGGCACGGGGCGGCTCTACCCTTCCAAGGACAATGACCGCCACCGGTTCTGAGAGCTTCACCGTGGTCGACGTCCAGGCCCAGCGTCCCGCCGTCCAGCTCAGCCTCTCACGCGTCGGCGTGACCGGAGTCGAGAAGGTGATCCGGATCCGCCAGAACGGAGCCGAGCATCTCTTCTCCGCCCGCCTGGAGTGCGTGGTCGAGCTCGGCCGCAGCCAGAAGGGAGCGCACATGTCGCGCTTCGAAGCGGTCGTCAACGAGGCGATCGGCGATGTCGTGCTCGGCGAGTCGACCTTCAAGGTCGAGACGCTCGCAGAGCACATCGCGACGCTCGTCCGCACGCGACAGGGTGCCCCGCGCGCGGAGGTAAACATCGAGGCTCGCTTCCCCGAGCACAAGCCGGCGCCGGTGTCAGGCATCCAGACGCAGGAGCTCTACACATTGCACGGCTCGGCGATCTGCACCGAGCTGGGCACGCGCAGGCTGATCGGCGTCACCGCGCAGGGTATGACCGCGTGCCCGTGCGCACAGGAGCTCGTCGCCGGCGCCGCACGCGAGCGGCTCGAAGCTCAGGGCTTCGCTTCGGAGGAGATCGAGCGGATCTTCGAGGCCGTTCCGGTCGCCACCCACAACCAGCGCGGACTCGGAACGCTGCACATCGGTTGCACCGAGCGCTGCGAGGACGAGATCGATGCCGCCACGCTGCTTGCAATCGTCGAGCACTCGATGTCCTCGGAGATCTACGAGCTGATGAAGCGCTCCGACGAGGCCCACGTCGTCGAGAAGGCTCACAAGCGGCCGCGCTTCGTCGAGGACTGCGTGCGAGAGATGGTCAACGGGGTCATCGAGCGCTTCCCGGATCTCGACGACCGGGCATTCGTGTCCGCCCGGCAGGTGAACCTGGAGACGATTCACCAGCACAACGTGATCGCCGAGCGCTACGGGACGCTCGGCCAAGTCAGGCGCGAGCTGCGCGACGCCGAACCGCCAGCGGCTCACACCAGCCGGCGAGCCTGGCTCGACGCCGCTTTGTGACGCCGGCGCAGACCGAAGAAGTAGTCCGCGCCGGAGAGGACCGTCACCAGCGCGGTCACATAGACGAGCAGCGATACCCACAACGGGCGCCCATGCATGGCGATCAGCACCATCACCATCGCCACCTGGAAAGCGGTCTTCAGCTTGCCGATCGGACTGGCGGAGATCACCATGCCCTGTCCGGCACCGACCGCCACCCGCAGGACCGTAACCGCGAACTCCCGTGCGATGATCACCATCGCCACCCACGCCTGCAGCCGTCCGAGCGATACGAGCGCGATCAACGCCGCGACGATCAGCAGCTTGTCGGCGATCGGGTCCATCAGCTTGCCGAAGGTGGTCACCCAGTTGCGCGAACGCGCGAGATAGCCGTCGATCGCGTCTGTAACCGAGGCGACGACGAACACGATCGCCGCCAGCAGGTCACCCCCACCTGTCTTGTCGAGCAGCGCCACGACGAGCACCGGCACGAGCAGGATGCGGACAACGGTGAGGAGGTTCGGGATGTTGACCGGGACCATTGCCCGGCAAACGCTACCGGGGCATGCGAGCGCCAAGCGGCCCGGCACCGAGACCCCGTAGGCTTAAGCCATGCCCCTGATTCCGATGGTCATCGAGCGTACCGCGCGCGGCGAGCGCGAGTACGACATCTACAGCCGCCTACTCAACGAGCGGATCGTCTTCCTGGGGAGCCCGATCGACGACATGATCGCAAACCTGGTCGTGGCCCAGCTTCTGCACCTGGAGTCCGAAGACCCAGACAAGGACATCTCGATCTACATCAACTGCCCCGGTGGATCGATCTACTCGGGGCTGGCGATCTACGACACGATGCAGTTCATCAAGCCCCAGATCCAGACGATCTGCGTCGGGATCGCGATGTCGATGGGGTCGCTGCTGCTGACCGGCGGGGCAAAGGGCAAGCGCTTCTCGTTACCCAACAGCCGCGTGCTGATCCACCAGCCCTCGGCGGGCTTCGAAGGCCAGTCCACGGACATCGAGATCCACGCGCGGGAGATCCTCAACATGCGCCAGCGAATCGACGAGATCTATGCCCACCACACCGGCCAGAGCTTCGAGCAGGTCCATACCGACATGGAGCGCGACAGGTTCTTCAAGGCCGACGAGGCCGTCGAGTACGGCCTGATCGACCGCGTGATCGAGCACCACTGACCGCCTGCCCACACGCGCGAGCGAACGCCACCGAGTTTTCGCCCGGCAGGTCAGGCGACCGCGTGCTCGATCGCGCCCAGGCGCTCGATCTCGATCCGCACCACGTCCCCGGACTGAAGGAACTGGGGTGGGTCGAGCCCCATCCCGACGCCGTTCGGCGTCCCG
>JALYUQ010000214.1 GCA_030853685.1 Actinomycetota bacterium | reverse complement strand
CGCGAGCTGCGCGCGCAGGTCCGCGCGGCGCTGCTCGGGCTGGCGCATCTGGGCGCTGAGCTGCGCGATCGCCCGCTCGTCGAGCACCCGCGGCTCGATCACGACGCCCTCGTCGGCGAGCGTGCGGCTGCCGGCGGGCATCGAGCCGGGGGTAGGTCCGCCGACATCTGCGTGGTGGGCGCGGTTGGCCGCGAACGCGAGCAGCTTGCCGTCCGCGAAGACGGGAGTAATCACGGTGATGTCGGGCAGGTGGGTGCCGCCCGCATAGGGGTCGTTGAGGATCCAGGCCCTGCCCGGGGCGTGCTCGGCGTCGAGCACCGCCGCCACCGCTGCCGGCATCGCCCCCAGATGCACGGGAATGTGCTCCGCCTGCATGACCATCTCGCCCCAGCGATCGAAGAGGGCAGTGGAGGCGTCGCGACGCTCCTTGATGTTGGCCGAGTGCGCGGATCCGATCAAGACGGCGCCCATCTCTTCGCAGATTGCCTGTAGCGCGCCGGTCATCACCTGGAGGTCGATCGCGCCGATCGCGCCGATCGAGGGGTCGCCGGGGCCCTCGCCGCTCGGCAAGCCGCCAAGCCCATCGTCTATCATCGTCGCGCTCTCAGGCAGATCGTGCCGGTGACGTCCACTTCCCCTGACCAGCCGGGCGGGACCAGCAAAGTCGACTCGGCCAGCTCGACCACCATCGGGCCGCAAACCGAGGTGCCGGGCGGCGGTGCGCCGCGCAGCACCTCGAGCTCGACCTCCGCGCCGTCGAGGACCGCGTTTCGCCGGCTCCGGGTCGGCCCCGTGGCATCGCCCTCGCCGCCATCATCGCCCTCGCCGTCCGCGCCCAGGTCGAGGCCGAGCTCGGACCCCGGGACCGTGGCGCTGACCCGAATCGTGACAAGCTCGAGCGCCTGCTCGGGGTCCGTATAGCCATAGCGCTCCTGGTGCTCGGCCTCGAACGCGCTGCGCAGCTCGTCTGGACTGGGTGGAGTCCCCGCGTCGAACGGACCGATCGCAAGCTCGAACCCCTGCCCGCGGTAGCGCAACTCGTAGGTGGCGCGCAGTGTCACCTGGCCCGCCTCGGTCGCCTCGGTCGCCTCGGTCGCGCCGGCCGTCTGAGTCGCGCCGGCAGTCTCGGTCGTCTGGCTCGCGTCGGCCGCATCGGGCCGACCGGTCGCCCTCAGCGCGCGGCGGGCTTCTTCGCCGAGCTGGCGCACCGCGGTCGCGACCGCCCTTGCGCTCAGGGCATCGCCGCTGAGCAGGACGCTGCGCTGGACGTCACGCCGGCGGGGCGCGACCACGAGCCCGAGCGCGGCCAGCACGCCGCAAGCACGCGGGCACAAGATCGTCTCGATCCCTAGCTCGTGCGCGATCGACGCCACGTGCAGCGGTCCGGCGCCGCCGAAGGCCAGCAGCGCGTAGCGGCGGGGGTCGATCCCGCGCATCACCGTAACCACGCGCAGCGCGCGAGACATCTCGGCATTCGCCACCCTGATGATTCCCGCCGCACAGTCCGGCGGCGTCAGACCGAGCTCGGACGCCAGCCCGGCGATCGCGGCTCGCGCGGCTTCGAGGTCAAGCGATACGCCACCGGCCAGCGGTGCGTCCGCGGGCAGATGGCCGAGCCCGAGGTGCGCATCGGTGACCGTCGGCTCGGTGCCGCCACGCCCGTAGCACGCAGGCCCGGGATCGGCCCCAGCCGAACGGGGGCCGACGCGCAGCGCTCCACCTGGATCGCACCACGCGATCGAGCCGCCGCCGGCGCCGACCGTATGGACGGCGAGCGCCGGCAACGACAATGGACGGCCTCCAATCTCTACGGAGCTCTGCTCCTGCACCGCGCCGCCGTCGACTACGCAGACGTCGCACGAGGTGCCTCCCATGTCGAAGCACAGCGCGTCGGGCGCGCCGGCGGCGCGCGCGACGAAGGCCGCCCCAGCCGCCCCGGCGGCTGGTCCTGAGAGAACCGTCCAGGCGGCGTGCCCGGCGGCGGCCCAGGCATCGATCAGGCCCCCGTTTGACTGCATGATCGCGGGCTCGGGGAGCGCTGCCTCGCCGCAGCGCTCCACCAACTTCCAGATGTAGTGCGCGAGCAGCGGCGAGAGCGCCGCGTCGACCTCGGTGGTGGCGGCGCGCTCGAACTCGCGGAAGGTCCCGACGACCTCGTGGGAGAGGGACACGTGGATGCCGGGCGCCGCCCCCGCCAGGGCGGCGCCGATCGCGAGCTCGTGCTCGGGGTGGCGATAGGAGTGCAGCAGCACGACAGCAACAGATTCGGCGCCGCTGTCAGCGATATGCCCGGCCAGCTCGCGTGCCTGGCCGGCGCTGAGTGCACGCAGCGGGCCTTCGGGTGTCATCCGCTCGGGTGCGGCGAAGCGCAGCTCCGGCGGGACCAGCGAAGCCGGCCGCGCGGCGCACAGGCGGTAGAGCTCCGCCCGATTCTGGCGCCCCAGCGCGACGATGTCGGTAAAGCCCTCGGTGGCGACCAGTGCCGTACGGGCGCCGCGACCTTCGAGCAGGGCATTAGTGGCGACGGTCATCCCGTGGGAGAACGCCTCCACGTCCTGTGGCGAGCGCCCGGCGCGCTCCAGCACCGCCTGCACCGCGGCGATCACGCCCTCGGACTCGTCCCGGGGTGTCGTCGGCGCCTTGGCGGTGAAGACACGGTAGCGCCGCTCCCGGTCCTCGACGGCCGCCACCGCCAGCACCGCGTCGGTGAAGGTCCCTCCGACATCCACGCCGAGCAGCATCGGCGCGACGGTACACGGCTACCGCATCCGCCCGGCGCACCGCTGGGCGCCGGCGCCGCAGGACCCCGCCCGCTTCAGGGCAGACGCCGGGCGGGGCACAAGCCCCGCGCATGCGGGGGTCTCATACCTCTCTCAGGCGGCGATCCAGCTCAGGCGGCGATCCAGCTCAGGCGGCGATCCCCATCTCCTCGGCTTCGGTCTCGGTCTCGGCCAGGTGCTGGTGCGAAGGGCAATATCCGTTGTGGGCCAGTGGAATCCGCTGGCACGGCGTTCCCTTGCGAGTGCTGGCGCGGCATGGGAGGGGCTTGCCGTTGATGTCGTGCCCGTCCTGTTGCTGGCTGCGCAGGAACTCGTCAGCGCACGCGAGATAGCGCTCTATCACGTGCAGCACGCGGGGTTGGGAGGCGATCGGAAAGTACGCTCTGACCTCGCCGAACAGAGAGCGGGCCGGCCGCGCGAAGTAGTGGCGATCGGCCGCCAGGCGCTGCACCGTGGCCTCGCACGCAC
This sequence comes from Actinomycetota bacterium, assembly GCA_030853685.1. Taxonomy (GTDB): domain Bacteria; phylum Actinomycetota; class Thermoleophilia; order Solirubrobacterales; family Solirubrobacteraceae; genus Palsa-465. The sequence goes on along the minus strand of JALYUQ010000214.1, from coordinate 16,473 downwards.
GCAGGACACGCTCGTGATTGCAATTGGGAGCGCGGGCGTACGGGTCTTCCACGATCTCGTCCGCAAGCTCGCGATAAATGGCCCGGCTGAACCGGTACACGCAGAATCACCTTCCTTTCGGCTCCTTGCCGAAGCCAATCAGTCCAAGGCCGCGCTGCGTATTGTCGCGCCCGCTTGTGAAGCGCGGGCGGGATTTGGTATTAACCGTGAGTTAAGCCCATGACTCGAGCACCGGCGAGGCACCGGCTCGGATTGTGATGTGGCGACCGTCGAGCTCGGGATCGCGGTTCGGGAAGTCGCGGCGCAGATGCGCGCCACGGCTCTCGAGGCGGGCGAGCGCGCAGGCCCCGATCAGGCGCACCAGCGGATGCGGGTCCTCGGTGAGGGTGAGCAACCCGTCGCGGTCGCGCTCCAGCCCTGCGTGGCGCCACAGGGCGCGGCGGCTGGAAGCGGAAGGCCGCTGGCACCCGGTCCTCTGATTGTGGCCCGGGCCGACGGCGTCCCGGTGGGCGGGGGGCTGCACCGAGCGCGCCGGGATCCCGGGCACGGCGTCCAGCGCGCCGGCGCCCTCGCCTGGGTGGGCGGCCTCGTCCGGGAGGACCCGCGACGCCGCGCACGCCGCATGCGCGGCACGGGCGCCGAACACGAAGCACTCGCTCAGCGAATTGGACGCCAGCCGGTTGGCCCCGTGCAGCCCCGTGCAGGAGCACTCCCCGGCCGCGAACAGCCCGGGCAGCGTCGTGCGCCCGCGCAGGTCGACGGCGATTCCCCCCATCATGTAGTGCGCCGCCGGCGCCACGGGCACCACCTCGCGCTCGGGATCGATCCCCGCCGCGCGCAGCGCGCTCACCACGCTCGGGAAGAGCGTCAGGTCCACCTCACGCATATCGAGACCGACTGACCTCTCGCCGGTGAGCGCCATCCGGCGCTGGACGGCCCTGGCAACCACGTCCCGTGGGGCGAGCTCGTCGACGAACCGCTGCCCGCCGCAGTCCACCAACAGCGCCCCCTCGCCACGGACGGCCTCGGTCACCAAGAACCCGTCGGCACCGTCCGCGCCGTTCTCGATCATGACCGCGGTCGGGTGAAACTGCGTCAGCTCGAGGTCGGCGAGCGCCGCCCCCGCCGTGTGCGCGAGCAGAAGCCCTGCGCCGACTGCTCCAGGGGGATTGGTGCTCCGCGACCACAGTGCGGCCGCGCCGCCGGTGGCCAGCACGACCGCGGTGCTGGCGATCGTGCTGCCGTCGTCGAGGGCCAGACCGTCGCATCGCTGCTCTTGGCCGAGAATGGCGATTGCCCGGCGGCGCTCGAGCACCTCGATCCGCGCGTCTTGGCTCACCAGCGCCGACAGGTGGCCGACCAGGCGCTTCCCGGTCTCGGCCCCGCCCGCATGCACGATGCGGCGCGCAGAGTGCCCTCCCTCGAGCCCGAGCCCCAGGCGCCCATCGTGCCCGGCGTCGAAGCTCATGCCGAGGCGAGCCAGATCTTCGACGGCGCCGGGGGCCTCCTCGCACAGCACCCTGGCGGCCGAGGTGCGGACCGCTCTGCGGCCGGCGGCGATCGTGTCCGCGAGATGTAGGGCGGGGTTGTCGTCCGCTGAGAGCGCCGCTGCCAATCCGCCCTGCGCCCACCAGCTAGAGCTTTCGGCGAGCGGGGTCGCCGAGACGAGGGTCACGCTTACCCCTTCGCGGGCGGCGCGGAGCGCGGTATAGAGGCCGGCAGCGCCGGCGCCGACCACGGCAACCTGGGTCTCGCGAGCCACCAACGGTCGGTACATTATGAGGATGGCGGCGACAGCGACGCCGATGGCGCCTGTATTCCTCGCGCATCGCTCTTCGCTGGAGCACGACACCGGAGCCCATCCCGAGCAGCCCGCTCGCATCACCGCGATCGAGCAGGAGCTCGAGTCGTGTGGCTGGATCGGCTATGAGCGCGTGCAGTCAGAGGCCGTGGACCGCGCCACGCTGACGGCGGTCCACCCGGAGCGCTACGTGGAGTCGATCGAGCGTCTCTGTGCCCGCGGTGGTGGTCAGCTCGACCTCGACACCATGCTGAGCGAGGGATCGTTTCAGGCCGCGCTGCACGCCGCGGGGGGTGCGGTGGCGCTCGTGGACCTGATGCTGGACGGCGTGACCCCGTGCGGGTTCAGTGCCCACCGACCGCCCGGCCATCACGCGCGGGCGGGGCACGGGATGGGCTTCTGTGTGTTCAACAATATCGCCGTCGCGGCCCGGCACGCCCTGGACGCTCGGGGCCTGCAGCGCGTGATGATCCTCGACTGGGACGTCCATCACGGCAACGGCACCAACGACATCTTCCACACCAGCGATCAGCTTCTGTTCGTCTCGATCCACCAGTCCTCGCTGTACCCCGGAACCGGCTCAGTCGCCGACGCGGGCGAGGGCGACGGGGAGGGGTTCACCGTCAACCTGCCGGTCCCGCCGGGGTCGGGCGACGCAATCTATTGCTCGCTCGTGGAGCGCGTCGTCGTGCCGCTCGCGCGTGCGTTTGCGCCCCAGCTCGTCTTGATCTCCGCCGGCTACGACGCTCATCGCGAGGATCCCCTCGCCGAGTGCCAGGTGACCGAGGCGGGGTTTGCGGGGATGGCGCGCTCGATGCGCGCCGCCTGTGCCGCCCTGGAAGCGCCGCTGGGTGGCGTGCTCGAGGGCGGATACGCGCTCGGTGCGCTCGCTCGCTCGGTAGCCGCGACGCTCGAAGCCTTGCGGGGGCCGGTTGTGCGGGAGGTTGCGGGTGCCGGCGGCGCCGGGGCTGCCGCCGGCCCTGAGGGCGCGGGCCTTCCGGGCGGGGTGACGGTCGCCCGTGGCGGGGGGGGCTTGGGAGCTGGGGGCAGCATTGCGAGCGGTGGGGCCCCGATCAGGGGTGGCGTGGACCCGATCGTCAGCGAAGCGATCGGACGGCTGGCGCGCTGGTGGCCCGCGCTGGGCTGAGCGGTTACCGAATCTATTAGCGGCCGGAGCGTTCCACCAAGACGACATGGGCGGCCACCAGGCCCTTGGCCACGAGCGTGGCCGCACGGGCTTGCGCCGCCGCCGAGGTGGGATACCGTCCCGAGAACACTATCCAGTAGCCCGGTGTCAACCCCGGGTGCAAGCTGGACTCGAGTATCCCCACCGGGATGCGCGCAGCCGCGATGGCGCCCGCTGCGGCCTGCTGGGCCGCCTCGCCGCGGGTCTGGCTGCGCTGCAGCACAACCGTCCAGGCGGAAAGGCCTATGGGCCAGCCCGGAAACCCTCGACCAGGCAAGCGTGCCGCATGCGAGCTGCTGCCCGCCGCCCCTGAGCTGGCGCGCGGCGCGGCCTTGGCTGTGGCGCTCGTCGTCTCGAGGCCTGGGGCGCCGCCGCTCCTCGCGCCAGAGACGGTGGCGCCCTGCACCGCTGCGCTTCCACCGTCACCGCCCCCCCTACTTCCCGACAGCTCGATCAGCGCGATTACGAACGCGGCGAGCACGAGCCCGATTACCGTGGCGATGACCGCTACCGGTACCCGCCAGTCGGGCGGTCGATGGATCAGAGTCCGTGCAGCCCCGCATTCCAGGCACCATTCCTGATCGGCGAGTGCGGCGTCGCACCGTAGGCAGCGCTCGTCAGGAGGCCGATCGAGGGCAGGGCCGAGCGTCTCCAGTTGCGACGTTTCGCCGTCGTTGCCGTTTTGACCGGTTTTGCCGCCTGCGCCGTTTTCGCCGCGGGCGATCGAGCGCGCTCTGAGAGCCCTCACTGCTGGTTGACCGAGCGCGCGATCGAATCGAGGTGCACACCGCACGATGCGCAGTAGCTGTCGGTGGATCCGTGGACAGCGCCGCATCGCGCGCACGCACCACCGATGCCGGCCTCACGCAGCTCGCTCGGCGAGTGTTGCTTGCCGAGCGCTCGTTCCAGGGCGCGAAGCTCGGCATCGGAGCTCGCGGCGCCAGCCACCTTGGCCTGCACGAGGTCGGGCCGTTCGCGCCCGAACCGATGCAGCTCGACCATGAACCCCCCGATGTCTCGGAGCTGCAGCTCGCGCAGGCGGCGGAGGTATCGCGCCCGCCTGCGCAGGTGGCCGCGGCTGCGGAATCCGGGCGCGGGCTGGGTGGGGTGCGGCTCAGGCTGGGCGACAGGGGGCTCAGGCGGGGCGACAGGGGGCGCCGGCCATGGCTTGGGCAGCGCGAGCGGCGCCGGCTCGACGGCCGCCTCCGGCCCGGGGGTAGCCGGCGGCGCTGGCTCGATCGCCGGCCTGAGCTCGACCGCCGCCTCCGGCTTGGGAGTCATCGCCGGCACGGGCTGGATAGCTGTCTCGGGCTGGGCGGCCGCCGGCGCGAGCTGGATAGCTGTCTCGGGTTGAGCTGCCGGCGGCGCGGGCTGATCTGCCGGCGGTGCAAGCTGAGCGGCTGGCGGCGTAGGCTCGGCTGCCGGCGGCGCGGGCTGGGTAGCTGTCTCGGGCTGGGCAGCCGGCGGCGCGGGCTGGGCTGCCGGCGGCTCGGGCTGGGCTGCCGGCGGCGCGAACCATGGCTTGGGCTGAACCGGTGGTTTGGGCTCGATCGCCGGCTTGGGCTGGGAAGCCGGCGGCGCGGGCTGGGCGGACGGTCGGCTCGGTGCCCACCGAATCTTCCGCGCGGGCTCCGCGCCATTTTCAGGCGCGTGCTCCTGCGGATCGTGCTCTAGGGCGATCCAGTTCGCCGTCGCCGGAGCGTTTTCGGCCGCGACGCCATTCGCGGTCGGCGGAGCCACCCCGCTCGTGGCCCGGGCGTCCTCGGTCGCGATCGGGCCTACCTCGGACGGAGCGCCGCCGTTGCCGGGTCGCGATGAACCGTCGTGCAGGCGCAATGGTTTTTCGCTGGGCCCCTGCGCTACGCCGTTCGCCTTTGCGCTGGGGTCCCCCTGCCACACGGTGCCGGCGTTCGCACTGGGGTCCTGCCACACCGCGTCGGCATTCGGACCGGGCTCCTGCTGTATGCCGTTGGCGTCCGCGCCGGGCTCCTGCTGGACGTCCGGGTGTGGAACGCCGTTCTGTGGCGGTGGTCCAAGTCGGTTGTCCGCGGACGCGCGACGTCGGCGAACGATGTGTTCTAACAAGCCACTCATCAGTTTCAGCCCCGGGTTCGAGTATAGGCGCCGTCTCACCCGGACTGGCCGGCGTGCCTGCGCCCGGCGCCGCTTTCCTTACCGAAGGTCCCGCCATGCTGCGAGAACGCGAGCCGCCATCTTGTCAGAGGAGAACTGCTCGGCGCGCTCGCGACCAGCCAACCGAGGGTCTGGGCTCCCCAGATGTGGCGCGATCGCCTTGCGCCAGGATGCCAAGTCGAAGCGTCCGCAGTAGGCCCCCTCGAGACCCTCGAGCACCACCGGCGCGATTCCCACCGGTGTCGCCAGCACCGGCACGTCGCACGCGAGCGCCTCGAGCACGGCGAGCCCGAAACCCTCTCGCTCAGAGGGCACAAGCACGGCGTTGGCGGCGTTGACCCACAGCGGCACCTCGAGCGGGTCGACGTTACCCAGGGTGAGCAGGGGCACGTCACCCGCTAGCGCTTGTGCCCGGTCATGACGCTTCTCGGGCCGCCGCGGATCGGATGCAAAGAGCAGGTAGGGCCCTTCTGGGCCCAATCCGAGCTTGGTCCGCGCCTGCGGACGTGGGATCGCGCGAAAGCGACCCATGTCCACCCCGCAGGGAAGAACCGCGAGATCGGCTCGATGCGCCCACGGCGGCACCTCGCGTGCCAGCGAATCCGAGACCACCGCCGGCAGATCGACGAGGCGCAGCGCGGCCAGCGTGATGATCCGGGAGCGAGGGTGGGCCAGATCGTTGCCGTGCAGGGTCACCGCCCGCGCACGGGCGGTGACTGCCATCGCCGGCCAGGCCGTGAGACCGAAGTGCGCATGGACGAGATCGAATCGATCGGACCGATACTGGCGCCGTAGCTGGGCTGCTGCGCGCTGATAGGCACGCGGACCGCCACCGGCGAACGAGAACAGCTCGATTTCCACTCCGGGCATGCGGCGTAGAGCATCCACCTGATCGCGCACGAAGCTGCCGAGCGCGGGCGTCGCCCGTGTTGGGTACATGTTCGTGACGATCAGAGCGCGCATCGGCAAAATCTACGGCCGTATCTCAATCTCGATTTCCTGGTCAATGATTGTGCTCGATAATTGCGTCGACTTTCGATCTCGCTTGGTATCAGCGGGCGTCACGCGCGCTGATGGGCTTGCCGGCGCCACGTACCGGCGGAGCGCGAGGCGCGGGGCGGGGCGCGAGGCGCGAGGCGAGGGCGAGGGGCGCGACGCGGGGCGCGAGGCGCGACGCGGGGCGCGAGGGCCACGGCTGAGAAGCTCTTGCGCGAGCCGGACATCGGCCAGGCCAGGAGGCTCTTGGCCGGCTTGCGGGGGATCAGGGCCCGCGCATCAGGGGCCCGCGCCAGGACTCGACACTCCAAGCCAACGGCGAGGCGACTGTCGTGTGCGTGTCGTTTTCCGCGCTCCACGCGACACTCGATCTTCTGAAGGACGCGAGTGTCGAGTTGTGACTTATGCGCTGCCCGAGAAGCGCCGGCCACGCCGTGCTCTCAGCGCTCGTGCCCGCCCGCAGGCTCCCTCGCTACACGACCTCATTTGGCCCCGAGAGCCTGACTCGTCTCACTCGAGCCTCCCCGGCGCCGGCGACGAGCATCTGGGTGCTCGAGACAGGCTCTTAATCAGAGCCGAGGGCTCGTGGGGGCGAGCCTGGGGACGGAGAAAGCGACGGCGACAGCGAAGCGAGCTTGGGGGACGGCGGGCGAGTCCGCCCTCGCTCTGGCACCATCCCAGACGTGTCCGTTCTTCAACCTGCGCCAAGGGGGTGGCCTGACGACGGCTGAGAGCGCCCGCAGCTACGGAAGGTCCACGACTGAGCTCAGGCCGACCTCGATCGAGCCGGGATTCGTACGCACCGCGACCGGGTCGGCCCTGATCTCGATGGGTGAGACGCGCGTGATCTGCACTGCCTCGGCCCAGAAGGGCGTGCCGCGCTGGCTGACCGGCTCCCGCCGGGGCTGGGTGACCGCCGAGTACGGAATGCTCCCGGCTTGCACCGGCGATCGCAAGCAGCGCGAGGTGAGCAGAGGGCGGCCTGACGGACGCACGGTGGAGATCCAGCGCCTGATCGGGCGCTCACTGCGCGGCGTCGTGGACCTCGAGGCGCTCGGGGAGCGAACCATCTACCTCGACTGCGATGTCCTCCAGGCAGACGGCGGGACCCGATGCGCGTCGATCACTGGCGCGATGGTGGCGTTGACGCTCGCCTGTGAGCGCTTGATCGAGCGGGGCGCACTAGAGCGCTCGCCGTTGAACGGCACGGTGGCCGCCGTGTCATGTGGGGTGGTGGCGGGAACTGCGCTGCTCGACCTCGACTACTCGGAGGACTCCACCGCCGAGGTGGACGCGAACGTCGTCATGACCGGCGATGGTGGCCTGGTCGAGGTCCAGGCGACAGCTGAGGGGACGCCGCTGTCGCGGTCGCATCTGGATGAGCTGCTGGCGCTCGCAAGCCAAGGCATCGAGGCGCTGCGCCTGCTCCAGGACGAGGCGGCCGGGGCCGCGAACCGGTAAGCGACATGGCCGGGCAGACGCTTGTGCTCGCGACTCGCAACAAGCACAAGCTCGAGGAGGTTCGCCGGCTGTTGGCGCCCACCGAAATCGAAATCGAGCCGCTCGCAGCGGGGATCGTGTTGCCGCCCGAGGACGGCGCGACGTTCGCCGAGAACGCACTGCCCAAGGCACGTGCGGCCGCTGCGGCTACGGGGCTCGCGGCGATCGCCGACGACTCCGGGATCGAGGCTCAGGTGCTCGGGGGTGCGCCGGGAATCCGCTCCGCCCGCTACGCGGGACTCGACGCAAGCGACGAGCAGAACCTCGACAAGCTGATGCGCGAGGCGCCCCCAGGCACCGATCTGAGATATGTCTGCGCGCTGGCTTACGTCAACCCGCAGACAGGCGAAGAGCGGGTCTTCTCCGGGGATTGCCGCGGCCGTCTGGCGCAAGTTCGCCGGGGCGGGCGGGGCTTCGGATATGACCCCGCATTCCTGCCCGAGGCCGACCAGCACCGCCGCACGATGGCCGAGCTCTCCCACGGCGAGAAGGACGCGATCAGCCATCGCGGCCACGCGGTGCGCGCGCTCGTGAGCTGGCTGTGCCCCTGAGCGAGGCGGGACGCCCCGACCTGCCTGCGGTCAAGCAGCGGACGGCCGCTTTGTCGATCGCCTCGAGCTCCTGCCCCGGCTCCCGCCCGCCCGCACAGCCCCGGCTCCCGCCCGCCCGGGAGCGGCCCGCAAGGCTCTATCTCAAGTTGATCGCGGCCGAGATCGCGACCGCGAGGGTGATCGCCGCGTAGCCGTAGTACTTCTGCAGTGCGAGGATCAGAACGGCGACCAGGCATGCGAGCACGATCGCGAGCCAGCCGATTCGGCGAAGATCCACGGCTCTAGAGGACCTTGCTCACACTGCGGCGGCAGGTCAGTCGCCCCCGGTTCCCGCAAAATGCGGGAAAAGGTCCCATGCGGGCCGGTGACATTGCGTGCGCACCGTAGAGAATAGCCGCGGCCGCGTCCGCTCTGGCAGAGCGTCGTCCGCTGGCCGTGTTAGCGTCGAGCATTCATACCACCTTAGGAGGCGCAAATGACGAAGTCCGAGTTCGTCGACCAGGTCGCGGATCGTGCCGGGTTGAGCAAGAAAGATGCCGCAGATGCCGTAGACGCGTGCTTGGAGACGATCGAGAGCGCCCTCAAGCGAGGCAGCGAGGTCGTGTTTTCCGGTTTCGGCAAGTTCAGCGTGTCGGATCGCAGCGCGCGTGAAGGCCGCAACCCCGCGACCGGGGAGACGATTCAGATTGCAGCCTCGCGCGTGCCGAAGTTTACGGCTGGCGCGGCGCTCAAGAAGGCGATCAAGTCCTGAGAGCGCCGGCGAGGAGCCTATGCGCTGACGGGCGAGTCGCGCCCGGATCGGACGCCGCGACAGCGCGCACGTTTTGGAATGCCCCGGACCAGCAGCGTCAGGCTGCGAGCGTCTGCTCGCCGCAGCAGCGAGTGCCACAGAGCTTCGGGGACCGGCTTGCCAGGCAGGTCGTCAAGCGGAGCTCGCAGCTCGTCCTGGGGCTCGATCCCGACCCCATGCGCTTGTGGCCGCGTGCGACGGAGCTCGCCGCTGCTAGGGCCGGGGGTCACCCGGTCTCGTCCGCGGCGCGTGCGGCGCGCGCCGTCAGCGCCCATTGCGAGCTCGCGATGGATGCGGCCGGTGAGCACTGTGTAGCGGTCAAGCTTCAGGTGGCCTGCTTCGAGCGGCTCGGTCCGCCTGGGTGGGCGGCGCTATGGGAGGTCTGCGATCGCGCGCGTGAGCGTGAGCTGCTGGTGATCGCAGACGCCAAGCGCGGCGACGTCGCGATTACGGCGGCGGCTTACGCGCAGGCCTTCCTCGGTGAGACGCCAACACCGTTCGGCACGGTTGCGGGCCTGGGCGCCGACGCGCTGACTGTCAATCCGCTGCTGGGCCAGGACTCGCTGTTAGCGCTGGTGGAGACCGCACGTCAACGTGGGCGCGGTCTATTCGTGCTCGTGCGTACGTCGAACCCCGGGGCCGCGGACGTGCAAGCGCTGGCGCTGGCGGAGGGAGGGACGGTGAGTGAGCGACTCGCGGCGATGGTCGCGGAGCTGGGCTCGGGGTGCGTGGGCGCAGCGGGCCTTGCCGATGTCGGTGCCGTCGTCGGCGCGACGGCGCCGGCAGCGCTGGAGATACTGAGACAGGCCATGCCCTGCTCCGTCTTCCTGTTGCCGGGGGTGGGCGCCCAGGGAGGGCGGGTGGAGGATCTTGCGCCGGCATTCGCCCCCGGCCCGGCGGGGGGCCTGATCGCGGTCTCGCGGGGGATCGTGGACGCATACGAGCGCACCGGCATGGACCCCGCTCTCGCTGCCGAGCGCGAGGCGGCACGGCTGCGCGAGCTCGCCTGGAAGCTCGCCTAACGGGGCTCGCCTGGTTGTGCACCGAAAGCTGCGCATCATGGCGGTGCTGTGCATGCTCTGCACGCTGGGAGCCACGGCCCAGCTTTCGCTCGCGAGTCCCCCGCAGCGCTTGCCCGTACGGGGAGCCCTTCTGATCGAGGCGATCACCGGCCAGGAGCTTTACGGGGACGGCGCACAGCGAGAGCTGCCGATCGCGAGTACCACCAAGCTGATGACCGCGCTGGTGAGCATCGAGCACGCGCGCCTGGGGAAGATCTTCGCCCAGAACAACTACATCCCAGCGCCTGAGGACTCGCAGATCGGGCTCGTGCCCGGTGAGCGGATGAGCGTCCACGACCTGCTGCTCGCGCTCCTGCTCCCGAGTGGCGACGACGCCGCCGAGGACCTCGCCTACAACGTCGGTCACGGCTCGGTTTCTCGCTTCGTCGGGATGATGAACGCCCGCGCGCTCCAGCTCGGCCTAACGCACACCCACTACTCGACGCCGAGCGGGCTAGACACGCCCGGCAATTACTCCAGCGCGTCGGACCTGGTCAAGCTCGCCCGCTTCATGCTGAAGCGCAGCCCGTTCTTCGCGCGCGCCGTAGCAAGCGCGAGTGCGGTGCTGCATACCGGCAACTACGTCCGCGTGGTGCAGAACACCAACGACCTCCTCGGCCGCGTTCGGTGGATCCATGGCGTCAAGACCGGCCACACGGTTGATGCCGGCTATCTGCTCGTCGCGTCGGGCACCCGAGATGGGATGACGCTCGAGAGCGCGGTTCTGGGCACCACCAGCGCATCCGCACGAGATGCCAGCACCCTGGCGCTGCTCGACTACGGATTTGCCGATTTTCGACTCGTACGGCCGGTGCTCGCGGGCGCCGTGGTCGCCAGGCCGAGCGTTCGCGACCGGCCGGGAGCAAGGGTGGGCGTGATCGCGGGCGCCACGTTCCAGCGCGTAATCCGGCGCACCACGCGCTTGACCACGCGCCTGGAGCTCCCCCACCAGCTCTCCGGACCGCTGCGCCGCCACGCAGTGGTCGGGACGCTGCTCGTGCTCGGGGATGGTGTGCCGATCGCGCGTGTCCGGCTGCTGCTATCGATGGCGCTGCCCGCTGTCAGCCCGCTTACGCTCGCCGCCCGTTTCATCACGCGACCCTCTAGCCTTGCATTGCTCGCTGTGCTGCTCGCCCTACTGGGCGTGGGGCTGGTGGCGCTAGTTTTCCGCCGGCGCGGCCGGTTGGGAGCTCGGAAATCAGAGGTGGTCCAGGCATGATCATCACCGTCACGCTCAACGCAGCGCTCGACAAGACGCTCGAGGTGCCGAGCTTCACGCTCGGCCGCAGGCACCGGACGGTCGACCAGGCCACCGTTCCGGGCGGCAAGGGAGTGAACGTCGCACGGGCTCTGAAGAGCCTTGGTCAGCCCGTGATCGCCACCGGGTTCGCCGGCGGCGGAACGGGGACGCGGATCGTAGAGGCGCTCACCGCCGAGTCGATCCTCAACGATTTCGTCCGCATCCGCGAGGAGTCGCGCACGAATACCGCCGTGCTCGACCCGACCAACGGCCAGCACACCGAGATCAACGAGCGTGGGCCCGCCGTCTCCTCGCAGGAGCTCGAGCTGTTTCGCGACAAGCTTCTCTACTTGTCCAAGGGCGCCAGCATCTGCGTGTTCGCTGGAAGCCTGCCGCGCGGTCTAGAGCTCGACGTCTACGGCCAGCTCATCCGCGAGGTCCACAAGCTCGGCGTGCTGACGATGATCGATACCGACGGCGAGCCGCTGCGCCTCGCCGTTCGCGCCGAGCCCGACCTCGTCTCCCCGAACGAGCTCGAGGCCGAGGAGCTCGTCGGTCATGAGTTCAACGACGCCGAGGACCGCACGCAGGCGGTGATCGAGATGACGCGCCTCGGAGCGCACGAGGCGATCATGACCGTCGCCGACGGCTGCTATGCGCTGGTGCTCGAAGAAGGCGCTCGTACCCTTTATCGCGTCCGAGTCCAGGAGCAGGAGCCACGCTCGGTCGTCGGCTCCGGCGATGCGTTCCTCGCCGGCTACCTCGCGTGGCGCTACGCCGGCATGCCGGCCGTGGACTGCCTGCGGTTCGGGGTGGCATGCGGCGCGGAGTCAACCCAGCACTTCGGTGCCGGCATGGTAGACCGCGCCAGGGTCGAGCGGCTGCTGGGCGAAGTAGAGGCCGAGCGACTCGAGATCGGGGCGATCTCTTGAGTGGGCTGCCCGCAGGCAGCCCACTGCGTCGAGCGCCGAGCACGGGAGCGCTGCGCATGACGTCCGGACGGCGTTCTACGATGCCGTAATGGAAGTTGAGATTGGACGCGGCAAGAAGGCGCGCAGGGCGTACGGGTTCGATGACATCGCGATCGTGCCGTCCCGCCGGACGCGCGATCCCGACGATGTGGACATCTCGTGGTTCTTGGGTCCGTATCGCTTCGAGCTGCCGCTGCTGGCCGCTGCGCTCGATGGGGTGGTCTCGCCCGCGAGCGCGGGCCTGATCGGCAAGCTGGGCGGTCTGGCTGTCCTCAATCTGGAAGGGATCTTCTGTCGCTACGAGGATGCCGGGGCGCAGCTCGAGCGGATCGCGAGCTTCTCGAACGACATCGCCACGCGGGAGATGCAGGACATCTACCGTGAGCCGGTCAAGCCCGAGCTGATCGCGCAGCGAATTGAGGAGATCAAGGCGCAGGGGGTCGTTGCCGCGGCGTCGCTCACGCCACAGAAGGTGTGCACCTATTACGAAGTTGCGCTCGAGGCAGGGCTTGACATCCTCGTCATCCAGGGAACCGTCGTCTCGGCCGAGCACGTCTCCCTGGACGAGGCGCGTCCGCCGCTGAACCTGAAGGAGTTCATCCGTGATCTGGCTCCCACCCCGGTGGTCGTGGGCGGATGCGCGTCCTACCACACCGGGCTTCACCTGATGCGCACCGGTGCTGCGGGCGTCCTCGTAGGGGTCGGCCCGGGCGCGATCTGCACGACTCGGGGCGTGCTGGGCATCGGCGTCCCACAGGCGACGGCGATTGCGGATGTCGCGGCGGCCCGTTCGCAGCACATGGTGGAGACCGGCGACTACGTCAAGGTGATCGGCGACGGCGGCATGCGCAACGGCGGCGACATCGCCAAGGCGATCGCGTGCGGTGCCGACGCGGTGATGCTCGGTTCCGCGCTCTCGCGTGCCTACGAGGCTCCGGGGCACGGCTACAACTGGGGCATGGCGACCTTCCACCCGACGCTTCCGCGCGGTACGCGCGTGACCACGACGCCCAACGGCTCGCTCGAGGAGATCATCACGGGACCTGCGCGTGAGAACGACGGGACCTTCAACTTGATGGGTGGGCTGCGGACCTCGATGGCAACCTGTGGCTACCGCGACATCGCTGAGTTCAACCGCGCGGAGCTGATGGTCGCGCCTGCGCTCCAGACCGAGGGCAAGCACCTCCAGCGTGAGCAGGGCGTTGGCATGGGCGCGGGCGGCAAGGCTGCGACGGCCGGTGTCGCCGGCTAGCGGCACGGTCGCGGGTCGCGCTGGCGCCATGGCCGTCCGTGCTGCGGGGGACATGGCCGGCGCCACGACCGTCGGCGCCGCGGCCGGCGCCGACATCGCGGGCGCGGAGCGCCGCAGCGAGGCTGCGCCCGGAGGTCTGGAGCGCGAGGCTATCCCGGGGCCCGTGACCGAGGAGGTGGTGGTGCTCGACTACGGTGGCCAGTACTCGCAGCTCATCGCGCGCCGGGTGCGTGAGTGCGGCGTCTTCTCGGAGCTGCTGCCCCACCACATGGGGGCAGCCGAGGTGGCACGACGGCGCCCCAAGGGTGTCATTCTGTCGGGTGGACCCGCGTCCGTTTATGCGCAGGACGCGCCGCGGCTGGAGCTCGAGTTGCTCGAGCTGGGCATCCCCGTGCTCGGGATCTGCTACGGGATGCAGCTCCTGGCGCGTGAGCTCGGCGGTCGCGTCGAGGGCGCCGTGGTGGGGGAATTTGGCCGTTCTCAGTTGACGGTGCGCGAGCCGGCGCGGCTGCTGGCGGGGACCCCCCGCGAGCAGACGTGCTGGATGTCGCACCGAGACAGCGTGCTGAGCGCGCCGCCGGGGTTCACGGCGCTGGCCTCCTCGAGTGCATCACCGGTGGCCGCCTTCGAGTCCGTGCGGCGCGGTGTCTACGGGATCCAGTTTCACCCCGAGGTCGTGCACACGCCTTACGGCCAGCGGGTGCTGACCAACTTCCTGCAGGACGTGTGCGGTTGTGAGCGTTCGTGGAGCCCGCGCTCGGTGATCGAAGATCAGATCGAGCGGATCCGCTCGCAGGTCGGTGATGGCCGGGCGATCTGCGGGCTTTCGGGCGGCGTGGACTCGAGCGTGGCGGCGCTGCTCGTCCACCGCGCGATCGGAGATCGTCTCACGTGCGTGTTCGTCGACCACGGGCTGATGCGGCAGAACGAGGGCGAGCAGGTGATCGCCGCCTTCCGGGATCACTTCCGCGTGCCGCTGATCGCAGTCGACGCGAGCGAGCGCTTCCTGGCCCGCCTAGAGGGGGTGAGCGACCCCGAGGAGAAGCGCAAGCGAATCGGTGCGCAGTTTATCCGCGTCTTCGAAGCGGAGGCGGCGAAGCTAGGCGCGGTCGGCTTCCTGGTGCAGGGCACGCTCTATTCGGACGTGATCGAGTCCGGCGGGGACGGCGAGTGTGGCACCGCGACAATCAAGTCTCACCACAACGTCGGAGGACTGCCTGAGGACCTCGAGTTCGAGCTCGTGGAGCCGTTACGTATGCTTTTCAAGGACGAGGTGCGCATGGTGGGTGCGGAGCTCGGGCTGCCCGAGAAGCTGGTCTGGCGCCAGCCGTTCCCCGGGCCCGGGCTGGCGATCAGGATCATCGGCGGCGAGGCGACGCGTGAGCGCTTGGGGATCCTCCGCGAGGCGGACTCGATCCTGCAGGACGAGATTCGCCAGGCCGGGCTCTACCGCGAGCTGTGGCAGTCCTTCTGCGTCCTGCCAGACATCCGCACCGTGGGTGTGCAGGGAGACTCGCGCACCTACGGGAACGTGGTGGTGATTCGCGCGGTCACCAGCGACGACGCGATGACCGCCGACTGGGCGCGGTTGCCGTACGACCTGCTCGAGCAGATCGCGTCGCGCATGATCAACGAAATCAGGCCGGTTGGCCGGGTGGTGCTCGACATCACGAGTAAGCCGCCGGGCACGATCGAGTGGGAGTAATGGCAGGCCACGCCTAGCTGCGCGCGGCCGCGACTGAGCCGCGCGGTGGCGGTGGGAGCCGAGCAGCGCGGCTGCGGTGGGAGCCGAGCAGCGCGCGGTTGCGGTAGGGACCCCGTTCTGCGGTCAGGTCGGGCTATGGCTAGGCCGCCTCCCCAAACGCATCTGTGTGAGCATTCTGGGATGAGAGTGCTCACCTAGACTAGATCGTTAGCCATCCGATCGGAGGCGTAGCTTGGCGCGGCAGGTGTCCACGCTGGGCAAGAGCTGGAGCAGCGCCAAGGCGACCTGTCCGAGGCCGGAGCATGCTGGCTCACGGGTGGGCTTCGATGGTCGTTATGGGCCGGAGGGCATCGCCGCCAGCGGTATCGCTGCATTCCGGCCAACGGCGATCCGCCGCACCGGTTCATTGAGCCGCTGCCGCATGAGGAGTCCTGGCACGACGCGTGCGAGTCCTGCGAGCGCGACGTCGGCTTCCACGAGGGACCGCATGGCGCGCGTCACTACCAGCTCGTCGCGCGGGGGATCGCCGAGGCGCTGGTGATGGTCGGCGCCGGACCTACCGCGATGCGGCGCTGGTAGCGGGCGAGCGAGCAAAACGGCTACGGGTCGGCCTTGACGGGGAGCCGCGGCTCTCGCGGCACGGGTCGCTGGTGATGGACTGGGTGGAGGTGCTCGCCCCGGTCGTGTTCGAGCCCCAGCGCCCGCGCGTCTGGCCGGAGACCGGCTCGCTTTTGCTCGACGACCTGCCGTTCAGGGTGCGCGATCCGCAGACCTACACACCAACCGCCAAGACAACGTGAACGCCGATGTTCGGCACATCCCGCGCCTGCCTCGAAGCCAACCACGGTCGTCCCGGCATCGCCCGTCGCGCGGTCGCCGATACCAGCGGGCACGCCTCACTGCGTTGAGCGGCACGTTGCATACCCAGGATCACTCTCCTCGCCAGATTGATCCTGAGTATGCGTTTGGGAGCGAGCCTACGCCAGCCGGTTCCCCGAGCTGGGCCTCCACCTGGCCGTTGCGGACGGCGGCGTGGCCTCCTGGTTTACCCGGAGTATGGCCAAACTTGCATCCTCCGAGCATCAGCGCCAAAGCGACGACGACGATCGACACACGCCTCGCTGTCGTCTCTTGGATCCTCATCTTGTTGCTGGCTCCCATCCGTGAGGCATCGGAAGTTGTTGCCAAGGCAGCCATTCCGCCCGCGTCCTTGCCGGTCGGTCGTACGGGGATGGCGTTGCGCTGGCTCTCGGAAAGGCTGTTGCGAAACGTATCGTCCTTCAACGC
>JALYUQ010000207.1 GCA_030853685.1 Actinomycetota bacterium | reverse complement strand
ATCGCGATCTGGGCCTGAAGCACGTTCAGCAGTGCGCTCTCGCTCGCGTGCGCTTCGCCCAGGTACTGCACGACCTTCTTTTCGGACTTGGTCATGTCTGCCATAATTGCCTTCCAGTTGTCACTATTCAGGGAAAGTTTGTGCGACTTACGGGCCATATCAATTGTCACGGCCACCCGCTTCTCCGCGCTAATAGCGGCGGCGGTAGCGCCGATCATGGCGGTGACTGAACAGACCGCACCCAGCGGGCGGACGAAAGAATCTAGAAATAGCAAGCCCGCCAAGCTCACGGCTGCAAACGGGTACCCGCATGGCAGCGTCTGAGACGCACCACACGAAGCCTGGTGACGAAGACTGCGGTGCTGCTAGGACTCGTGATGCCCGACACGCTCCGCGGCATTACTAACCGTACTGTGAAGCACGAGAAAACGCACTCTGCTTACACATACCCCGCCGTTGCCTCCGGGTTACCGCGCCGTCAGGACACCCTGCAGGTGCCACAAGGAAACGTATCGCGACGGGGTTGGCGCGATAATCGGACTACGTGGCACCGATCTACGTCACCGGGCACCGAAACCCCGACACCGACTCGATCGCGTCGGCGATCGGCTACGCCGAGCTCAAAGGGCGCATCGACCCGGGTACCGATTACATCCCGGTCAGGCTGGGAGAGTGCAACGCCCAGACGCGCTGGATGCTGCAGCGCAGTGGAGCTTCTGAACCCGAGCTGCTGCCCCACGTGATGCTCCGCGCGTCCGACGTGATGCAGACGAGCTTTCCGATCACCGGCCAGGACGAGCCGATCCGAGAGGCCGGCCTCGCCATGGCTCGCGCCGGCGTTGACCTCGTGCCGATCGTCGACGACGAGGGGGCGCTGGCCGGGGTCGTGACCGAGCGCGCGCTCGCGCGGCGCTACATCCGCGAGTCCCGCCAGGCATCCACGCTGAAGGACGGGCCGACGTACGTGAACGCGGTAGTCGGTGTGCTGGAAGGCGAGCTCGTGACCGGCAGCGACAGGCTGCTCGCCGGGCGGGTGTGGGTCCATTCGATGAACGCGACCTCTCCGAGCGGCATCTCGGATGGCGATGTCGTGGTGCTCGGCAACCGGGCCGATGCCCAACGCCGCGCGATCGATCTCGGCGCTGCGCTGATCGTCCTATCCAACGGATCCGCGCCTTCAGACGATGTGCTCGAGCTTGCACGTGAGCGTGGGACGGCGGTGATCGTCTCGCCGCTGGACACCTATGTCTCGGGCCGTATGATCACGCTTGCGGCGCCCTGTGCAGCGTTTATGGAGAAGGATCCGCTGACCGTCACCGGCGACTACCTGGTGCACGACGTGTCCGAGCAGATCAAGGAGATCCATTACGGCGCCGCGATCGCAATCGATCCGCAGCGACGGCCGGTCGGCCTCGTGACTCGCTCTGACCTCGTCGCCCCGCCACGCCGGCGAGTCGTACTCGTCGACCACGCCGAGCGCGCCCAGAGCGTCCCCGGCGTCGAGCAGGCGGAGATCGTCGAGATCCTCGATCACCATCACATCGGGTCGATCGAGACTCGCGTCCCGGTAACAGCTACCTTCGACCCGGTGGGCTCGACGGCGACGCTCGTCATCGAGCGTTTCAGGCGCAACGAGCTGCAGCCAAGCCGCTCGACGGCGGTGATCCTGCTGGGAGCGATCCTGTCGGACACGGTGATCCTCAATTCCGCCACCACCACCGAGCGCGATCACGCGGTGGTCCAGTGCCTGGAGCGAGAGCTCGCGCTCGATGCCCGCAAGCTCGGGCGCGAGATGTTCGAGGCCACCGCCGATGTCTCGGAGGTCAGCGCGCAGGAGATCGTCTCTCGCGATTCCAAGCAGTACCAGGTTCGCGGCGGTAAAACGATCTGCATCGCCCAGATCGAAGTCGTCGGCAAGGGCCTGCTCGAGCGCTCCGGCGAGCTGCTGGAGGCCATGGTCCGAGAACGTGAGGACAAGGATCTGCAGCTCTACGCGCTGATGGTCACCGACGTCCTCAACAAGGGGACTGACCTACTCGTGTCCGGCGACGCCGGCGCGGTGTCGCGGACGTTCGGCGTCGCAGCCGCTGAGGGGGTGATCGAGCTGCCCGGCGTGATGAGCCGTAAGAAAGAGGTCGCGCCCAAGCTCCTCGCGGCGTTCTGACCTAATTCAGGAGCGGTTTGATGGTGCCCCAGCGGCTTCCTCAGCGCGCAGTGCAGAGGATCACGAAGCGATCGAGCTGACCGGAGAGGTCTTGGTTGCGCTCGTCGGCAGCGGCAGCGGTGGACGCGGGCACCAAGCTCGCTCGGTCTGGTGACGCGCCCGCGCTCGCCAGCCGCACCAGATCGAGCCGGAGCTGATGCGTGCTCAGTAGCGCGGCGGTGGCGAGCTGGGTGCAGGCCTCGTGTAGGCCGGGGAGCGCGACGCGGATCGACCGCGACAGAGTGCTCTGCGCCCGTTGGAATGGAGCGTTGGCGCGATCGAAGCAGGCGGTGGCGCTCGGCTCGTGCTGCTGCCACCGTTTGAAGCACCCGGACAGGCGCGCGCCGGTGGCGGTGAAGACGGCGTGCCAGCGCAGCCAGGCCGTGTCGACGTCGAGTGCGGTGGACGTGGGCATCGGGACGAGCACGCCGGTCGAAGCAGGCTGTCCGCTGGGGGGCCCGCGCGCCACGAGCCAGCCGTGGTCGTAGAAGATCGGGGTCATCCTCTCCAGCTCGCTGTCGAGGAGCTTGCCGAGCACGTCATAGGCGCCGTCGCCGCTGGCTCCGCAGCACGTCGGCTGGAGCACGTTGGCCAGCAGGTACTGGTCGGTGCGGACGGTTCCGAACCGGATCTGCTGCTGGCGCCCGCGTTGACTAGTGTACGCGAGCATCGAGTCGACGGTCTCCAGAGAAGCGCTCGCCGGCACGTGGCGCAGGGCCCGGAACGCACCGCCGGCGTATGAGGGGGCGTGGTAGAACGAGCGCTGGGTGAGCTGGCTGAGAGCGCTCTCACCGGTGCCGAAGCTGGTGATCGCGAGGCTGGCGACGAGCATCGCGCCGGTGGCGGCGATCGCGAGGCCGCGGCGGCGACGCTCCGGGAGCAGGCGCGCGAGGTGCGCCAGCCCGCCGGACGCACCCATCGCCAGCACCGGGGCGATGGGCAGCGAGTAGTGGAGATGGGGCGTCCAAAGCCCCGGGTTGGTGGAGAGAAAGCGCTCGGCCAGCAGAGGTATCGCCAGGATGAACAGGCGAGACCACAGGCTGAGGAGCAGGAACGGGGCCATCAGGCCCACGATCGTCTGGGCCTTCTGGGCAGGTGAGAAACCAATCGTGAAGAGCCTCCACGGAGCGCGGACCAGCGCCCAGATCGCGTCGGGCAGGTTCTGGCCCAGCTCGCCGTAGGTCCAGTAGGTGTATGGGGTCCCGGCGGCGAAATGGGGGATCAACACCCGGGTCGTGAGCTCGTACCACGCGATTCCGATCACCACGAGCGCCACGCCGCGCCAGATCTCGCGCCGGCTCAGCAGGTAGACGCCGAAGAAGACGACGAAGATCGAGAGGTCCTCCTTGACTCCCAGCAGCAGCGCGATCACGAGCCAGAACCACCCCCAGCGGCGCGTGTCGGCGAGCAGGATCGCCAGTGCGATCAGCAGCGGCGCGAACGCGACCTCGTGGAAGTCGAAGAGAACGCCGACCTGGAGGCCCCAGAACGCGGCGTAGGCGCCCGCGAGCAGGTATGCCCCCGCGCGGCCCACACGGGGCCGCGCGAACAGGAACACCGGGACCACCGATGTTGCGAGCAGCACGCTCTGGGCGATCAGCAGCATCCGGGCGTCGGACCACACCCAGTAGAGCGGGGCGAGCACCGCGACCAACGGGTGGAAGTGGTCGCCGAGGAGGTTCTGGTTCCTGATCGAGCTGAACGGCGCTTCGAACCGGCTGTAGTGCCACACCGCCTGATCGAACAGCGCCAGATCGACCCCGCTCTGCAGGTGGACGTAGCGGAGGATCGACGCCGCCGAGTCGATCAGGGCGCTCACGCCCACCAACGCCAGCAGGCCGGGCTCGCTTCCGAGCGCGGCGCGCGAGTGCCACCAGCTTCGCCGGGCGGATGCGCGGCCAGCGGTCGACGAAAGGTGCATCCGCCCCGCAATTGAACTACGAACCTCCCGCGCGCGCTCACCGAGGCAGGCGCTCGGCCTGATCCGCCGCTTCGCGGACGCGGGCAACATCACCTATGACCCGCTCGGGGAGGTCGTCCCGCTTCACGGCGCCCTGCGCGGCGACTTGGAGGACGTTCTTTACCGCGAGGACACCCATGGTCGGCGGCGGGTGGTGTGGATCGTCTATGAGGTCGCGACGTTTCAGGCGTTGCGCGACGCGCTGCGCTGCAAGGAGATCTGGTCCTCGGCGCCGACCGCTGGCGCGAGCTCACGCCGCTCGAGGCGCAGCGCGAGCCGCGCAACCTGCGCCGGGTGAAGGGCGAGGTCCTGCGGCGCTGGCGGGATCGACCGCGCAAATGCGCTGCTCGTTCAGCACCCGCCGGACGCACACGCGGTGTTGGTGGAGGTCCTGCCGCTCGCAGCTCAGATCGCGGCCGGGTACGACGCTGCCGTCATGGCGCTCAATCAGTATTCCGCAGGAAGTCCGAGTCAGCGCCCTACTCACTGATCTGAGTCCGAGAGGGCGGGGCATCCCTCACGCCATGCGATCAGCCGACGCCGGCCTCTACGGTGCGGGCCGGCGCTTCGCCCCACAACTGCTCGAGCCGGTAGTACTCGCGCGTGTCGGGGGTAAAGACGTGCACCACGACATCGAGGTAGTCGATCAGGATCCAGCGTGCCTGCGTCAGGCCCTCGACGCGACGGGGGATCAGTCCGTGCTCTGACTTCATGCCGGCATGAATCGCGTCGTGGATCGCCTTGCACTGACGGTCTGTGCGCCCCGTGCAGATGACGAAGTAATCGGTGTAGCCGACGACGCCCCGCAGGTCGAGCTGGACGATCTGCAGCGCCTTGCGGTCAGCCGCGTATGCCGCAACCGCGACAGCCATCTCCTCCGGCGTCAATGCGAGCACCGGTAGGAGCGGCGCGTCACGCTGCGCCCCGTCGAGTCGGGCGCGTCATGGTCGAGGTGGCGCGTCAGGGTGCGCCCCGGTAGAGCCGATGATCCTGTATGTACTCGGCGACGAGGTCGGGGACGAGGTACTTGATTGGTGCGCCGGCCCGAACCCGTGTGCGCACCATCGTCGACGAGACGCCGATCGGCGGCATCGCAAAGAACCGGGCTCGCTCGCCGCCTCCGAGCGCCTGCAGCGACTGCTGCACCGCCGCCCGCGCAGTTCCGCGGCGCTTAGCGACCGCCAGCGTAGCGAGCGACAAAACCCGCTCTGGCTCTCGCCATCCGGGAAGCCCCGCCGCGACATCGCCGCCGACGATCAGGTGCAGGTCGTTATCTGGCGCCCTGGAATGCAGTTGCTCAAGAGTATCGACCATGTAGGACGGACCGCGCCGAATCGTCTCCACGTCGGAGAGGGTGAACCGATCGTCATCACTGACCGCCAGCCGGCAGAGCTCTAGCCGGTGCTCCACTCCTGGCTCGTCCGGCACCGGCTTGTGCGGCGGCGTCCCGGCTACGATCAGCATCACGAGGTCGAGCTCCAGCTCACGGTAAGCCTCCTGCGCACACACGAGGTGACCGAGGTGTGGCGGGTTGAACGTACCGCCGAGGATCCCGACACGCACGGCTCAGTCGCGGCCTCTCACGCAGTCCCCGCCCGGCCTCTCACGCAAGTCCCCGCCCGACCTCTCACGCAGGTCCCCGCCCGGCGGCCTCTCCTACGCGCGCCCGTTCGCGTCTCACGTGCCCCGCTCGCCTGCTCATCCTGGGCGGATCTGGCCGTCGCCCTCGATCAGGTACTTGAACGTGCACAGCTCGCGCACCCCGATCGGGCCGCGGGCATGTAGCTTCTGCGTGGAGTTGCCGATCTCGGCACCCATCCCGAACTCCGCCCCATCGGTGAAGCGGGTCGACGCGTTGACGTAGACGCAGGCCGCGTCGACGCCGCGCTGGAACGCACGTGCGGCCGCCGTGTCGCGGGTGACGATCGCCTCGGAGTGACCGCTGCCATGCGCGTTGACGTGCTCGATCGCATCAGCCGCCGAGTCGACGACCGCAACCGCGAGCTCCAGCGCGAGGTACTCGGTGTCCCAGTCCTCCTCGCTCGCCGCGTCGATCCGGGCAGCCGGCGCCGCCGCGCGGGCGCGGGCATCGCCGCGCAGCGTGACCCCGGCCTCGTTCAGCGCCAGCAGCATCCCCGGCAGGAAGGCGCCGGCGACATCAGCGTGGACGAGGAGCTTCTCGGCCGCGTTGCACGTGCCCGGGCGCTGGAGCTTGGCGTTGAGCACGATCCGCCGGGCGCTCTCGAGATCGGCGCTCGCATCCACGTACACGTGGCAGTTACCCGACGCGGCGTACATCACCGGCACCGTTGCGACGGCCTTCAAAGCCGCCTTCAATCCTGCGCCGCCCCGGGGAATCAGGAGATCGACGACGCCGCTCTGGTTGGCGAGCTCTGCCAGCTCTTCGCGTCCGCCGCCGCGCAGGAGCGAGATCGCCGCCTCGGGTAGGCCGGCGTCGGTGGCCGCCCGCGCCGCCACGCCCGCCAGGACGGCGCTCGAGGCAGCAGCCGAGCTAGAGCCACGAAGCACAATCGCGTTGCCCGACTTCAGGCACAGCGCGGCGGCATCGATAGTGACGTTGGGGCGAGCCTCGTATACGACCGCCACCACGCCGAACGGGACGCGCACGCGACGAACCTCGAGTCCGTTGGGTAGCCGGGAGCCGTCGATAACTTCATCGACCGGATCGGAGAGCGAAGCGATCTTGCGCACGCCCGTGGCCATGTCCATTAGGCGTCGCTCGTCGAGGGCCATGCGGTCGAGCAGCGCATCTGCGAGGCCAGCCTCCCGGCCACGCTCGAGGTCACGCGCATTGGCATCGAGTATCTCCTCGGTGGCGTCGATCACCGCATCGGCGATCGCCTCCAGGGCGACGTCCTTGACAGAGGAGCTCAGCAGCGCGAGCGTGCGCGACGCGCGCTTGGCCGCAGCGCACGTCTGGGCAACGGGGGTCGCGGCGGCGAAGGTCGCGGTGGGGATGCTCGCCATGCTCGCCATCTGCCCCTACAGGTTACGCGAGCACGAAGTAATCCCGGTGGACGGCCTCCTCGCTCGCGCGTGGAGCGAGCGCGCGCACCCCGGCCGACTTGAGCCCGCGCACTTGACGCAACTCGTCCGCGGAGTAGTTGCAGATTCCTTTGCCGATCGCTGCGCCCTCGTGCACCACCTCGACGGCGTCCCCGGCGCCGAAGTTCCCCACGACGTCCACGATCCCCACCGGCAGCAGGCTCGTGCCCCCCTCGCGCAGGGCACGGGCCGCCCCCGCGTCGACCAGCACACTTCCTCGAGAGGGCTTGGCGTACTTGAGCCACAGCTTGAAGCTCGAGTAGCCACCCGTCCGCGCTGCAAATCGCGTTCCCACCGGCTCCGCGCCGGCGGCCGCGATGATCCTTCCCGCCACCAGGCCATTGGCGATCACCACCGGGATGCCGGCTGCGGTAGCCATCTCTGCCGCTACCACCTTCGAGCGCATCCCACCCGAGCCGATGGAAGAAGTTGCGTGACCGATCTGAAGCTCCGCGAGTGCAGCGAAGTCATCCACCTCGGCGATCAGCCGCGCCCCCGGATCAGTGCGAGGATCGGCGGCGAAGACGCCATCGACGTCGGTCAGCAGCACCAGCCGCCCGGCCCCCAGCAGGATTGCGACCTGGGCAGCGAGGAAGTCGTTGTCCCCAAAGGAGATCTCGTCGGTTGTAGTCGTATCGTTCTCGTTGATCACCGGCACGACGCGCCACTCGAGCAGCTTGCGCAACGTCTGACGAGCGTTGAGGTAGTGCGTCCGCGCGCTCATGTCAAAGAACGTCAGCAGCACCTGGGCGCTGCGAACGCGCCGGGCGCGCAGCATTTCGTCGTAGACCTGGTAGAGCTTTCCCTGTCCGACCGCGCTGGCTGCCTGCAGCTCGTCCATCGCACGGGGGCGCAGGCTCATCGCCATCACCCCCATCCCAGTCGCGATCGCGCCACTCGTCACGATCACAAGCGGCGTGCCGGCGCGGTGCAGCTCGCTGAGCTCGTCGCAGATTCGCCCCAGCACGTCAGGGCGCACCCCGCCCCGCTCGCCGGCGACGACGCTCGAACCAAGCTTGACCACCAGGCAGTCCATCGGCGAGGGAGCTTATGGGGCGGGCCTGCGGGCCCGCCCCCAGATCGCCCCGGGCCAGAGGCAAGCGGTCAGTGGAGCTGCTTGATAAAGACGTAGATGACCATCGCGCTCACCACGATGACGAATATCCTCAGCGCCCACAACGCGGCTCTGGTCCGTGCGCTGAGCACGGCCAGCGGTACGGGGCGTGAGGTCTCGGCAACGAACTGGTCACGCTCCAGGTGCATGATCAGCTCGTCCTCGAGGCGTTCGTGGGACTGCAGGTCCTGCTCCTGGATGCCGGCGGCCTGGTGCACTGGCAGGTCCTGCTCCCGGATGGCGGGGCCCTGGTGCGCGCTGGCCATGGTGGGTGCCTTCTTCACGAGCCGACGAGATGGACAGTCTGGAGGAAGGAGTCGATGCCGTAGGCGGCTCCGCACAGCCCGACGAACACGATCACCATGATTCCGACCGCGTTGGTTGAGCGCTTGTTCGCCCACGGGCCCATCAACCCCTTGTCGTTGGCGAGCATGACCATCAGGACCAGGCTGACGGGGAGCAGCACGGTCGCGAGAACGTTGGCGTTGAGCGCGATCGAGAGCAGCGGCGCGCCCGGAATCAGGATCACCGCCGCAGCGATCAGCGCGACCCCGATGTTCGCCACATAGAAGACCACGGCCTTGCGTGGGGAGGCGTTGAAGCTGTGGGAGACCCCGATGCATTCTCCGGCGGCGTAGGCGGTGCTGGCAGAGATCGTGAGAATCGCCACCGCTCCGGCCTCGATCAGTCCCAGCGCGAACACGGCGCCCGCGCCCGCGCCCGCGACGTGCTTCAGGGCTGCGGGGAACCCGGCGCCCGCGAAGCCCTGGATGCCCGATCCGTTGTGGGTGAGCAGCGCCGCCCCGGCAGTCAGCGCCCCGATCCCGAAGATCGCCGCGAGAACCGCGCCGAGCGCCGTGTCATAGCGCCCGTGCTTGATGTCGCTGGGTGTCATGCCCTTGTCGGCGCAGGCGCTCTGCTGGAAGAAGATCATCCACGGCGTGACTGTGGCACCGATCGTGGAGGCCAGGAGGAGCAGCAGTGTGTTGAAGCTCCCGCCGGGAAAGGGCATGAAGTCAAACGAGCGCGCTATAGCTCCCACGTGGGGCTTGACCAAAATCCCCGCGACCAGGAAGAGGCCGTTGAAGAGGGCCATGCCGAGCACGATCCGCTCCCAGCGCCAGTAGCGCCCACCGCTGAGCGTGAACAGGACAAGCACCATTCCGAGCGCCACGGCCACGCCGGAGCCGAGGTGGAAGTAGGCCAGCCCGACACGGATCGAGACGAACTCGCCGACGAGCGTGACTAGGTTGGTGAGGGCAAGATCGCCGGCGCCGAACCAGCCCCAGGCTCTTCCGAGGCGCTGCAGGACGAGCTCGCCATAGCCACGGTGGGTGACAGCGCCGACGCGCATGCACATCTCCTGGCAGACGTAGGCCATCACGAACAGGATCGGGATGAAGGGCACGAAGAACCCCAGCCCGTACTGCGCCCCGTCGGAGGCATAGGCGATCATGCTCGGCCCGTCATTCTCCCCGAGCATCGCGAGGATCCCGGGGCCCACCAGCAGCCACAGCACATGCCGTCGCCTGAGGTGCTTGCGAGCGTGATGGACGCGACGGCGATCCTGAGACCGCGCAGCGTCCTCGGCGGTCACATCGGGCGCGACCGGCGATTCAGTTACGGGCATCGACCTGCTCGCTTGGGGTGGCGGCTCGGCATTTCTGTCCGGGGTGCCTGGTCGACTTCGACGCGCATCGCGCCGGCAAGCTGGCCTCCGATCGCGTGCTCGCGCTCTCCGAAGACCACGTACAGCGGGCCGCCGAACGGCTGGCGCTCGCGGACCGCGAAGCGGTCCCCCGGCGCGATCCCGCAGCCGGCGAGGTAGCGCAGCATCTCGGGATCGGAATCGGAGACGCGCACGAAGACCCCCTCCTCACCGGGCTCCAGACCCTCGAGGCTGCGCGTCGAGGGCTCTTGGAGCTCGAGGTCGGCGCTGGGGATCGGGTCGCCATGGGGGTCCACCGCGGGGTTGCCAAGCTTCGCCGCGATCAAGCTTTCGAGGTCCTCGGAGAGCACGTGCTCGAGGACCTCGGCCTCCGCGTGAACGCGATCCCACGGCATCCCGAGCAAGTCGGCCAAGAAGCTCTCCAGCAGCCGGTGATGACGAATCACCTCCAGCGCGAGGCGCCGCCCATCGTCGGTGAGGCGCACGCCCCGGTAGGGGACATGCGTCGTAAGGCCCAGGTGATCGAGTTTGCCCAGCATCGCCGAAACCGAGCCCGGCGTAATGCCCAGCCGCCCCGCCAGCGCGTTGGTTGAAACCGGCTCGTCGCTACGGGACTGCAAGGAGAAGATCGCCTTCGAGTAGTCCTCGATCGCCGGCGAACGCATCTCTTGGACCGGCACAGCTCAAAGTTATCGCGTGCCAAAAGATTAGTCAACTGCCCTAATGGAAAAAAGACTTGGGCTGAACCATGTTTGCGAGCCGCGAGCGCCAGCATGTTTGGGTGGAGTGGCTGTCCGCGCCCGAGAACCGGCGGGGCACTCAGCGGCTATGCCTCCGGGTCCAGGTCGAACGCGACCCCGGCGATCTGCACCTCGTCACCGGCGTTGAACCCGGCCGCCTGGAGCGCCCGAACCACCCCGATCCCGCGCAGGCGCCGCTCCAGGTGCGCGAGCGCTTCGTCGTTATCGAGGTCGTAGCGCGCGAGTAGGCGCTCGACGCCGGCCCCGCTCACCACGTAGGCGCGATCACCGACCCGCTGCACGTTGAAGGTACGCTGCGCCGCGGGGCGGAAGACGCGGTGCTCGGCGAGCGGAGAGCCGAGACCGGGGCCGGGGCCGGGGCCGGGGCCGGGGCCGGGGCCGGGGCCGGGACGCCAGCGTGGCCCGAGAGGCGGGGAGGCCTTCCCCCTTGCCGCGACCAACCAATCCGATCCCACTCCCCCAGTTGTAGACGGGAGGCCTTCGTTTGCCTCCAGCGGGATCCGGCGCAGCAGCTCGGTACTCAGCGGTTTCAGTCCTTCACGGGTGACCGCGGAGGTCAGGATCACCGGGATGCCTGGGCCCAGGCGCTGCGCCCACTGCTTTGCCACGCCTGCGGCGTTCTCGCTGTCGACGAGGTCCACTTTGGAAAGCGCGAGCACACGGGGCAGCGCAGCCAGACGGGGATCGTGCAGCGCGAGCTCACGCTCGACAGTCGCGTGGTTTGCGAGCGGATCGGACTCGTCAAGCGGGCGGAGATCGAGCACGTGGACGAGCAGCCGAGTGCGCTCGACGTGGGCCAGAAAGTCGTGTCCGAGCCCCGCCCCCGCGCTGGCCCCTTCGATCAGGCCGGGTATGTCGGCGATCACAAGCTGGCGGTCTTCGGACTGGAGCGTGCCGAGCGCCGGCTCGAGCGTGGTGAACGGATAGGCGGCGACCTTCGGGTGCGCACGGGTCAGCCGCGAGAGCAGCGAAGACTTGCCGGCATTCGGCAGCCCGACGAGCCCTACGTCGGCGAGCAGCTTGAGCTGCAGGGTAACCCACCCCTCCTCGCCCGGAAGCCCCCGCTCGGCGAAGCGGGGCGTTTGATGGGTGGGCCCAGCGAAGCGCTTGTTCCCGCGGCCTCCCGACCCCCCGCGCGCCACGAGAGCGCGCTGGCCGGGTGCCAGCAGATCGTGACGGGACCCATCCCCGTCGACCAAGACCTCGGTCCCGGGAGGGACCGCAATCTGGAGCGTCTCGCCGCCGGCACCGTGCCGGAGCGAGCCCTGCCCGTGCCCGCCGCGGTGGGCCTTGAAGTGAGAGCGGCGCCGGAAGCTCTCCAGATCACGCAGCGAGTCCTCGCAAACGAGTACCACGTCGCCTCCCCGGCCTCCGTCCCCACCGTCCGGTCCGCCCTTGGGCACGTGCGCCTCGCGGCGAAAGCTCAGGCACCCGTCGCCGCCACCACCGGCCTGGACGTGAATGCGCGCGCGATCCTGCATGCGACAGAATCCTGTCAGCCGGAGCGCTCACGCGGCTTCCGGTAGGCTCGTCCGGATGGCGAGCGGAGGCCAAGCGTGAGCGACCCCGTGTTTCTGATTACCGGCGCTTCGAGCGGCATCGGCGCGGCGACAGCCCACCAAGCCGCGGCTGCCGGCTATCGCCTCGTGCTCGCGGCGCGCTCGGCGGACCGCCTGAAGGAATTGGCGGCTGAGCTCGGCGGCGAGGAGCGCGCGCTGGCGGTGCCCTGCGACGTGACCGAGTGGGAGCAGCAGCGCGCGATGATCGACAGAGCGCTGGAGCACTTTGGCCGCCTCGACGTCGCCTTTGCAAACGCCGGCTTCGGCGCCGCACGGGGCTTCCTAAAGGAGACCCCCGAGCACTGGCGCGCGATGGTCTTGACCAATGTCTACGGCGCAGCCCTGACGATCCGGGCGACGATGCCGGCGCTCGAGGAGTCTCGCGGTCACCTGCTGCTGACCGGATCGGTCGCCGGCCGGCGGGCGCTGGAGGGGTCGCTTTACTCCGCGACCAAATGGGCGGTGACCGCGATGGGCGAGTCCGCGCGCCAGGAGCTGAACGAAACCGGCGTGCGCGTTACGGTGGTCGAGCCGGGGATGGTCGACACGCCGTTCTTCGACGATCCCGACTCCGCCGGCAGGTTGCAGGCCGACGACATTGCCCGCGCGGTGATGTTCGCCGTTTCCCAGCCCCCGCACGTGGACATCAACGAGATCCTGATCAGGCCCACCGCGCAGGACGGGTGAGTGGTCCCCGATCAAGCCGGCCGCGCAGGGCGGGTGAGGGTCTTGGTCAGGGTGGCGGCGCAGTGCGGGTGATGGTCTTGGTCAGGGCGGCGGCGCAGGGCGTGATACGCGACAGTTCGGACATGCGCCAAGCTTGACGGCGATCGTGTGCCAGAACAAGACCGCATCGCGTCGCCTGTGCAACGAATCGGTGTCAGCTCTGCATGCGTGGCCGCATCGAACCAACGCCCACGTGGCGGCGCCTCGCAACGTGACCTTCGTCCGGGCGATTCTCGCCTTATCCCGAGGCGGGCTCGTCTACTGACAGCCCGAGCCCGCCGGGTGCTGACCCGCGTCTTGGCCATAAGTCTCGACATTGGTGTTGATGTCGCCCCAAAAACGTGACTCGAAGGCCGGCCAGCCCGGTCGTGGCTACGTCATCGACGTGCGTTTGCGCGACGGCGGCGAGATCGCAGCACGACCTCGTTTCACGACCTCGGCCAGTATCGATGAGCCGAGCAACACGAGGACCGCGATCCGAAGCACCTTGTGAGCCTCACCACCGACAAGTACGAAAACGAGCAGGAGCAGCATGGCGAGCCGAACCGTTGGCCACGCCGCCCACCGCAGCGCAGGATGCGCGTACTTCTGTTTGCCCACCAGCCAGAGCCAAAGCCACGACTCCCTACGGGCTGCTGGGTCTGATCGTGGACTGGTTTGACGGGCACCGGGGCGGACGGTAGCGCGCGCGTTCTTGTCCGAGCCGGAGCATAGAGTCACGATAAGGTTGCAAAACGTGACCGTAGCGAAGGGAGAGGGCCAGATGACCCGGGACTGCGGCGCTGACGTGCGCCACCTCGCCGCGGGCGCCCCGCAGTGAGAGTCACCGACTCGACGCCGAGGACGACGGCGTCGACCTCGGCGTCGAGGTCTCGCCGTCGACCGGCGGAGATCCTGACCGAGGGCCGAGGTCCGCGGTTGCTAACCGGGCTGCGCACGAATCTGACATCGCGAGCACCGACCGGTTTTGAGGGAGCGGTCGATTGGCGCGTAGGCTACGACCCGTGGACCCGACCGACCGGCGCGTGATGCACCCGGTCGGCTCGGACCGGGCGCACAGCAGCGGCATGCGCGACGGCTCGCCTGTGGTGCTCGAATGTCGTGGCCTGCGGAAGCGCTTCGGCGATGTCGCGGCGGTGAGCGACGTGGGTTTCGTCGTGCGTGCGGGCGAGACGTACGGGCTGCTGGGCCCCAACGGGGCTGGTAAGACGACGACGATCTCGATGATCTGCGGGCTCCTGGCGGCAGATGACGGCGATGTGTTCGTCGATGGCCAGCAACTGTTGCCCAGCCTCGAGATCCAGGATCACCTCGACGGGCGTCTAGGTTCGGTGCCCGAGCCTGTGCGCGAGGCCTGAAGGCAGCTCGGCGTCGTCGCGCAGCTGCTGCGCTTCGCGGAGGTTCTGGAGCTTCTCGAGCGACTGGTTTTCGATCTGGCGGATCCGCTCGCGGGTGACGTTGAACGTGCGCCCGATCTCGTCGAGGGTGCGCGGGCGCTCATCACCGAGGCCGTAGCGCAGCTCGAGCACGCGCCGCTCGCGGTAGGAGAGGTTCTCGAGCGCGTCTCGCAGGGCTTCGTTGGTGAGGATCTCCACGGCCCGCTCGTACGGCGACTCAGCACGCTCGTCGGCGATGAGCTGGCCGAACTCGGACTCCCCCTCGTCGCCGACGGGCTTCTCCAGCGAAACCGGAGCCTGTGCGGAGCGCTTGATCGACTCCACTTCGTCGGGCTCGATGCCGGTCACCTCGGCGATCTCCTCAGCGGTCGGCTCGCGTCCGAGCTCGGTCACCAGCTTGCGCTCAGCCCGGCCGATCTTGTTGAGCTTCTCGACGATGTGAACGGGGATCCGGATCGTCCGCGCCTTGTCAGCCAGCGAGCGAGCGATCGCCTGGCGGATCCACCACGTGGCGTAAGTCGAGAACTTAAAGCCCCTGCGGTAGTCGAACTTCTCCGCCGCGCGGACCAGACCGATGGTGCCTTCCTGGATCAGGTCGAGGAACGGCAGCCCCTGGTTACGGTAGTTCTTGGCGATCGAGACGACCAGACGCAGGTTTGACTCGACCATCTTCTGCTTCGCGTCGATGTCGCCGCGCTCAATCCGCTTGGCGAGATACACCTCCTCCTGGGCGGTGAGCAGTCGCGCCTTGCCGATGTCCTTCAGGAACAGCTGCAGCGAGTCGGTCGTCATGTCCGGCTTCAGGTCCAGCGCGGTCTTCGCCTTGCGGCGGGTGCGCTTCTCGGGCGCGCGCTCGATGCTCAGGCTCGCCGCAGTGGCTGGGTCGATTTCCTCGACCAGCTCGATTTCAGAGCGCTCGAACAGGCCATGCAGCTCCTCCACGTCGACCTCGTCGAGGCCGAGCTCGCCCGTGGCGGTCGCGATCTCAGCGTATGTGAGCACGCCGAGCTGCTGGCCGCGTGCGATCAGGCCGCTGACCTGTTCGAGCTCCTGAAGCTCCGCTACTGACATCTGGTCGCGTTCGCGTTCAGCCCGCGTCGCTCAACGGGCTCGCGTCGGTGCGCGGCTTGCCGACCCGGAACACGTCGATCGTGATGCTCGCGCGGGCGCCGCGCTCGCCGCTGCCGTCGTGGTCTTCGTGTCTCGGCGTCGACCCATTTCATCGCGCGCCAGCCGGCTCGCGTCGAGCGATGATCTCGCCGACGCGCCCGGCGATCAGGCGCCCCGCGCGCGACGCGACGCGGTGCGACGTGCCGCCGCGTGTCTCGATCAACGCGATATCCGACGATTTCACCCGAGTCGCCGACTGGCCCCAAGAGCGACCCGCAGACGGGGCATCCCAATCGGATCGGCTTGGCGTTCCGCGCTGCGAAGGCGTCTTGCACGCCAAACATTTGAAATGCGGCATTGCCACCCCATCTCGTCGGACGATCGCGTCAGGCACGAGTAGCGGGGATCGCTCGGGCCGAGCGGGTCTGCTTCGGTCGGGGTGCTATCCGCTTGCCGGCCGTTCAGGCGTCGCTTCGCATCGACCGCCTGCGAGAGTCCCCGCGACCCGCGATCAGACTCCCCTCGCCTGCGCGCCGCCAAGTCCACTCGCCTCAGGGTCATGGTGTGCAAAACCTTCCCGTCGCTCTATTGAGGTCGCGCGAAACGAGAGGGCTAAAACCCTCGCGCGGTCATCAGATTAGGACGCGCCCACCGGGCCGGTGGGGTAACGCCGGTAGAAGTACGGCCCCGGCCCCGCAGTCGACACCAGTAACCGCTGCCCCATGCCTCGTGGCGCATGTAGCGCCGTCAGTGGGCCTCCGGGCTTG
>JALYUQ010000189.1 GCA_030853685.1 Actinomycetota bacterium | reverse complement strand
GTCGTGCGCCACGGCCCGGTCCGCGTGGCCGGGACCCGCGCCGGGGCACCCGCGCCGGACCGCTGCCTGGACGGGCGGACGCCGGGACCGGCCGCGCGCTCGTGAAGTAGGCTGCGCAGAGCGCCGTGCGGATCTTCTCGGGCATCCAGCCGACCGGGCGCAAGCACCTCGGCAACTACATCGGGGCGATCAAGCAGTATGTGGAGGGACAGGATCGCGGCGAGGGGATCTACTGCATCGTCGACCTCCACGCGACGACCGTCCCCTACGAGCCCGCGTCGCTGCGCGCGTCGGTCTACGACACCGCGGCGACGCTGCTCGCGGCGGGCCTCGATCCCGATCGGTGCATCTTCTTTCGCCAGAGCGACGTGCCCGAGCACGCCGAGCTGTGCTGGCTGCTCTCCAGCGTGACCGCGTTCGGCGATCTGAACCGGATGACCCAGTTCAAGGAGAAGTCCGGCGCACAGCGCGACCTAGTGTCCGCCGGGCTCTTCTTCTATCCGGTGCTGATGGCCGCCGACGTGCTCGCCTACCGCGCTCAGGAGGTTCCGGTGGGCGATGACCAGCGCCAGCACGTCGAGCTGATGCGTGATATCGCGCAGCGCTTCAACGCCCGCTTCGGGGACATGCTGGTGGTGCCCGAGGGACGATTCCCCCAGGTCGGTGCGAGGATCATGGATCTGCAGCTCCCCGAGCGCAAGATGTCCACGACCGCAGGCAGTCCCCAGGGAACCGTGTACGTGCTCGACGAGCCCGCCGCGGTGATCAAGAAGCTCCGCGCCGCGGTCACCGACTCGGGCACCGATGTCGTGCGCTCGCCGGAGAAGGCGGGGATCTCGAACCTGATCGAGATCATGGCCGCGGTGCGAGGTGCCACGCCGGAGGATGTAGAGCGAGAATTCGATGGCGCCGGCTACGGTGTCTTCAAGACGGCCGTGGCAGAAGCCGTCGTCGCCTACCTGGCCCCGGCGCGAGAGCGTTTTGAGGGGCTCCGCGCCGACGAGCAGGTGCTCGAGCAGATCCTTGCCGCTGGTACCCGTAAGGCGCGCACGCTCGCCGCAGCCACCCTGCTCGACGTGCGCCGGGCGATGGGCGTCGGTCCGGTCTGGGTGCCGGGCGCTGAGGCCCGCGGCGCTGAGCCGGTCCGCCACGCCCGGTAGCCTGACACCGTGCGCGTGATGGACCTCGAGCTCGACCTCGACGTCTTCGCGGGGCCCTTCGATCTGCTGCTGACGCTGATCCTCCGTGAAGAGATCGATCTGCTCGAGGTCGACCTGGCCGAGATCGTGATCGCCTACATCGATCACCTCGAGCGCCGTGGTGGAAGCGAAGGCGTCGAGGTCGAGCTCGAGGCGGCGACCGAGTTCCTGGTGCTGATCGCCTCGTTGCTGGAGCTGAAGTCCCGCTTGATGCTGCCCGGCGAGGAGCAGGAGGCGATCGAGCTCGACCCGGGCGAGGCCGCCGACGAGCTGCTGGCTCGCCTGCTCGATGCCCACCGCTACCGCGCCGTGGCAGGCGACCTGCTCGGGCGACTCGAGGCGCAGGAGGGCTACCGCTTCCGGTCCGCGCCCCTGCCCCGATCGCTGCAGCGGGCCCCCATGCAGCACGCGCACGCGGTGTACTCCCCATCGAAGCTGGCCGGCGCGCTCGCCGGCCTGCTGAGAATGCCCGAGCCGGTCGACGTGCGTCACATTGCGGTGCCGAGGGTGAGCGTCGCCGAGCGCCTGGCGCACCTGCGCCTGCTCTTGCGCGCAGGGAGCTTCAAGTTCGAGCAGGCGGTGCTGCGTGCGGACCGGGTAACGATCGCGGTCACGCTGTTCGCGGTGCTGGAGCTATACAAGCAGGGCGAGCTCACCTGGACCCAGGGGGAGCCCTTCGGCGAGATCACGATCGATGCACTTGCGCCCGCGCCCGCAGGCGCGGCGCAGCTCTCGGCATGACCCGGGAGCTCGAGGCCACGATCGAGGCGCTGCTCTTCCTCTCTGCCGAGCCTGTCGCCGCAGCGGCGCTCGCCCAGGCCACGGAGGCCGAGCTGCACGATGTCGTGAGCGCCCTGGAGCGACTGCGAGAGCACTACGAGTCTGAGCGCCGCGGACTGGTGCTCCGCGAGCTGGGCGCAGGCTTCACTCTGTCCACGCACCTCGATGCCGAGCCCGCGGCTAGGCGGCTGCTGGCTCGCCCGCGAACGCCGCCGCTGACGCCCGCCCAGGCGGAGACGCTCGCCATCGTCGCCTATCTGCAGCCTGTCTCGCGCCCTGAGATCGGGCGCATCCGCGGCGTCGGCGCCGAATCTGCCGCCGCCACCCTGCTCGAGCGGGGGATGATCGAGGAAGCGGGCCGCTCGCAGTTTGGTGCTGTCCTGTACCGCACCAGCGAGCTGTTCCTGCGCCTGTTCGGCCTGCGCTGCATCGACGATCTGCCTGACAGCTCGAGCTTTGATCCCCCCGTTGAGCTGGAGCGGGAGTTGCGCGAGCGCTTGCTGCGCGCCGGCGAGGCCCGTGCGTCACCCTGAAGGTGTCTCGACGCGCCCGGCTGTGTCCTGCGCGCGCGCACGCCACGCGGCCTGCGTCCTTGCCAGCCACGCCGAGCCGCTCGTCAGGAAGTCTTTATGATTTGAGTGTGACGGTCGCGATTGACATCTCCGAGGTCCACCGCTTCTCACTCGAGGAATACCATCTTTGCAGCCCGAGTGAGGACGCGTATGATGTGTGGTCGCACGCATGGAGTCGCAGGCAGTTCTTGTCGCGAACAGGCGCGGCTGTGGGTTTGCTTGCGCTGGGTGGCCTCGTACATGTCCGGGCTGCGAGCTCCGTGCAAGCGCGGACAGCCGATGCCCCGCATGCTGACGCACCGGCCGCCATCACCGCGCAGCAGTTGAAGGTGCTGGGGGCGCTCGCGT
>JALYUQ010000186.1 GCA_030853685.1 Actinomycetota bacterium | reverse complement strand
GTCGTGCGCCTGCCCGGCGCGCGCCTGCGGGCGATCGTCGTGGTGCCTGCCCGCGACGAGCAGCAGCGGATCGGCGACTGCCTGCGCGCCCTGGCCGGCCAGGGCGGCGTGGAGCCCGGCGCCTTCGAGGTGATCCTCGTCCTCGACCACTGCCGCGACGCCACCCACGAGAGAGCGCTGAGAGCCGCGGCAGCCACCCCGCAGCTTGCGCTGCTCGTCCTTCAGTCGGGCGGCTCGGGCGCCGGGCATGCGCGGCGGCTGGGGATGGACCTTGCCTGTGAGCGGTTGCTCAAATGCGGTGCTCCGGACGGGCTGATCGCCAGCACCGACGCGGACTCACGGGTCGCCCCGGATTGGCTCGCGGCGCAGCTCGCGCTCGCGAGCGAGGGTGCGCTCGCGATCGGAGGCCGGATCGAGCTCGATCCTCAAGAGGCACAGGCATTCCCGCCCGCCGTGCTAGAGGCCCGCCGCGCACAAGCCGAGCTGCGCCTTTCCCGGGTGCGCGAGCTGGACGCGGGTGACGGCCGGGGGGCGATCGACGGCCGGGGCGCGATCGACGGCTGGGGCACGACCCGCGAGCGGGACGCGACCGGCGAGCACCACCAGTTCAGCGGCGCGTCGCTAGCGCTGACCGCCCGGGTGTATCGTGCGCTGGGCGGTCTTCCGACCGGCGAGGCAGCGGAGGACGAGGCCTTGGAACGAGCGCTCCGGGACAGCGGCATTCCGATCCTGCGCAGCAACCGGGTGCAGGTCACGACTTCGGCTCGGACCAACGGGCACGGGGTCCGAGGGCTCTCCGGTGACCTCGCGCTCGCCGACTGGCGCGCACGGCGCACCTTCCACGCCGGGCAGTTCAGCGCAGAGGCGCTGCTGGAGCGAAAGACCGGGAGCATCAGCGTGATCCTGCCGGCGCGCGAGGTGGCCGGCACGATCGGCCCGATCGTCGACGCGGTGACCCCGCTGCGTGAGCTCGGGCTCGTCGACGAGATCCTCGTGATCGACGCCGCTTCGCACGACGGCACAGCATCGGTCGCTGCGCTGGGCGGGGCAACCGTGCTGCAGGAGGACGAGCTGCTGGTCGAGCACGGACCCGCGCGTGGGAAGGGAGACGCGATGTGGCGTGCGCTGAGCGTCGCGCGCGGGGAGATCATCGTTTTCCTGGACGCCGATACGAGCGATTTCAGACCGAGCTTCGTCGTGGGCCTGCTCGGGCCGCTCCTTGCCCACCCGGAGATCCAGTTCGTGAAGGGCGCGTTCCTGCGCCCGCTCGCCGTAGCGGGCGGCGTGCTCCCCGGCGAAGGCGGACGGGTGACGGAGCTGGTGGCGCGTCCACTGCTGAACCTCTATGCGCCGCACCTGGCCGGCTTCGATCAACCGCTGGCCGGCGAGCTGGCCGCGCGCGCCGGCCTGCTGCGCGGCCTGCGGTTCCCCGCCGGTTACGGCGTGGAGATCGCCAACCTGATCGACGCCGCCAGCGTCGCGGGGATGGACGCCATTGCCCAGGTTGAGCTCGGCAAGCGCCAGAACCGCCACCAGTCGCTGCGCGATCTCAGCGCGATGTCCTATGCGGTGATCGTCGCCGCAGCGGCTCGCCTGCAGGACAGCGGCCTCGCCCCAGCCCCCCCACCCGGCCGGATCGCACTGCCCCCACGACCGAACGAAGTGGCTGTCGAGGTGCGCGAGGTGACGATCCTCGAGCGGCCGGCGCTTGCCTCAATCATGCAGTCTGATCCGGTCCGCTGAGCACTGAGGCCGGCGCCATCGGACCCCACTCGTCGCTCGTCTTCGTGGTCCAATTCGCAAGTAAATTGGTGGCGCTTGGGGAGATCAGTGTGGGTCCGACCTGGGCAGTGTCGTCCCGCGACACGTATGAGCACCACGATCGAGACTTCCTATCAGTTTTCTTGGCCGGCTTCGCCGGCCTCCCGGGTCCGGTGAAAATGGTGGATGATTCGGGCGTCGTTCGCTGACGTCGAATTCTTCTTGGTGCTTTGAGCCCGCGATTCAGTTTGATGT
>JALYUQ010000111.1 GCA_030853685.1 Actinomycetota bacterium | reverse complement strand
CGCCGCGCCAGCTCGAGCCCCGTCGCGAGCCCCGTCCTCGCGCGCAGCGCAGCGCCGAGCCCGAGCGACGTGGCGTCGCCGGGCGAGCCCTCAGGCGGCTGTTCGCGTTGCTGGCGCTGGCGGTGGTGCTCGCCGTTGCCGTCGTGATCGCGGTGACGCTTGTGACCAACACCGCCCACACCGTCGTCGTTCACTTCCGTAGCGTCGTGGCGCACGACGCCCAGACGGCGATCCAGCAACTCCAAGGCCTGATCAAGCAGTACACCAAGTGAGCGGCCAGCCGTGGGGACCCCCACCGTGAGGGGCCTGCCGTGGGGACCCCCACCGTGAGGGGCCTGCCCGCTCGGTGGACGGCGGCGTCGATCGCCGCCTGTCTCCTCGTCTCGCTCGCTCTTTCGGTGTCCATTGCTCGCGGTACTCGTAGTGCGGGCGCCCGAGCCGAGGCCCAGACCGATGTTGAGGTCGTGCAGACGAGTGCCGATCTCAGCCAGCGCCTGACGCGGCTGCCCGAGCTTCAATTCACCGCGACTTCACCCGCGCGCGGCGCGCGTGTGATCGGAGTCAACGACCGGATTCGATACCAGCGCATCGGTGGCTTCGGCGCGGCGATGACCGACACCTCGGCCTGGCTGCTCGATCGCGAGCTCGGACGCTACCCAGCCACCCGTGCAGCGCTGTTTGGCGCGCTGTTCGGTGCCGGCGGGATCGATCTCGGCTTCCTCCGGGTGCCGATCGGAGCCTCGGACTTCACCCACGACGGGAAGCCTTACACCTACGATGACCTCCCGCGCGGGCGATCAGACCGTACGCTTTCGCACTTCTCGATTGCGCACGACGAGTCCTACGTCCTCCCCGCCCTGCACCAGGCCCTGGCGATCGATCACGGGATCCAGATCCTCGCAACCCCGTGGAGCCCACCCGCCTGGATGAAGACCAACGACTCGCTCGACAACGTCAGGCACCGCGGCAAGCTGGCGCCCTCCGCTGCACGGCCATGGGCGCAATACATCGTCAAGTTCGTTCAGGCTTACGCTCGGGCGGGGGTACCGATCGCCGCTATCACGCCGCAGAACGAGCCGACGAATCCGACCACGTATCCGGGGCTCGAGCTGCCAGAGTCAAGCGAGGCGAAATGGCTCGCGCACGACCTCGAACCGGCGCTCGGTGCGGCGCGGCTGCACCCCGAGATCTACGGAAACGACTATGGCTGGGGACCCCGCGGAACCGCCTATGCCAAGGCGCTGGCCTCAGGCGCGGCGGCGAGAACGCTCAACGGAATCGCATGGCACTGCTACTTCGGCACCCCGGCGCAGATGAGCGAGATGCACCGAGAGGCCCCCCGGCTGGACGAGATAGTGGACGAATGCTCGCCGGGAATCATTCCCTTCCCGATCTCCGAGGCCGTGATCGGCTCGGTCCGCAACTGGGCGGGTACCGTCGCGCTTTGGAACCTGGCGCTGGACCCACACGGGGGACCGGTGCAGCCTCCCAACGGCGGCTGTCACTCGTGTACGGCCCTGGCGAGCGTCGATGAACGGACCGGCGCGATCAGTCTTGGCTTGAACTACTTCCAGCTCGGCCAGGCGAGCGCCTTCGTCCGGCCTGGCGCCCTGAGGATCGAATCCAACCACTTCGTCTCTTATCGCTACAAGCGGCCCGGGGCCAACCTGGTCACTTCCGGACTGGACGACGTGGCCTTCCTCAATCCCGACGGCAGCAGGGTGCTGCTGGCCTACGACAACTCCTCCAGCGCGATCAGCTTCGCGGTCCAGTGGCGGGGACAGTCGCTCACCTACACGCTGGCGGCGAAAGCGATGGTTACATTGAAGTGGCGTGGCGAGGGCTGAGCCGTGGGGGCGAGGGCTGTGCGCGTGAAGCGGGGACCACAGGACACACCCCCTCGGTAAGCTAAGGGCATTGTGCTCTGAGCCTCGCCAGGCGGGGCACCAAGGACAAGCCCCTCCCAGGCTTAGGGGGTGTGTGCCCTCATCCCCGCCCCGCGAGCAGGTCCGCCGCCACCTCAGGCAGGCGCCCGGCGTCGATGGCGGCGCGCAACTCCTCCATCAGCCGCGCGAGAAAGCTGAGGTTGTGGAGCGTGATCAGGCGTAGCGCTGTCAGTTCGCGCGCGCGCAGCAGGTGATGCAGGTAGGCCCGCGAGTAGCCCCGAGCGCACGCCGAGCACCGGCAGCCCTCGAGGATCGGCTCCGGGGACTCCCGCCAGCGCCCCTTCACGAGGTCCATCCGCCAGCGGTTGCGCGGATCGGGAACC
>JALYUQ010000082.1 GCA_030853685.1 Actinomycetota bacterium | reverse complement strand
GTCACGCTAAGGAGTTGGCGGTCGCCTCGCGGTCCGGCGGTTGGGCAGCGGTAGCCGATCGGGTTTAGCGTGTCCGGGGGTGCCGGTTGAGTTCCTCAGCGACGTGGAGGCGGGCGCGTATGGCCGCTTCGGCGGCGCGCCTTCGCGGTCGAGCTTGAGCGGGTCTTCTTCCTTGATGATGCGGATCGGGTGTTGGTCGACCGGCGGCGGGGAGCGTATAACCGGCTGGGTTTCGCGCTGCAGCTGACGACGGTCCGGTCGCTAGGGCTGTTCCTGC
This sequence comes from Actinomycetota bacterium, assembly GCA_030853685.1. Lineage (GTDB taxonomy): Bacteria > Actinomycetota > Thermoleophilia > Solirubrobacterales > Solirubrobacteraceae > Palsa-465. Next base: position 2,915 of record JALYUQ010000082.1, on the reverse strand, counting down.
CCGATCCGCTGGAGGTGCCGCCGCTCGTGGTGGAATATCTCGGCGGGCAGCTCGCGGTCGCCGATCCGTCATGCGTGTCGCGGTATATGGAGCGGCGGTCGACTCGGTTTGAGCATGCGGATGAGATCAAGCGCGTGTTCGGGCTGCGCGACTTCGCTGCTGCTGAGGAGGACCTTGAGCGGTGGGTAGACGCACGAGCGTGGACGACCGGGGACGGCCCGCGAGCGATCTTCGACGACGCGATCGGGTGGCTGTTTGACCGGAGCGTGCTGTTGCCCGGCGTCACGACGCTGGCCCGGCTGGTGGCGCGGGTCAGGGACGACGCGATCGAGCGCGCGTGGGACACGCTGTCGGGGCTGCCGAGTGCGCGGCAGGCACGGTCGCTCGAGCGGCTGTTGGACCTCGCGGGCGGAGCTCGTCTGTCTGAGTTTGAGCGCTGGCGCCAGGGGCCGGCGAGGCCGTCGGGGAAGAACCTTGAGAAGGCGCTGATCCGGGTCGCGGAGATCGGAGAGATCGGCCTCGGAACCCTGAACCTCGACGAGATCGTGCCGCACCGCCGGCTTGTCGATCTGGCGCGCTACGGGATGGCCGCCACGGCGCCGAGGTTGCGTCGCCATCCGCGGTCGCGGCGGGTGGCGACGTTGGTGGCGACGGTCGCGTATTTGCAGGCCAGGTCGATCGACGATTGCTTGGAGCTGCTTGATCTGTTGATGGTCACCGAGCTGCTCGGCAAGGCCGAGCGGGCGTCCAAGGATGAGAAGGTGCGTCAGCATCCGCGGCTCGCGCGGGCGTCCGCGAAGCTCGCGGCCGTGGTCGATGTTCTGCTGGACGTCACCGGCGACGGCGAGGAAGTCGGACTGGATGATCTGTGGGCGCTGATTGAGGCCGTCGCCTCTAGAGCGGAGCTGCGCGCGGCGGTGGCGGTGATCAGCGACATCGTGCCGGCGGCGGACGGCGATGGTGAGGGGACCGCCCGAGCGCTGCTGGCGACACGGATCGCGATGGTCAGCGGGTTCCTCGAGACGCTGACCGGGGTGATCGACTTCGGGGCGAGCGCCGAGGCCGCCCCGGTGCTCGCAGCGATGCAGCAGATGCCCGACCTGCTCCGCAGACGCCGCGAGCTGACCACCGCCGATATCGATGAGTCGCTTGTCCATGGGTCGTGGCGTCGCCTGGTGTTCGGCAGTCCGCCGGCGGAGACCGTTGAGAAGAACGCGTACCTGTTCTGCGTGCTGACGCAGTTCCACCGCCATCTCAAGCGGCGCGAGATCTACGCCGATGCATCCTCGCGGTGGCGCGACCCGCGGGCACAGCTGCTTGACGGCGACGCGTGGGCGAACGCCAAGGGTCCCGTCCTCACCGCCCTCTCGCTACCGAGCGACCCCGATGACCTGCTGAGCGATCACGCACGGGTCCTCGACGCCGCCTACCGCGACGTCGCTGGGCGGCTGGAGGTCAACACTGCGGTCAGCGTCGACGACGACGGCCGGCTGCACGTCGAGTCGCTACAGGCGAAAGATGAGCCACCCAGCCTGAGTTGGCTGCGTCAGCAGGTGAACGCCCGGCTGCCGCGCGTCGATCTTCCCGAGGTGATCCTCGAGGTGATGTCGTGGGAGCCGGGGTTCGTCGCGGCGTTCACCGCCGCCTCGGGCGGCCAGGCTCGTCTGGATGACTTGGGCGTCACGATCGCGGCGTGCCTGACCGCGCATGCTCTGAACATCGGGTTCGCCCCGATCGTGAAGAAGGGCGTCCGCGCACTGGAGCGCGACCGGATCAGTCACGTCAACCAGAACTACATGGGGACCGAGTCCTACATCCCGGCGAACGCGCCGCTGATCGCCGCGCAGACCGGGATCGCGCTCGCGCAGGCGTGGGGCCGTGGCCTGGTCGCCGGGATCGACGGGATGCGGTTCGTCGTCCCCGTTCCAAGCATCTATGCGCGCCCGAACCGCAAGTACTTCGGATCCAAGCGGGGCGTGACATGGCTGAACATGCTCAACGACCAGGGCTCCGGCCTGAGCGGCAAGGTGGTCTCGGGCACCGCCAGGGACTCGTTGCACATGATCGACGTCGCGTTCAGCCAGGACGGCGGACAGCGCCCCGACATCATCGTCGCGGATACCGGCTCCTACAGCGACCTCGTGTTCGGCCTCGCCCGGCTGCTCGGCATGGAATACCGCCCCGAGCTCGCGGACCTTCCCGACCAGCGATCGTGGCGGATCGACCGCAACGCGGACTACGGCCCGCTGAACAGCGCCGCCCGCGGGCGGATCGACCTCGAGAAAATCCGCCGTCACTGGCCGGACATCCTGCGAGTGATCGGCTCGATCTACACCGGCGCGGTCCGTGCGTATGACGTCGTGCGGATGCTCCAGCTCGACGGGAACCCAACCCCGCTCGGCGAAGCGATCGCCTCTTACGGACGGATCTTCAAGAGCCTGCACATCCTCACGTACATCGACGACGAGACCTACCGCCGCGACATCAAAGGCATCCGCAACCTCCAGGAAGGCCGCCACGCCCTCGCCGGCACCGTCTTCCACGGCAAGAAGGGCGAGCTCTACCAGCGCTACCACAAGGGCATGGAAGACCAGCTCGGCGCGCTCGGCCTCGTCCTGAACTGCGTCGTGCTCTGGAACACCCGCTACATGAACGCCGCCCTTGACGAGCTACGCACCGAGGGCCACGCCGTCCTCGATGAAGACGTCGCGCGGCTCTCGCCGTTCGTGCGCCACCACCTCAACGTCCACGGCCACTACTCGTTCCTGCTGCCACTGCTAGCCGGCGGGCTGCGCGCGCTGCGAGACCCCGACGCCGACGACGCAGAGGACGCATAGCCGAGTCCCGCGGCGGCCGGCCGTGGTCGGCGACCGATCCTTAGCGTGACTTTTCGTTCCGTTGTTCCCCAAGCCCCG
>JALYUQ010000081.1 GCA_030853685.1 Actinomycetota bacterium | reverse complement strand
GCGATGCGCGAGATCCGGCTCGCGCTGCTGGAGGCCGACGTCAACTTCAAGGTGGTCAAGAGCTTTACCAACGCGGTCAAGGAGCACGCGCTGGGTGCGGGCGTGGTCGGAAAGCTCAATCCGGGCCAGCAGGTCGTGAAGATCGTCAGCGACGAGCTGACCGAGCTGATGGGCGGCGCCGCGCAGGAGCTGTCCTTCTCATCGAGGCCGCCGACAGTGATCGTGATGGCCGGCTTACAGGGCTCGGGCAAGACGACGGCGAGCGCCAAGCTCGCGCGCTACCTGCGTGAGCAGCACGGCTCGTCGGTGGCGCTCGCAGCGTGCGACGTGTACCGGCCCGCCGCCGTTGACCAGCTCGTCAAGGTTGGAGCCCAGGCCGGCGCTGAGGTCTACGAGCAGGGCACCGACCGCGATCCGGTCAAGATCGCCGCCTGGGCCCGGGATCGCGCCCAGAAGGAAGGCAAGGACGTGCTGATCGTGGACACCAGTGGGCGGCTGCACATCGACCAGAAGCTGATGGCGGAGCTCGCGCAGATCAAGAAGGCGGTCAAGCCCCACCAGATCCTGCTGGTGGTCGACGCGATGACCGGCCAGGACGCGGTTGGGGTCGCGGAGCAGTTCGCGGAGGTGGTCCAGTTCGACGGCGTCGTGATGAGCAAGCTCGACGGCGACGCGCGCGGCGGCGCGGCGCTGTCGGTGAAGGCGATCACCGGCAAGCCGATCCTGTTCGCCTCCACCGGTGAGAAGCTCGACCAGTTCGAGCGCTTCCATCCCGACCGCATGGCGCAGCGGATCCTGGGGATGGGAGATGTGATGACGCTGATCGAGAAGGCGGAGGCTGCCTATGGCGATCAGCAGACCGCCGATCTGGAGCGCAAGCTGCGCAAGCAGGAGTTCGGGCTGGATGATTTCCTGGACCAGCTGCAACAAGTCCGGCGCCTGGGTCCGCTCCAATCGCTGCTGGGCATGATCCCCGGACTCGGCAATGAGCTGCGCGGCGTCAAGGTCGACGAGCGAGACTTCGATCGGATCCAGGCGATCATCCTCTCGATGACAGTTCGGGAGCGCCGTCATCCGGAGCTGATCAGGGGCTCCCGGCGGCTGCGGATCGCCCGCGGCTCGGGCACCAACGTGCAGGCGGTCAAGCAGCTCATCAAGCAGTTCGACCAGATGCGCAAGGTCATGCGCCAGGTCACACAGGGTAAGACGCCCGACCTCGCGGCGCTGTTGCGCTAACCTCGGTCCGCTGATGGCAGTGAGACTCCGTTTGACACGTATTGGCGGGCGCAAGAACCCGGTCTGGCGGGTGGTCGTCGCCGATCAGCGCGCCAAGCGTGACGGGCGTGTGATCGAAACCGTCGGGCACTACAACGCCCAGACGGACCCTTCGACGATCGTGCTCAACGAAGAGCGCATCCGCGACTGGCTCGCACGCGGCGCGAGACCGACCGACACCGTTCACAAGCTGCTGCGCACCCAGGGCATCGAATCCGCCAAGCAGTGACCATTGACGGTCGGTAGGGGAGGCTGGTGGCTGATCGCTCCGGCGGTTCTCGCGGCCGGCGGTGGCTGCGGGCCGGCATCGTGGGCACTCCCCACGGACTCGACGGCAGCTTCCATGTCAGGGCGCCCAATCCGGAGCTGCTCGTGGCCGGACGAAGCATCTCGATCTCAGGTCACGAGCTGCGCATCGAGCGGCGCGCCGGATCGGATCGCCGCGTGATCGTGCGAGTGGCCGGCTATGGGGACCGAGCAGCCGCACAGTCGCTGCGGGGAGAGGAGATGCTCGTCGCGCGAGCTCGAGCCGCAGAGCTCGGGCCCGACGAATGGTGGGCCGAGGACCTGGAGGGATGCCTCGTCAACGGCATCCGGCAGGGACAAGAGCAAGCAGACGTACCTGATGGCGGCCGGGTGGTGGGCCTTGTGAGGAGGCTGATCGCACTGCCCTCCTGCGAGGCTTTGGAGGTCGTCCGTACCGAGGGCCCGCCGGATCTGCTGGTGCCGCTCGTACGCGACGCGGTCCGCAGCGTCGATCTGGAACGCCGCCTGATCGAGGTCGATCTGGGCTTCCTGGACGAGCATTGATGCAGATCGATCTGGGAGTCCTGAGGGAGCGTTGATGCAGGTCGACGTGGGCTCCGGAGTCGAGGGTTGATGCAGATCGACCTGGAGGTTTGATGCAGATCGACGTCTTTACGCTGTTTCCGGAGGCCTTCGCCTGGTTTGAGCGCCAGCGTCACGTTGCCAACGCCCTTGCGCGGGGGCATCGCCTGGGCTATGTCAATTACAGAGACCACACGCCACTGAGCGCCGGTCAAGTCGACGACACTCCGTTCGGGGGCGGTGCGGGCATGGTGCTACGGGTCGACGTGGTCGAGGCTGCGCTGCGGGCGCGATATGACTGCGACCCCGTGGCCCTGCGTTCTGAGCGCCGGGTGCTGGCGCTGACCCCGGCCGGCCGCCTGCTCGACGATGCGTTGATCGTGGAACTCGCGCGAGAACCGGCGTTGACGCTTCTGTCTGGTCGCTACGAAGGCTTTGACGAGCGGGTGCCGGAGCATTTGGCGAGCGATCGCGTCTCGATTGGCCGATACGTCTTAGCCGGTGGCGAGCTTCCGGCGATGGTGATCTGTGACGCGCTGCTGCGCAAGCTGCCCGGGGCGCTCGGTCACGAGCACTCGGCGGTCGAGGAATCCTTCAGCGAGGCGCTACGAGGAGCACCCGAGTACCCCCACTACACACGGCCGGCCGAGTTCCGCGGCTGGCCAGTCCCCGCGGTGCTGCTCTCCGGGCACCACGCACAAATCCGGGAGTGGCGGCTGGCCCAGAGCCGATCGCGTGACGGCCCCGCTTCGCGCGGCGGCACCGTTTCGCTACCATAGGTCGCCCGCATGGTCGGAAGAGTGCTGTGGCGCGAGTGACAATCACCGGTCCTCGCCACCGCGGACGCCGCTCCACGCATTGGATTGTGGGCACCCCGCACTTGCTATGAGCACCGTGATCGACAGCCTGGAGCGCGCGCAGCTCCGCCGGGTTCCAGCCTTCGACGCCGGGGATCGGCTCCGCGTCCACTTCCAGGTGATCGAGGGGACACGCCGCCGGACGCAGGTGTTCGAGGGCGTCGTGATCAAGCGCCAGGGCCACGGCGCCCGGGAGACGTTCACCGTGCGAAAGCAGTCCTTCGGCGTCGGCGTCGAGCGCACGTTCCCGCTGCACTCGCCGAAGATCGAACGGATCGAAGTTGCCGCACGCGGGGATGTGCGCCGTGCCAAGCTCTACTACCTGCGCGGACGCGTCGGCAAGCGGGCTCGCGTGCGCGAGCGACGCTCCGCCCGTCCCGAGGCGGTCGTCGAGCCGGGCCTGCTCCATGCACCGGCGGAGCCTGGACCAGCCAGCCCTGACCCGGGCGACTCTGCCGCGGGCGACCCCGACCCGGGCGACCGTTCGCTGGGCGCAACGGAGGCACCCGCGGGCCAAGCACCGGCGTGAGGACGGCGCCGTATACCGCTTCCTGCGGAGCAATGCAGGTCTGCACCTTCCACGAAGTCGTCGTCGCGCGCGACGACGATCGGATCGGCTTGCTCTGATGGCCGAGTCCGCGCCCCGGAAGTCGAGCCCGGCGGCCAAGCCCGCCGCCCGGAAGTCGGGCCTCAAGTCGTTGATCGAGTTCGTTGTGACGATCGGGGTGGCGGTCGTGCTCGCGTTCCTGATCCAGGCGTTCATCGTCAAGCCCTACCGAATTCCCAGCGGCTCGATGATCCCGACGCTCGCGATCGGTCAGCGAGTGCTCACCAACCGCTTGACCAACCATCCGAGCATCGGCGATGTGGTCGTCTTTCATCCGCCGCACGGCGCAGATTCTCAGCCTTCAGCCATCTGTGGCGACCCCAATCAAGGCGGGGGCGGCGGCGGCCAGGCCTGCGATGAGCCGACTCCTGCGCAGTCCACTCAGGTACCGTTCATCAAGCGCGTCGTCGCCGGTCCCGGAGACAGGATCTCGGTGGTGAACGGGCACGTGATCCGCAACGGCGTACGGGAGAAGGACTCCTACATCACTCCCTGCGGAGGGAGGCAGGGGTGCACCTTCTCGAAGCCGATCGTCGTTCCGCCCGGGGACTACTTCATGATGGGCGACAACCGTGGCGATTCAGACGACAGCCGCTTCTGGGGGCCGGTCCCCGCTAAATGGATCATCGGCGTCGCGTTCTTCACCTACTGGCCTCCGGACCGGATCGGAACCTTGTGAGGGGGCGGGGCCGGCTGAGGAATTGAGAGCACCTGAGGCGGCGGGGGCCGCTGAGGAGGCGCGAGTGCTCGAGGCGGCGGGGCGGACTGAGGAGGCGGGAGCCCGAGACGGCGCCAGATCGGCCGAGGGGACGGGAGCGCGTGAGCGGGCTGGGGCGGCCAAGCGAACGCGCAAGCGCCTCGTGGCGCCCGGCCGGCGCTTGGTCGCGTTCGACCGTGCGCTCGGGGCGCGGTTCGTGGCGGGGGCCGACGAGGCAGGCAGAGGGTGCCTCGCCGGTCCACTCGTGGCCGGCGCGGTGCTGTTCGATCTCTGGCGCCTGGGACCGGCGGAGGTCCGGGCGCTCGGCGCGCTGAACGACTCCAAGCAGCAGACCTCGGCGGCGCGAGCCGAGCTCTTTCCGGTCATCCTGCGCCTGGCCGCCAAGGTCGCGATCGTGTCTCGGTGCGCGCCCGGCATCGATGCTCGCGGGCTTCATGTCACCAACCTGGCGTCGTTGCACGACGCGCTCGCGAGAGTGGCCTGCAAGGGCTGCATCTGTCTCAGCGACGGATTCGCGCTCGCCGCTCTGGGCTGCGAGCAGCGGGCAATCGTGGGAGGCGATGGCAAGAGCGCGGCGATCGCGGCTGCCTCGGTCCTAGCCAAGGAGACGCGCGATCGATATATGCGACAAGCTGACGGCACACATCCAGGATGGGAGTTCGCCAAGCACGTCGGCTACGGCACCCCTGAGCACCGAGATGCGATCGGACGACTGGGCGTCTCGCCACTGCACCGACTCTCGTTCCAGTCGGCTGCGTATCAACAGCTCACGATGTAGATGCGCGGCGAAGGACAACAACGCGTCGCAACCGTGGGCGTCTACGGCGCCACGCTGGAGCGCTTCCTCCAGTCGCTCGCCGATGCGGGGGTCGGGCTGGTGCTCGACGTCCGCCAGCGCCGCGGCGTTCGAGGTCCGCAGTACGCGTGGGCCAACTCCCGGCGTCTCCAGCGTGCGCTCGCCGAGGCCAGCCTAGGTTATCGCCACCTGCCCGAGCTGGCGCCGAGCACCGAGTTGCGCCAGCTCCAGTACGCGATCGACGACGCGAACGGAGTCGGCAAGCGCTCGCGCGCGCAACTCGCGCCGGAATACGCCGAGCGCTACCGACATGAGATCCTCGCAGGTGTGGATCTCGGTGGGGTCGTCGACTCTCTGCCGGCGCTTGGTATCGGCGCGCTGCTGTGCGTCGAGCGTGATGCGGCGGCCTGTCACCGATCGCTGATCGCCGCGCGGCTCGCGGCCGAGTACGGCTTCGAGGTGCTCGATCTGCGGCCGTGAACGCGGCCATGGTCAGGCTCAGGGCAGCACGGTGAACTTGCCCCCTGCCTCACGCCGTACGTAGCCGGCTAGTTCCAGCGCCGCCACTGCGGCTAATCCCTGCTCGGCCGCGAGCCCTCCCCGCGACAGCGCCGCCGTCGTGTCCTCTCCGTCCGCGATCGCGGTGAACACCAGTCTGAGCTCCGGCTGTAGCTCCGGCTTGTCCTTCACCACGGCAGCGCGCACGCCGGCGCCGAACAGCCGATCGAGCACGTCCTGTGGGTGGCTGACGAGCTGGGCGCCGGTCGCCAAAAGGCGGTTGGCGCCCGCCGCGAGCGGGGAGGTGACGCGCCCCGGAACGGCCCCGATCGGCCGCCCGAGGGCCTGTGAAAAAGCAGCGGTGAGGAGCGCGCCTGACCCCTCCCCCGCCTCGACGACAACCGTCATCGCGCTCAACCCGGCGACGATCCGGTTGCGCGCCGGAAAGCACCAGCGCCGCACGACGGCGCCGGGTGGAAGCTCGGAAACGGCAGCGCCCGCGCCTTGAATCTGGCGGTGAAGCAGGCGCTTGCTGGCCGGATAGGGCTGATCGGCTCCGCCGGGAAGCACCGCCACGGTGCCCCCCTCCCCGGCGAGCGCACCTGCTTGGGCGGCAGAGTCGATTCCGAGTGCCATCCCGCTGATCACGGTGAGCCCGGCGCGGCCCAAGCCGCGACCAAGCAGCGTGGCCATCTCCAGACCGTAAGCGGACGGGGTGCGCGCGCCGACGATCGCCACCGGGTCGCCAGCGACGAGCCCCAGAAAGCGCTCCAGTCCGCCGGCGACGTGGAGCACCGCTGGAGGACTCGGCGAGCAGGCCAGTCGTGCCGGATATGATTGGTCGCAGCGGCAGATGAGCTCGAGTCCGGCGCTCGCCGCGTGCCGGCGCTCCTGCCGGAGATCCAATCGCTGGCGTTCGCTCCAGATCGCTGCCCGCCGCTTGCCGCCAAGCGCCGCGAGCAGCTCCTCGTCGTCGAGCCCGAGCACTGGCTCGACCTGACCGCGTGCGAGCTCGAGGTGAGCGCTCAGGCGAGCCAGGAGCCACGAGCGTGCTACGCATCGATCGCAGGCACGGTCGGTGGCGGTGCCGGGGGCGGTAGCGGGGGCTGGGCCGGGACGGGGGCCGGTGGCCGGAGCGGTACCGGTCGCCGGGTCCGGGCTCACAGCGCCAGCGCCGCCTCCACGGCGCCTCGCTGGCGCAGTCCGAGCGCGGTCAGCAGATCAGCCTGCGTGACCCGATCGTGATGCTCGAGATCAGCGATCGTCCTCGCCACGCGCAGGACGCGATGGCGCCCTCGCGCGCTGAGCGCCCCGGCCTCGTATGCCTGAGCGAGAGCGTCCTGCGCGGGGGGCTCGAGCACCACGTGCCTGCCTACCAGCCGCGAGTCCATCTCGCCGTTACAGCGCGCGGCGCTCCCAGCGAGCCTCGCCTGCTGACGCTCGCGGGCATCCGCGACGCGCGCCCTGGCACGCACCGAGTCGGTCGTGGGGGGCGCCCGGAGCTCGTGCTCGGTTGGCCGGGCCACGTTCACGAGCAGGTCCATTCGGTCGAGCAGCGGACCGCTCAGCCGGCGCCGGTGGCGTCTGAAGTCGGCGTCCCCGCAGGAGCAGCGGTCACCGACTCCCGCAAATCCGCAAGGGCAGGGGTTCGTGGCGGCGACGAGCATGAACCGAGTCGGGAACACAAGCGCGCGCTGACCGCGTACGATCGTGACCCGCCCGTCTTCGAGCGGCTGACGGAGCGCATCGAGGCTCGACCGCTGAAACTCTGAGAGCTCGTCGAGGAACAGCACGCCGTGGTTTGCGAGCGTCACCTCACCCGGACGGGGCACTACGCCGCCGCCAACCAGTCCCGATGGCGAGATCGTGTGATGTGGGGCGCGGAACGGGCGTTCGCTGACCAGGCCGTCGGCGTGAACGCCCGCCACGCTATGGAGCCTGGTCACCTCGACCGCCTCCGCGCGAGTCATCGCAGGGAGGATCGAGGGCAACCGGCGGGCGAGCATCGTCTTCCCTGTGCCGGGCGGGCCTTCGAGGAGCAGATTGTGGCCCCCAGCCGCCGCGATCTGGAGCGCGAGCAGCGGCGCCCTCTGGCCGCGCACGTCGGCGAGATCGCTTTCGTGCGCCCGTGCGGATCCGGGAACCGCTAAAGACGCCGCTGGCGGCGCCGGTGATGGTGGCTGTGCGCCCATCACCACCTCCGTCGCTGCGCGCAGGCTCCCGACGCCGACGATCGTCAGGTCCTGCACGAGCGCGGCTTCCCGTGCGCGCTCACGTGGCACGATCAGGTGCGAGAGCCCCGCTCGGCGCGCACCCTCCGCGACCGCCAGCGCTCCCGGCGAATCGCGCAGCTCGCCGCCGAGCGACAGCTCGCCGAAGACGGCATACGTGCTCAGAGCGTCGCTGGGAACCTGGCCGCTGGCGGCGAGCACCGCAAGCGCCAGCGCGGCGTCAAATCCCGGGCCGACCTTGCGAAGGAACGCGGGCGCGAGGTTGGCGGTGATCCTCCTCGCCGGAAACTCGAAGCCTGAGTTCAGCACCGCAGAGCGGATCCGGTCGCGGGACTCTCTCACCGCAGCGTCGCCGAGGCCCACGATCGTGAACGACGGCAGTCCCGAGCGAATGTCGACCTCTACCGAGACATGGCGTGGATCGACCCCGTCAATGGCGAACGTAGCTACGCGAGCGAGCATGTCTCGACCGTACGCTTCGTCGCCTCGGGCGTGGGTCACAGGGCGTGCCAATTGTGCACCAGCGGCCGCTTGCGCTCGGCGCCAAATCGTCACAGTACGCCAGCCACTGGTGACGGCATGAGGGATAACGTCCCACCTATGAGCAATCAACCCTCGCACCGCCCCACAGCAAGCACCGACCCCTCTCACCGCCCCACCGTGAGCACAGACTCCCGTCACCGCCTGGGCCAGCTCGGCGAGTGCCTCGCCGCCGAGCACCTGATCAAGTGCGGATTTCAGATCCTGGAGCGCAACTACCGTACCCGTTGGGGCGAGCTCGACATCGTCGCCTTCGACAGCACGACGCTCGCGTTCTGCGAGGTCAAGTCTCGCCGGCTGATCGCCGGCGGCGGCACCCCGTTCGACGCCCTGCACAGCACCAAGCGAGCCCGCGTACGAAAGATGGCGGGAAGCTGGCTGATCGAGCGACGGCAGCGTCCCTACGCGGAGGTTGTCAGGTTCGATGCGATCGGAGTGACGTTCGACCCAGGCGGCAGCCTTCTGAGCATCGAGCACCTGGAGGGCGCGTTCTAAAAGCTAGCTCACAAGCGCCCTGGCGAACTCGGCCGCATCGAACGGCCTCAGGTCGGCGAGCTTCTCGCCGACGCCGATCAGCTTGACCGGGATCACGAGCTCATGGGCGATCGCGAGAGCGATCCCGCCCTTGGCGGTCCCGTCGAGCTTGGTCAGCACGAGCCCGCTCACCTGCACCGCCTCTGAGAACAGGCGCGCCTGGCGCAGGCCGTTCTGGCCCGTGGTCGCATCAACGGTCAGCAGCGTCTCGTGGGGGGCGTCCGGGATCTGCTTGGCGATCACCCGGCGAACCTTGGTCAGCTCGGCCATCAGGTCCTCCTGGGTGTGCAGACGGCCGGCGGTATCGACGATCACGACATCGGCGCGATCCCGGATCCCAGTCGCCACCGCGTCATAGGCGACTGACCCGGGGTCAGCGCCCGGTGGCCCCTTGACGAAGCTGACACCGGCTCTCTGCGCCCACAGCTCTAGCTGCTCGACACCGGCGGCCCGAAACGTGTCGGCGGCACCGAGCAGCACCGAGCGCCCAAGCTCGTGGCTCAGGTGCCACGCGAGCTTGCCCGCGGTGGTCGTCTTGCCGGTCCCGTTGACGCCCGCGAGCAGGATCACGCTCGGCCTTTGGCGAAGATCGATGCGGTCCTCCCCGGCTCGGGCGACCCCCACCAGCAGCTCCACCAGGCGATCGCTCAGCGCCTGTCCGCCCGAGAGCTCGTTGCTGCCGGCCTCGCGCTCGAGCGTCTCCACGACCTGTGCAGTCGTGGCGACCCCCACGTCGGCGTAGATCAGAGCCTCCTCCAGGCGCTCCCAAGTCTCGTCGTCGAGCTCCTCGAACAAGGTCGCCTGAATCTCGCTGCTGAGCGCCTGCCGCGTCCTTCGCAGGTTCTGGCGCAGGCGCGCAAAGCGCCCACTGCGGTCCTCCCCGGCCTCCTGGCCATCCCCATCGGCGTCCTGCGCGCGTTCCGGCGCATCGGGAAGTATGAACAGATCCTGCCAGTCGCGAGCCATCGGGCGCGCGACGATACCAGCGCTGGGACCATCCCCCCGGCGCGGCCCCCCTCGACGTCACAGGTGCGCGGTCATGCGTTCCTCGATGCGCCCCTATGCGGCCCCTATGCGGCGATCGGCCTGGGCAGCCGTCGTGAGATCACCTTCGATACTCCGTCGGCACCCATCGAGACCCCGTATAAGGACTGGGCCGCCTCCATCGTGCGCTTCTGATGGGTGACGACTATAAATTGGGCCTGACCCGCGTACCGGCTCAGGAGCGCCAGGAAGCGCTCGATGTTGAGATCGTCGAGCGCGGCCTCGACCTCGTCGAGGATGTAGAACGGGCAGGGCCGCGCGAGGAAGACCGCGAAGAGGAATGCCAGCGCGGTCATCGACTTCTCGCCTCCGGAGAGCAGCGAGAGCCGCTTCTGCTCCTTGCCGGCGGGAGCGATCTCGATCTCCACTCCGAGTAGATCGTCCCCATCGCCGACTTCTTCGGAGCGCGCGGCCTCCCCGTCCGAGGGCTCCGCCTCCCCCTGCGAGCCCTCCGCTGCCTCCCCCGCCAAGCGCTGGGAGAAGGATGCCCGCTCGCTGACGAGCACCAGCCGGCCCACGCCGCCCGGAAAGAGCACTCCCGCCAGCTCCTCGAAGCCCCTAGCGGCCGCGTCGAAGGTCTCCTCGAAGGTCTCGCGGATCTGGCGGTCGGTGTCGGCGATCAGCTTCTCCAGCTCGCGCAGCGCATGCTCCAGGTCGCAGCGCTGACGCTCGAGCTCCTCCACGTGCTCCAGAGCCTCGGCGTACTGCACCTTGGCGAGCGGGTTGACAGGCCCGAGCTGCTCGCGACGGCGCGCCAGCCGGTCGATGCGACCCGACAGCGCCTCGCGCTCCTGCGCGCTCAGCTCGGAGTCCGCGGCCTGCGCACCGAGCTCCAAGCGCGACGCCAGCTCCCGCAGCTCGCTGCCGGTCTCGGCCGCCCGATCGCGTGCCCGCTGGGCCTGCACCTCCGCTCCGGTAAGGGTCTCGTTTTCCTGCTGAAGCCGCGCGTGCAGAGTTGTCTCCTGCTGCGCGCAGGCTCGCAGCTCAGCGGCCATGTGCTCACCAGCCTGGCGATCGGCGGCCAGCGCCTGATCGAACGCGGCGCGCTGCTGCGTGATCGCGCTGCCCGCCGCGCCGAGCGCCTCGATCAACGCCCCCAGCACAGGCCCCAGAGCTTCATCCCTGGCGATCGCCGCCCGCAGGCGCTCGATCCTTCCGCGCCGCTGCGCGTGCTCACGCTGGGCGTGCGCCAGCGCCGCGCGCTCGGCCGACAGCTCAGCACCGAGCTGAGCACGCCTGCCCGCGCCCGGCCCCTCGTCGGGAGCTGCCCGGCGGCGCTCGATCAGAGCGCCGATCCGCCGCACCTCCTCGGCGGCCTCGCCCTGATCACCGAGGGCTTGACGATGCTCAGCAACCGTGCGCTCGCGCTGGGTATCGGCCTCGGCGGCCGAGGCGAGCGCGCGCTGCAGCTCGCCGGCCGCGCTCAGCTCCGCCCGGGCCGCGTCCTCACTCGCTGCGACCAGGCGCTCGCGCCGGTTGCGCTCGGCGAGCACGCGCTCCTCCCCCACCGCCGGCGCCTGGCGCAGCTCGCGCCAGGACGGCGAGAGCACCCGTCCGCCGAGGGTCACCGCGACGCCGCCGAAGCACTCGGGCACCGCTCGCAAGTCGTCGAGCACCCACGTATTCCCCAGCAACGCCCGAGCCAGGGCCACCGCGTCGTGGGGGCCCCGCACGTGGTCGACCAAGCGCTCGGCACCGGCCACCGGCTGCTCGGTCCCGTGCTCGAAGCCGTACTCGGCATCCCCGGCGCACGCGATCAGTGCACGGCCTCCCTCCGCCCCGGCGCGGTCCAGCAAGACCGCGCCCGCAGCTCGATCGGCCACGACCGCCGCCCGCAGCCGGCCGTCGAGCGCCGCGGCCAGAGCAAGCTCGTATCCCGGATCGACCTCGAGCTCGTCTGCGAGCGCCAGGCCAGCCCTGGGGGAGCTGGCCTGGGCGCGGAGGAACTGGTTGACGGCCGCCAGCTCACCGCCAGCGCGGGCGCCGTCGCGGCGCGCCAGCTCCACCGCGCGCTCGGCTTCGCGCACCGCCGCTCGTGCTGCCTCAGCGCCCTCCTGCGCGCGAGCACGGGCCCCGCCTAGATCGTGCCCCGCCGCCTCCTGGCGGCGCACTTCACCCTCAGCGGCGGCGCGCTGGAGCACCAGCTCGGCCACCTGGCGCTCAACCTCCGCCTCGTAGTCACGGTCAAGTGTGGCGAGCGAATCCTGCAGCGCCGCGATACGGGCACTGGCGCCGGAGTCGGGGGGCTCGGCGCCGGCCCCGGACTCGAGATCCAGCGAGCCGAGCTGCTGGGTGCCGTGCGCCAGGCGCGCGTTCACCGCCACCGCGGCCGCTCGCGCCGCCTGGGCCCGATCGGCGACGCGCTCGCCCGCCGCTCGAGCCGCAAAGCAGCGCTCAGAGAGCCGCTCGCGCATCGCGGTACGCCCGGCGAGCGCTTCCTCGGCAGCTCCCCGGCGAGAGGCGACCGCATCTAGCTCCTTTGCGAGCTGCCCCTGGCGCGTCCGCGTTCGCGCGGCCTCGTCCTGCGCCTGCGCCTGCGCCGCTCGCCGGAGGCGCAGCTCGTCTCTGGCCAGCTCCCAGCGAGCCTCGAGCGTCTGGCGCTCCAGGCGGGCGTGCAGCTCTGCGGCCTCTGCCTGGCGCCCCAGCGGGCGCAGACGCGATCGTGCCTCGCGCTCGACATCGAGCGCCCGGTCGAGGTTCTCCTGCGTGCGTGCGAGCTTGAGCTGCGCGCGGCGCCGGCGCTTGCGGTGCTTGCCCAGCCCCGCCGCCTCCTCGATCAAGAGCCGCCGCTCACGCGGCTTGGAGGTGACGATCGAATCGACTCGGCCCTGCGAAATGACCGAGTGCATCTCCTTGCCCATGCCGGTGTCTGAGAGCAGCTCGATCACGTCCACGAGCCTGCACCGCGCGCCGGCGAGGCGATACTCGCCTTCGCCGTTGCGGTCCAGGCGCCTGAGGATCGAGACCTCCGGAGCGCCGAGTGAGAGCGACCCCTCGCTGTCGTCGAGCACCAGCTCCACCTCGGCGCCCTTGGCCGCCTGGCGGCCCCGAGCGCCGGCGAAGATCACGTCCTGCATCGACGCTCCGCGCACGGCGACCGGAGACTGCTCGCCCATCGCCCACAGCACCGCGTCGGTGACATTCGACTTTCCGGACCCGTTGGGCCCGACGATCACGCTCACACCCGGGCCGAACTCGAGCCTGGTGCGCTCAGGGAAGGACTTGAAGCCCTTGAGCGTGATCGATTTCAGGTACATGCGGGATATGGTGGACGCTTATCGGCGTGGGAAACAGAAACTACTCCCGCCTCATCGACCCGACACCGTAGCCGTAGGCTCGGATGCGGGGGTCCTACGCTGCCGCGGGCCCACACCGCTCAGACAGACGCAATCAGGTCATCGCGCACCTCGGTTGAGCTCAGGAACCCGTGATTCCAGAGCTGGAACGCTGCGGTGCTCGCGCCAACGCCAAACCGAGCAAGGATCTCGGCGAACGGTGCGCCCTCCGCGATCCAGGCCCGGGACCCCGTCAGGACCGTGACGCCGACTCTCGTTCCAGCTCAGCCACCGCATGGATCGCAGTCGCGAGGGAGCCGCGGTCAGCGCGCCGCCTACGACGCCTTAAGCCTCAGCGACAGCGTCGTCGTTACCCGGCCGGCGTCGGTGACCTCGACCACCAGCGCCAGCTTCTTGCCCCTCTTGTGCGTGAGCGCGGCGGCGAGCCCCCTGCTGAGGCGCAGCGCCGCGCCGGAGATCGTGATCTGGGTACGGGAAACAGGGTGCGCGAACGTGATCGTCAGACGCCCGTTGCGGAGCTTCAGCACAAAGCCCACGCGCCTGCCCTCGTGGCCCGTGACGCTGACGCCTTCCGTCACGCTGACACCTCGGCGCATGCTCGAGCGCAAGAAGGCGACGCCGCGCGGAGCTCCCACGGTGATCGTCTTGATCGCACGCCCCGGAGGGACCCCCGCGCCCACGCCGAAGGCAAGCCGCGGATGCTCTCTTGCCACACCGCCAAGCGAGGCTTTGAGCACATGCGCCTTGGCGGCCTGGACGGCCGGGGCGGCAAGGTCGGTCAAGGCATACGCGTCTCCCTGGGAGTCGACGCCGACGCAGAGACTGCGGGATGCGCAGGACAGAGAATCGATCAACGTGTAATCGTAAGTAAAGCCGAGGCCCAAGGTCGTGACCCACGAGCGAGCGCCGGCTGCGGGGTCGATCGAGATCAGGTAGCTCCCCGCGACATCGGTCGCGACGCACAGCTTGGCGATGGCGCAGGAGAGCGTTTCCAGGCCGCCGTCGGTAGCGAGCTCGCCGGGTATGTAAGCGTCCTTCCAGGCGCCGGAGCCGGCCGCCGGGTCGGTCGAGCTCAGGAGCTCGACGCTGTTCTCCGCGACGCACAGCTTGGCGGTGGGGCACGAGATCGCTCCCACGCCAGCGCCGGCGTGGTGGGTGCGGAGCGGGAACGCCCGCCACGCGCCGGCACCGCCAGTCGGGTCGTTGGAGACGGCGACTCCGGCGCCATCGCCCGAGACCACGCAGAAGGAGACCGCCGGGCAGGAGACGCCAAAGAGCGGATCGGCGCTGCTGGTAAGTCGGGTAGTGCGCCACGTGCTCGCTCCGCCCAGGGGATTGGCGGAGACAAGGACGTTGCCCTTGTCGTCAAGCGCCGCGCACAGCCTGCTGCTGGCGCAGGACACCGCGCCTATGGCGTTAGCCATGCCATCGGGAAGGATTGCGTCGCTGAGCCTGCTCACGCGCCACGTGTCCGCGCCGGCGGTCGGGTTGGTGGAGACGAAGATGTAGCCGTTGCTGTCGCCGGCCCCGCCGGCTTCAAATACATACGGCGACGGCGACGCCGTGATCTCAGCGGCGCCTCAATCTCAGAGCAGAGCAGGCTATCTTCACCGCTCGGGCGCGGGCCGGCGGGACCCTGATCTCAGCGCTGACCTCACCCTCCCAGCAGCGCCTCCAGCGCGGCCTGTGCGGCCTCCTGCTCGGCGTCCTTCTTGCTGCGCCCGGTCCCGCGGGCCAGCTCTGTGCCGGCGACGGTCGCGCTGATCGAGAACGTGCGTGCGTGCGGCGGTCCCTGCTCGTCGACGACCGCGTAGCTCACGAGCTCACCGCGGCGCGCGAGGCGCTCCTGGAGCGCTGACTTGAAGTCGACAGGGTGCGCGA
>JALYUQ010000071.1 GCA_030853685.1 Actinomycetota bacterium | reverse complement strand
TCGTGCCGGTCCCCGTCGTGGTGCCGGTGGTCCCGGTCGTGGTGCCGGTGGTCCCCGTCGTCCCCGTCGTCGTCCCGGTGGTCCCGGTCGTCCCGGTCGTCCCCGTCGTGCCCGTCGTCCCCGTCGTCCCTGTGGTGCTGCCGATGAAGTTATTGGTGGTAGTCGCGGTACAGGTCACCGTGCTGGCACCGTTGGTTCCCGAGTTGTTGCATTGAGTGATCGTGGTTGGCAGTCCCGTGCTTTGCGAGGGAGGAGCCGTGGCGGTGCAGGTCAGCGTGCCGCCCGCCCCGCCGGAGCTGTTGCACTGCGTGATGGTTTGGGCACCGGGACCAGCGGTACCGGTGCGGTCGTTGCCGGGAGGAGTCGCGACGCAGGTCAGCGTGCCCACTGCGCCGGGGCTCTGGCACTGGATGACCGTGGAGGCGGTCGTGGCGCCGACCGGGTAGCCGGTGAGGTTGTTGATGACCGAGGCGGTGCAGGTCACCGTGCTGGCGCCCCCGAGGCCGGCGTTATTGCACTGGCTGATCACCGTGACCGGCGTCGTCGAGGTCGTGGTCCCTCCGGTCGGGCAGACCGCCGACCCGGTACACATGATCGTCGTAACGATCGTGGCCAGGCCAATCGGCTGGTTGGGAGTGGCCGCGTTGAAGGTGAAGCTGTTGGTGATCGTCACGGTGCAGCTGATCGTGGCGGCGCTGAGAGAGCCCGTGTTGCTGCACTGATCGACCGTGCCGAGCGCTGGGGCGGCAGCGATGACTGCTGGACGCATGGATGCTCGGTGCGAAGTAGATGCCGGACGTCGACTCTTCGCTCGGCTTGAAGTTCGCGCTGGATGGCTCGAAGTAGATGCCGGACGTCGACTCTTCGCTCGGCCTGAGATCGGGGTTGGGTGTCGATGATCTGGGCGGCGCAGAGTCGGGGCTCTCGGGCGAAAAGAGACCGGTGGACGTGGACTCAGACTGCTGGGGGCGGGACTGGTGGTGGTCGGGCTGGTTGGAGGCGCTGCGGCCGTGGTGGTGGGCGCAGCGGCCGTGGTGGTGGTGGGCGCGGGACTGTCGCTGGGCGGTGGAGCCGTGGTGGTGGTGGGCGCGGGGTCCGTGCTGGCGACCTGGTTGAGGCTCACAGACTGCCTGGAACCGGAGCCTGCAAGCGACACGCCGCCGCCCGCGCTCAGCGCGAGCACCGTCAGAACGCCGAGAACCAATAGTCCACGCACCCGTGAGAACGTGCGCATCCCAACCTCCCGCGTTGCAGCCACAGCTTCCCCCAATGGGAGCCTCCGGCCGACGACAAGCTCAGCTTAGAGCACAGCGACGGCGGGACGCAACGCAATTCTCAGGAATTGGCGCTTGTGTCTTCTGGTAGAAACGGAAACGAAAACGCACCGGTACGCAGCCCTGAGACGTGGTCAGCCGTGACTACTACCTTGGGCACGATGGTCTCTCGGGCGACCTTCCGCCATCCCTCGGAGCTCGCCATAGGCGCAAGCTCGAACTACGCGCTGCCAGCGCGCTTATGGTGCTCACGCGCCGAGCGCGCCTTGTCCGGGATGCCGGCCATCGAGGTTGAGGTAGTGATCGGAGCGAAACAGGGCAGGGATGCGATGCGCTTCGCAAGCTCGCGCCAGCGCGAGCCACTGCGGCCAGCTCACGCCCTCCTGCCCTTCGATCATCAGACACAGATTCATCAGTGTCGGCCCCCCTGCTGTTGAGACCGTGTCGGCTCCACTGCTGTTGAGACCGTCGGCAAACGCGAGCGCACCATTGCCGACCGCGACATGAGCGCTCCCTCGTCGGGGAGACTCTCGCGCATCGCCTTCGTCTACCCCCAGTCGCCCAAGATCCACCCGGACGCTAAGATCATGGAGCGTGAATGCGCGCATATGAGAGGAGCGACGCGCGCGAGGAGAGACAGGCGCGTACGCGCCTCCGCCAGAGTGCAGTCCATGCGCCCCGGTTCGCGTTGGCTGTAAGCAGAGCAAGAAGAGAGACGGGCGCGTTTAAGCGCGCCCATCAGCGAAAAGAGAGACCATGGAAGTTGTCCCAGCTGTCGCGCCCCCATCTGATGTTCGCCCTGTCGCGATGCCGCTCGCTGACCGGATCGCGAGCGCGGTCGTAACCGCCGCGCCGCCGATCGTGCTCGCCATCGGCATGTGGCTCGGCTGGAGCAGAAAGCTCCTGGTGTGGCAAGACATCCTCGTCCTGGCGATCTGCTACATGGTGATCGGGACCGGCGTCACGGTCGGCTTTCACCGTCTGCTGACGCACCGGAGCTTCAAGTGCAATCGCTTTCTGCGGGCGGCCTTCGCCGCACTGGGATCGGCCGCCGCCGAGGGTCCCGTGATCGACTGGGTCGCGACTCACCGCAAGCACCACCAGTTCTCCGACGTTGCGGGTGACCCCCACAGCCCGCACGCCGGTCATGGGCCGGGGTGGCGCGGGTCTCTGGGCGGACTTGCGCACGCGCACCTCGGCTGGGTGTTCTCCGACATGGAGGTCGCAGACGAGGAGCGCTACGCCAAGGACCTGCTCGCCGATCCGCTGATTCGCTTCGTCGATCGCACCTTTGTGCTCTGGGTGATCGCCGGCCTCGGGGCTGCGTTCGGCCTCGGTGTCGCCCTCACCGGAACGGTGGCCGGCGGTCTGACGGCACTGCTGTGGGGCGGTGCCGCGAGGATCTTCCTGCTGCACCACGCGACCTTCAGCATCAACTCCCTGTGTCACTTCTTCGGCCGGCGTGACTATGACACCAAGGACGAGTCGCGCAACCTGGCGTGGCTCGCGATCCCGACGTGGGGGGAGGCGTGGCACAACAATCATCACGCGTTTCCGACCTCATACAGGCATGGCCTGCGTCGCTGGCAGATCGACCCCTCAGCCGGGATCATCAGGGGGTTGGAGATGCTGGGGCTGGCGTGGGATGTGGTTCGGGTCGACCCCGTGCGCAGGCAGGTCAAGGCTTTGCAGTCCTCCTGAGGGTTCTACAGGTCTCCCCCCTGAGCGGTTTGAGAGCTGGTTGAGTGCTCGCACGCACGGCGCCGCTGCGCCATGAGCTCGAGCAGGCACTCCCGGAGCGGCCGTTCGCGCTGCGCTTCTGGGACGGCAGCGAGCTTCAGCGCACGGAGCCGGGCGGACCAACCTTCACCGTGCACTCACCCCGAGCCCTGGCTCACGTACTGCGAGCCCCGGGCGAGCTGGGCATCGGCCGAGCATATGCGGCCGGGCTGGTGGAGGTCGACGATCTGGACGCGGCGCTGTTGCTCGTCGACACCTTCCAGACGCCGTCGCTCGGCCTGCGCCAGATGCTGCGGTTGGGGTCCGCTGCCCTGCGCGCCTGTGGACTGGTGGCGCCACCCAGGGCCCCCGCCTCGGAGCTGCGCCTGCGCGGTGAGCGGCACACGCCTTCGCGCGACCGTCGCGCTGTGCGCCACCACTACGACGCCGGCAACGAGTTCTTCGCGCTGTTCTTGGACGCCTCGATGACCTATAGCTGCGCCTACTTCTCGGGCGGCGCGTGCACGCTCGAGGAGGCCCAGGAGGCCAAGCTCGAACTCGTCTGCTCTAAGCTCGGCCTGCAACCTGGGGAACGGGTGCTCGACGTCGGGTGCGGCTGGGGTAGCTTCGCGCTACACGCCGCTAGGCGGCACGGCGTCCAGGTGGTGGGGGTGACCCTGTCAGGGCCCCAGGTGAAGCTCGCCCGTGCGCGGGCGCTGGAGGCAGGGATCGCCAACCTGGTGGATTTTCGCGTGGCCGATTACCGGGAGCTTGCGGGTGAGGAGTTCGACGCGATCGCGAGCATCGGGATGGTCGAGCACGTCGGCGAGGAGCGTATCGACCTCTACGCACGGCGTCTTGGCGGCCTGCTGGCGCCCGGTGGACGCCTGCTCAACCACGGGATCGCCAAGCTGACGGACTTTGATACACCCGACGAGGGTGCGTTCTCGGAGCGGTTCGTTTTCCCCGACGGGGTGCCACTCCCTCTGTCGCGGGTCGAGCTGGCGCTGGAGCGGGCGGGCCTCGTGACCACGCACGTAGAAGCGCTCCCAAAAGACTACGCCGAGACGCTGCACCACTGGATGCAGCGGTTTGAATCGCGCTACGAGGATGCCGTGCGCTTGGCCGGAGCGCAGCGCGCACGCATCTGGCGACTCTACCTCCACGCTGCCCGCCAAGGCTTTGTGACCGGCTGGGCGTCGATATATCAGGTGCTGGCCCACCGGCCGTGATGCGGCGCGGCTCGGGCGGTGGACGGCCCTGAAGTGGTGCCTCGATGCGGGGGCACGGGTGCGGAGCGGAGGCGGCCTGTGGCTGCGCGTGCGATAAAAAGGTCCAGTATGGACCAAGGCATCGCAACCGCAACCGTCCCCGCGGCGCGGCTACTGGGCTGCGGTGGCCATCGGCTAGCCCTTGTACAGCCGCGCGAGCAGGCTCTCCATCGCGGGCGCCGTCTCGCCGTTTCCCGGGCAGCAGGTCGGGCCGTTGACGGCGCTGATCCCCAGCTCGAGGTGGGGACCGGTCGAGAACCCGACGATGCCACATCCCACCTCGGCGATCGGCTGACCGGGCCGCACAACTGTCCCCACGGACACGAGGTCCGGCGCCGCGTGGCCGTAGTAGATGAAGCGGCCGTTGAGCGGTCCTCCGGCGACCCGCAGAACG
Organism: Actinomycetota bacterium; assembly: GCA_030853685.1. Lineage (GTDB taxonomy): Bacteria > Actinomycetota > Thermoleophilia > Solirubrobacterales > Solirubrobacteraceae > Palsa-465. Next base: position 2,582 of record JALYUQ010000071.1, on the reverse strand, counting down.
GGGGCATAGGGCCCAAACCCGGAGATGCCCTCCTGCACGATAACGCCGCTTGTCACCGCGACCTCGACCGCGGCCCCGCCGCACGCGCCGCCCGCCGTGGAGATGTCTACACCCTGGTCGGGCGACCACGTGCTCGGCGGTGCAGCGGCCGACTCCGGCTGGATCGGGAACACGAACCCCTGCCCAGAGCTGAGCGAATTGAGCTCCTGGGCGATCTTCAGCTCGCGCCGGACCTCGGCGAGCGAGACCGGGTGTGCGTTTGGATCGCCGACCGGGGTCGTCGGTGTGTAGGCGGGCGAGGGCCCGGCGTCACCGGCGCTCGGGTCGATCGCCTGGGGATGGGATCTCAGGCCGGGCGCGACGGCCACGGACTGACCGCGGCCGTCCCTGGCGACGGTCTCGCCCGACCCCGACCCCGACCCCGACCCCGACCCCGATCCGCAACCTGCCACCGCCAGCACAACTGCCAAGGTCGCCGTGTAGCGAGTGCGGCGCATCCCCTCAGTTCAGCACAGCTTCAGCCCGTCCGGCGCACCGGACGGCTCGGCGCTCGTGCGAGGACGCCTGGCCACGTACCGCCTTGGGGTCCGGAGATGGCTGGCCTAGGTGAGCGAGCCTCCGAGCCCGAGCGCTCATGAATGAACTCGATCAGCCTCTGGCGCGCGCCTACAAGCCGAGCTCGGCCTGCGCAGAGCCAGAGCGCTCATGACTGAGCTCGATCAGCCTCTGGCGCCCCGCGAGGCGCTGGCCGATGTCCGCGTCCGCGCGCCGACCCGTGGCAACCGGCGCTTGGAGGCGCTACTGGAGGCAGCCAACGCCGACGAGCAGCTCAAGGCATGGTGGCACGTGTCGGCGATCAACGCGACGCGGCGCCTGGGGATGTCAGACCACTCCTGGGTCCACATCCAGATCGTGCTCAATATCGCGCTGCGCCTGGCGCGGCTGCTCTTTCGCCGTGGTGTGACGCCGAGCGTGGTGACCGACTACGCGATGAGCGAGCACGACGCCGAGGTCGTAATCGCCGCCGCTTGCCTGTTGCACTGCGTCGGGATGTCGATTCACCGCGAGGACCACGAGCGCTACAGCCTGTTCATGACCGCCGACAAGCTGGGCTCGCTGCTCTCGGGAGCATACGAGGATCCCGAGCGCTCGATCGTGATCGCCGAGGCGCTGCACGCGATCATCGGCCATCGCCGCGACGGCGCGCCGTTTACGATCGAGGCCGGAATCGTGCGGGTAGCCGATGCGCTCGACATGGCCCGCGGGCGTTCCAGGGTGCCCTTTGAGGCCGGACACCAGAACATCCACTCGCTGTCCGCATATGCCATCGACGCAGTGACTATTTCCCCGGGAGGCGACCGCGCGGTTCGGGTCGAGATCGCGATGTCCAACAGCGCCGGCATCTTCCAGGTGGACGAGCTGCTGGCGACCAAGCTCCGCGGGTCAGGGCTCGAGCAGCATCTCGAAGTGATCGCCCGGATCGATGCCGAGCACGAGCAGCGCTTGATCCCGGTGTTCCGGATCTGAGGGGACCGGCCAAAAACTGGCCCGCGGGTCAGTTCCTGATTCAATCATTCAACCTTGCTTGGCGTGCCGGATGCGATCGGGAGTGATCAGGTACTTGATCCGCTGCTCGCCGGGCTGGCGATAGGGGTAGGTGTCCTGATCGAGGTACTTCTTCGCAAGGCCGTTGATGTGCTCGTCTGCGCCATCAGTGCTTCCCTTCGCCTCGCCGCGGATCTCGACGTAGTCATACGGGTTACCCGCCTCCTGGACAAGCACCGTGACGCGCGGATCGCGCTCCAGGTTCGACGGCCACACGCGCCCGATCGCGCTGTTGACCGCGACGGCGCCGTTCTCGGCATTGATCCACACCACGGTGCTGAGGATCGAGCCATCTGCGTTCAGGGTGGAGATGACCGCGTAGTTTGGCTTCGCGAGCAGCTCGTGCACGGCCGGATCATTGAGCTCGGTCATGTACGGGACTCTACCTGTAGGTTCCGGCTTGGTTGCGAGATGCGAGCGCTGGAGGTCCTGATCCTCCGCGAGGCTCATCAATTGTGCTACGTTGTCGCGCAATGGAGATCGGGGTTCGTGATCTGCGCAACCGGACCGGTCAAGTGATCGATGCGGTCAAGGCCGGCGAGCGCGTTACGCTGACCGTCCACGGCGAGCCTGTCGCTGACATCGTGCCCCACGGCCGGCGCACGCGCTGGTTGGGGGGCGACTGGCTGCAAGACCAGCTACGCGACGACGCCGCAGACCCCGGGCTGCAGCGTGAGCTGGACGCACTCGCGGGCCAGACCCTCGATGAGCTTTGAGCAGACCCACCGGGGTCTGCTCGACACCTCGGTCTTCATCGCCCGCGAGCAGAGCCGGCCCCTGGCGGGGCTTCCCCGGCACGTCGCACTATCGGTGATCACGATCGGCGAGCTTCAGGTCGGGGTGCTCAATGCCACCGACGACTCGATCCGTGCGCGCCGGGCGCAAACCTTGGCGCTCGCCAGGAACGCTGACCCCATCCCGATCACCGAAGCGGTGATGATCACATGGGCTCGGCTGGTCGCCGACTGCCGCGCCGC
>JALYUQ010000052.1 GCA_030853685.1 Actinomycetota bacterium | reverse complement strand
TCCTTGCCCGCGTTGAGCATCGCGGATGCGAAACCGGGGACGCCCGCCATGACGCGCTCGTCCTCCGCGCCGTAGATTCCGAGCACGGGGCACGCGATATCGACGATCCGCTCATCGAGCGGGGATGCACCGTAGAACACCACTGCCCCGGTGAGCGCCGGCTCCTCGCAGGCGAGTAGCGCTGACACCCCGCCACCGAGGCAGAAGCCGATCGATGCCACCCTCCCATCGCAGGCCGGGTCCTCGCGCAGGCGCGTGAACGCGGCGCGCACGTCAGCGAGGTAGCGGTCTATCGGTCGCTGCGGGGAGAACAGCGCGTCGAGCGTCTCACGGGTCGCACGCCCGCGCTCAGGCGGCAGTTGCGCGAGCGCCTCAGAGCGCTTGGAGGGATCCATCGCGTCAGCTTCGGGCAGCGCGTCGAAGAACGCCTTGGCTTCCTCGATGCGTTCGGGCGCGAGCTGGGGCTGGCGGCTGCCGTGCGAGTAGAGATCGGGCGCGAGGGCCAGGTAACCGGCTGCGGCGAAGCGGTCAGCCACGTCACGGATGTGCGCGTCGGCTCCCCATACCTCCTGAATCACCACCACTGCCGGCAGCTGCTCCCGCGCCGTGGCCGCCCGCGTCAGGTACGCGCTGACCGGCTCGCCGTCCGACGTGTACTCGATCCACTCCGCGCTCAGCTTCATTTCAGACCTCTTTCTCACTCGCTGCTACGTGATCGTCCGTCGGTTGTACAGGTAAGGAGCCACTGGGGGTATCCATCTAAGCGGACCGCCAGGGTCGTCCAGCGGGCGGCCGCTCAAGGCTCGGCGCTCGGAGGCGGGTTCCGGGCGTGTGGCGGGGTCTGCGGCCCGGTCTGGGTGTGACGATCAGCTCGCGGTAGCGGGCGGGGTCGTGAGCCACGGCGAGTTCGAGCACGCGGCAGAAGACCAGGCCGCGGCTGCGCGAGCGGCGACGATTGAAGCGGAACACGAACTCGTTGAGATTGCCGGCCAGGTGCGCCTCATCGACGGAGCCCCGGTGGGTGCCAAGCAGCCACCGCTTGGTCAGCGAGGAGACCTTGTGCACGCCGGGCAGCAGCCTGGAGGCGTCCGGGCCGGACGCACCCGTCAGTGGCTCGTGGACGTACAGGTCCTTGGTCGCGCCCGGGTAGGACGGCCAGCCATCGGTGATCACCCGCGCTCCTGGCTCGACACTCTCGATCAGGAACGCGCGTAGCGTTTCCGCGGAAGCGTCGGCGATCGGCGCCATCCGGCAGCGCCCGAAGCCCTTGGGCTGCTCGCGCTCGACGGCAACGCACGCAAGCACCTTCTTGCCCTTCTGACGCTCGCCGCGCAGCCCGGGCTCCTCGCCGCCGATGTAGGTCTCGTCGACCTCCACCTCGCCCCGCAGCCGCTCGCGGGCCGGGCACACGAGTACGGGTGCCGTTGTGCCGTTAAGGAACGTGGCACCAACCGACAAGTAGAGGTCCAGGTGGCCGCGAGGCGCGCGTAGGTAGCGCGCGCTGAAGATCGTCTTCTGCGCGCGTCCCAGCTCGAGCATCGCTTGGTAGACGGGGTGCGAGCCGTTGCGGGTGAAGCGCCGCAGGATCGCTTCGGTGGACGCGGTGCCGACCCTGATCGCGGTTGCGTACTTGACCAGCATGTCGTAGTTCTGCTCGATCAGTTCCCAGCGAATCGGACGGGTCATCGCCGGCTTCAGCCCCGGATAGGCGTCGGGGTCGCCGCGATCGGGCTGGTAGAGCTTGACCTTGTTGATCTGTTTGATCCGCGGGAGCAGATCGAAGTCGAGCAGGCGGGTGATCGCGAACCCGATCTCGGACTGGCCGTGAGAGTCGACGTAGTTGCCTTCGGGCGCCATCGAGGTGCCGTGACGGACGGCGCCCTCGACCATCGTGGCGACCTCCGAGGCCGCGCAGTTGATCAGACTGGGAGTGGACGACCATCGACTTCTTCTCGATATGCCAGTAGATCAGGACGCCGCCGCCGCCGTAGCGCGAGTGCCACTCGGTGGACAGGTTGTGGTCATAGGCGCGGAAATGCGTGGAGTCAGACGCCACAGTCGTGGTGCTCTGCCCCCAGATCTCGCTCTGGCGCGCGGCGAACGTCGCATTGGCGAGCTGGATCGCGACGGCACGGGCACCGATCGTGAAGTACCGCCTCGCGGTGTAGCGCAGGTCAGCCTCGCTGTGACCGTGGTCGCCGGCGGCGGCGGCGCTGATCCCGGTGTTGGTGCCGTATGCGTAGGCGATGAGCAGCAGGCGCTCCCAGAGCACGGAGCGCTCGAGCGCTTCGCGTGACCCGACGGCGGTGAGATGGCCGAGCATCCCGGTCCGGAGCGCCGCTTCGGTGACCATGTCGATCAGCGGCACCTGCCCCCAGCGAGCTTGTACGGCTTTCTTGAGGCGGCGCAGGTTCCGCGTCTCGGGCTGCGCGTCCAGCGGCGTGAGTTTGATCGCGCCGCTCTTGCGGTCGGTGATCCGCAGCCAGTCCAGTTTGGGGAGCGCGTCGTTCAGCGCGGCGAGCTCGGTGCGCATTTCCTCCCAGTAGTCATGCCGGGCACGCTCGCTCATGGGGGAGCAGAACACTGCCGAGGCCGCCGTGATCTTGCACTCGGCCAGCGCCCTGCTGTTGGCGACGAGCGGGGAAGGCGTCGTGCGGGGGCCAGGCACCCGCTTTCACTCCACGGCGCAACTCTTCTGCATCCGGTTCGGAGGCGGCAGCAGCAACGAGAGTGCCGCACTGGGC
>JALYUQ010000070.1 GCA_030853685.1 Actinomycetota bacterium | reverse complement strand
GGTGCTCAGCGCGACGGTTCGCCTCCGCTTTCCACGGCCAGCAGCATCCGCTTGCGCTCCAGTCCACCGGTGTATCCGCCGAGGCCGCCGCCCGTGTGCAGGACCCTGTGGCAAGGCACGACGATCGGCAGCGGATTGGAGCCCAGGGCATTGCCGGCCGCACGCGACCCCTGCGGGCTGCCCGCCTCGGTTGCGAGGAGCTTGTAAGTGGAGACCGATCCGTAGGGGATGCGCACCGCCGCCTCCAGTACCTGGCGGCTGAACCCGCGGGTCAGCCGCCAATCGAGTGTGAGCTCGAATCGCTGCCGACGCCCGGCGAAGTACTGCTCCAGCTCGCGGCGGGGCTCGTCGAGCTTTGCGGGCGCCGCGAGCATTCGCGGGGAGACCTTCGCGGCTAGCTCCCCCAGAGCCGCGCTCTCCGCGAGGACCACGCTCTCTGCCATGGCCGCATCGCCTGCGCCACCCCGATCCAGGTATGCGATCCGCACGAGCCCACGGGGGGTAGCGGCGAGCAGCAGCGTTCCGAGCGGCGAGTCGAGCGTCGCGTAAGCGACGTCGAGCAGGCCCGCGGCAGCGGCAGCGCCGATCAGGTCCGGTGGCGTGTGGCCGTGGGCACTGCGCGCTGCACTGCGCAGTGCACGCTGCAGAAAATCGATGTTGCTTTCGTTCATGGCGTGTACTCCGTTCGCAGTCGCTTGAGTCCTTCGTGGACGCTACGGCGGGCGGCCGCTTCGCTGGTGCCCATCACCGAGGAGATCTCGGCGTAGGCGGCATCCGCCACGTAGCGCAGGGCCAGCGCCGTTCGCTGTTTTGGCGGCAGCTCGCGGACCTGAGCCCAGAGATCCTGATCGGGGCGCCCCGAAGCAAGCCCGGAGTGCTGGGAGTGCTCTACGGCTGAGGTCTGCGGCTCGGGCACATCGGCCACCGGCACGGCACGGCGGCGCGCCGAGCGGAAGTGGTCGAGGGCCTTGCGATGGGCGATCGTCAAGATCCAGCCGCGGAGGTTCGAGGTCTCGCATACGCGCGGGTAGGCGCGCAGCGCCGCGAGCCAGGTCTCCTGATGGCAATCATCGGCATCGACTCGGCCGACGAGCGCGACCAGGAAGCGATGTACCTCGGGGCCGTGGGCGTCGAGTAGGGCTTGGAAGGGCGGAAGCGCCGGTGAAGGTGTCACTTCAAGACGAAACGTCTTCGCCGGGCATCTTGTGAGAAGCGTTTGCCGGGCATCCTGTGAGAATTTCGCTGATTGCCCCGCTTTGGGTATCCGGTGAGACGCTTGTCAGTGCGATTGGGCGCTGCCCCGGACGGGTACAATTTGCTCGTGGATCAGCGTACGCTCGGCAGCCAGGGCTTGTCCGTCTCGGCGCAGGGTCTCGGCTGCATGGGGATGTCGGAGTTCTACGGCAGCGCCGACGAGGGCGAGGCGATCGCCACTATTCACCGCGCGCTCGAGCTCGGAGTGACGCTGCTCGACACCGCCGACATGTACGGTCCGCACACCAACGAGCAGCTCGTCGGGAGGGCAATCGCCGACCGCCGCGAGGACGTCGTGCTGGCGACCAAGTTTGGGATCGTGCGCGATCCCGAAGATCCATCTCAGCGCGGCTTCAACGGCCGCCCTGACTATGTACGCTCGGCCTGCGAGGCTTCGCTGCGCCGGCTCGCGGTGGATCACATCGACCTCTACTACCAGCATCGAGTCGACCAGGAGGTTCCGATCGAGGAGACGGTGGGCGCGATGGCCGAGCTGGCGGGCGAGGGCAAGGTCAGGTTCCTGGGGCTCTCCGAAGCCTCGGCCGAGACGATCCGCCGTGCTGACGCGGTCCATCCGATCTCGGCGCTCCAGACCGAGTACTCGCTCTGGAGCCGGGACGTCGAGGAGGAAGTATTGCCGGTGATCCGCGAGCTCGGAATCGGACTGATCGCATACAGTCCTCTCGGCCGCGGGTTCTTGACCGGCAGGATCCAGAGCCTCAAGGATCTGGACGAAGGCGACTTTCGCCGCCACAATCCCCGTTTCCAGGGCGAGAACTTCCAGCGCAACCTGGGGCTCGTCGACCGGGTGCAGGAGATCGCGCGGGAGAAGGGTTGCAGCTCGGGGCAGCTCGCGCTCGCGTGGGTCGGGCACCAGGGCCAGGACGTCGTGCCGATCCCCGGGACCAAGCGGCGCTCCTATCTGGAGGAGAACGTGGAAGCCACTGAAATAGTGCTCAGCGACGAGGATCTGGGGCGCATCGACGAGCTCGCCCCGGTTGGTGCGGCCGCCGGTCAGCGCTACGCGGACATGTCGTTCGTGAACCGCTGAGCCGGCGCGGACGTGAGCGACGAGCTTCAACGCCTCGATCGCATTCTGCCCCAGCTAGCTCGGGTTCTGGACGCTCCCGGTGAGGATGCGGACTCGGCGGAGTCGATCTGGCGCAGGCTCGACCTGCTCTACGAGTCCATGGGCTCCGACGCTCTCCGCACTCTGCTGCGCCGACAGGGTATGCGCTCTGCAGCGGTCGACGATGCGCTCGAGGTGCTGGCCCGTCGCCGCGCCGCGATGTCCTGAGCCGGGGTGAAACAAGCTTCCGCGGCAAGGACGCGATCATCGCTTGATTCCTTTAGGCTCCGGGTATACAACCCACCGATGGCGCGCGCGATCTGGACAGGCGCAATCAGCTTCGGGCTCGTCAACGTGCCGGTCAAGCTCTATAGCGCGACCTCGCCCAAGGCGATCCGCTTTCACCAGCTCTCGGCCAAGACCGGCGTCCGCATCCGCCAGAAGCGCGTCGATCCATCGACCGGTGAGGAGGTGCCCTACGAGGACATCGTCAAGGGCTACGAGCTCGCGCCCGATCGCTACGTCCTGGTTTCTCCCGAGGAGCTCGACGCGCTCGACCCCAAGGCGACCAAGACGATCGACATCGAGGAGTTCGTGGAGGAGGCCGGGATCGATCCGATCTACTACGACCACTCCTACTACCTAGCGCCGAGCACCGGTGGCACTAAGGCCTATGGCCTGCTGCTCGACGCGATGCGAGCGTCTGGCAAGGTTGGGATCGGGCGCGTGGTGCTGCGCTCAAAGCAGCAGCTCTGCGCCCTGCGCCCGACGGCCGGCGTGCTGACGCTGAGCACGATGCTGTTCGGCGACGAGGTTCTCACACCGGACCGGATCGACGAGCTCGACGGCGTCGGGGAGGCGCAGGCGAGCGAACGCGAGCTGACGATGGCGCGCCAGCTCATCGATTCGCTCTCCGGCGACTTCGACCCATCCAGCCACCAGGACCAGTACCGCGAGCGCGTGCTGGAGCTGATCGAGCGTAAGGCCTCCGGAGAGGAAATCGCCGTCCAGCCCCAGGCCGAGGAACCTGGCCCAGCGCCGGACCTGATGGCAGCGCTGGAGGCAAGCCTCGCGGCAGTGCGGGGAGCGGCGCCTGAGAAGCCGGCCGGTGACAAGGCGGATGCGCAGGGGAAGCTGGCGGCTAGTGGAAAGCGGGCGGCGGCGAAGAAGCCCCGCAAGCGCGCGGGCGGCGGCGATGGGGCTAGTAGCGACGGTGCGGAGAGTAGGCCTCGCGCCAAAGCAAAGCCCTAGCGATCAGCGGCACCCAGGCCGCTGATCGTGGCGCGGGGGCACGGGCCAAGGCAAAGTGCTAATCCTTGGCCAACGGGCCTAACGCGGGGCTAACAGCAGTGGTAAGATTCGGCGGCTTCTCCGCTGCGGCCCTCGTGGTCCGCCGTGATGTCGTGGTCCATCGGGGCCCGCCTACCCGTTTCCTTCCAGGTCACCTCCACCTTCCATGTATCGCACTGCTCCACCAGGGGCCTCCGGCCTCTACCACCCTGCCAACGAGCACGACGCGTGTGGCATCGCGCTGGTCGCGAAGCTGTGGGGCGAGGCGAACCACACGGTGGTCGAGAAGGCGCTCGGCGCACTCGAAAACCTCGAGCATCGTGGCGCCGAGGGGGCTGACCCCAACACGGGCGACGGCGCGGGGATCCTGCTCCAGATTCCCGACGGGTTCATCAGGGCGGTGGCGGGCGTCGAGTTGCCGGTCCCCGGCCGCTATGGGGTAGGCGTCTGCTTCCTGCCGGCCGACCCAGAGCGCCGCGCAGCGCTCGAGCAGCTAGTCGACGAGACGATCCAGGCCGAGGGCCAGCGGACGATCCGCTGGCGCGACGTCCCGGTCGACGAGCGCCAGATCGGCGAGACGGCCCGCATCTCGGCGCCTGTCATCCGCCAGGTGCTGATCGAGGCGTCTG
>JALYUQ010000069.1 GCA_030853685.1 Actinomycetota bacterium | reverse complement strand
GAGTGGCTTCAACCGCTGACCCGCTTACCGGGTCTACGAGGTAGCTTGGGGGGCGTGGCCGACCACGATGCAGCTGGAGAGATGTCGCGTAGCGCGAGCGACGAAGCTCTTCTCGCGCTGATCCTTGAGGCGTTTGCAGTCGCGAGACGGGCTGGGAAAGAAGACTGGCACCTCATGTACGCCGGCCCGCTAAAGAACCGTATTCTCCTTCTCTGCGGGGGAAAGCTCAGCGAGCCGGAATGGGAGTCGACGCCGTTCACGAAGCTCCTGCAACGCTTTCCGGAAACACTGGCGGTTGATTTCGGACAGGCCCTACCGGTGGTCGAGTTGCTCAGTCAGGGCCGTGTGGAATCCTCGGCCGCTAGCCCAGAGGTCGGCACGGTTGAGCGCCCCGGCGACGCGCCGGCAGCTATCCCCGGAGGGAACGAGGTCCGAAGATGGAGGCTTCGCAGTGACCTATGGGACGCAGTGATGGGGATACACGCCTCGGATGTGTTCCTTTGGAAGGATGGAGCTGTTAGCCGCGTCCCGCCTGAGGAAGCAGACAACGATGCGGATGCGCTTCCGCTTCCGACATTGACCGGCCCGGAGCTCGACGCCTGGCAGAAGGACTTTGCCGCGGAACTGGCCGCGGACGATCGGTACGCGTCCGTCGTGGAAAGTTGGGGACGCGGTGCGAGCCCGACATCAGCATTGCCCAGACATCTACAGCATCTTTGGTACGGGCGACTGAAGACGCTCGTCCGTGCTCGGATCGAGGAATGGTTTGGCCAGAACGGCATCACGCTGCCGCATGACGTGGTCCAGAAGCCGACTGATCCACTGCGGGCGAGCCGGAGCGGATCGACGCCGTTGCGCGTCTTTGTCGAAAGGTGCATAGGAGTCATGACCGAGGAGGAACTAGCTGAGCTCCGCTTTCCTGCTGCAGTTCCGATGAGGCTCCCACGCTGATATGAGCGCACAGCCGGCGCTTGTGTTGGTCCGTCCCGAGAAAGAATCCAAGGAAGTGGCCGCGCTCGCGGCCGAGGTTCGGGCGGCCGCCAAGGTGTCGGGGCTGCCGCTGATCAAGACGTATCGAGCTCGAAAGCGATCGGTTGTTGGGGAGCGCTGGCAGCCACCAGCGGAGTTCCTCGCGCCATCGGACGCTCGAACTCTGTATCGATCGCTGCATAAGTGGCGGCTTCTCGTGCTCACCTTTACTGCCGTGTACGTTCGACGGGATCCGAGTCGGCAGCCTGTCGAGCGGAGAGCCGCGCTCGACCTCGAAACATTCGTGGAACATAAGGCAGCATTCCGTCTTGTCAGAGCGAAGCGAGACATCGGCCCGGAGGTCACACAGTTCCCTAGGCTCGAGTCGTCTCCTCGCTGCGAGGGAGAGGACGATCCTCGATGTCTCCCTCTTCACGTGTTCTCCGTGGACCGCAGATGGTCGAGCCTTAGTAGCCGGAGCGGACGCGAGGCCTTTGCGAAGGCCTATGGAGGCGAACGATCACGGCTCGACAGCGCGCGCAAGCGCTGGACTCGAGCTCAGCGAGGCGCGTACCACGGAAGCGAGTTGCTCGTCGTGGCCAGCCACGAGCTTCCGCGGGGCATGCATTGGGACGTAACGAGCGAGCGTGGGACGGCTCTGCTGCTGACGTCCGACGAGATCTGGAAGGTAGCCACTCGCGGGCACATCAACGTCTTTCCCGACGCCTACATCAAGAAAGGGCGAGGAGCCCAGCGGGTGTGGCCCCCTGGGCGAGGAGCCCAGCGGGTGTGGCCCCCAAAATAAGGACGGAACGCTCCCCACATGCAAATGCCCCGCAAGCGGGGCATTTGACGAAAGAACCCTGGGCCGCAATTCGCATAGCGAGGATCAATGCGACGGGTCGGCGGACCGCGATCCGAAAGCTATCACAGCTATCAGGGGCCCTCTACATATGCGCCGCCTAGTCGCCGCCATTCCTTTCGTATGCCGGAACAGAGCTACCGTTCCTCCGGGGACCGCTAGATCCGCGGTGCTACCGATGATACTCATCGGCACGGCCCTCCGTCTACTTGAGGTCTCAGTTGCGGTGTCCGGCGCTTGCGCGGAGGCGTAAGAGGCTCATCGCGTGGCCAACTGCCCCGATACGCGGGCGATGGACTGGTCTCCGAGCTCGATCCGATCAAGCAGGTACCGGATGCGCTTTGAGGCAGTCCGCCCCCTCGTTCCCTCGTAAGGAGCTTGCTCCGGTCGCTCCGCCACCACAGCGAAAACCGTCAGGGGATAGTCGCGCAAACGGTCGAAGAAGGCTTCGGCGAACTCTCGTTTGGCCGCGTTTCTCGTGAGCGCATAACGATTCAGTAGTTCCGCACCCTTTCCTTCGCGTTCCTTTTTGTTGAGCGGCATTTGGCTCAAGAGGCTGCGCTTGAGACTAAAGATGATGCGCGCAAGCTGGCCGAGCACACCGGACGCCTCGTCACCGACACGGGCGACGGCTCGATCTCGATCAGCGCCAACGTGTGGGTCAACGGCCCGCGCGCCGGGCTGCGGCGCATCCATACTCGCAACCCAGACGGCACGTGGACTCGGTAGTCATCGACCGGGGCGGCGCCCTCGTCGGCTTCACGCACGCGAAGACGCAGAAGGGGTGCACGGAACTCTTGGATGCGCAGGACGCGACCGCGTGAGGGCTTGCCGTCGTCAGCGGATTTGACGGCGCGATCTCGCTGCCGCGCGCTGGACTTCGTGGGGCGAGCCGCGGACATCGCGCAGTGGTACGAAATGGCTCGCACCACGGCCGCGATCGGTCTCGAGTCGTCCGGCCGCTGAGCCGTCCGCCCCGTTCACCTCTCGCCGTTGGCTATTTGCTATCGACGATGGATCCTGCAGTTGGTATCGCCGGCCGCCCAGGAGAGAGTCGACAGCCGGCCAGGGCTCTGCTCAGGTGTCCCACCCCGATAACCGTCTGCCCGGCGCAACCGCGCCTGACAACTCGTTGAGCAAGCGCTGCCATCCCGTGAACGACGCCTGCCAGCAGGCGAGGAGCCGCTGCCAAATAGCGAGCAACTGATGTCAAACGGCTGAGCAATCCGCTGACAGAACCGTGAGCGTCCACCTCACCTGTGGCTGTTCAGGAATTTTGCAGGGGATTGTTCATTCGGATGGCAGGCGCGGTGTTCAGCGCCATGTCAGTGGAGGTGTTCACGAGGTGTCAGTCCGTGGGAGCGGCGGGCGCGCTGTCACGGCATGGCCGGAATCGCGCTTTCGCCGAGCGCGGATAGACCCTCGGAGACGGCTTCCGCGATTTGGTTGCGGAGCCGGCCGCCGCTGTCGTCGAGCGCGACTGCCTCATCGAAGCCCCAGGCGTGGTGCAGTACGGGTCCTGGGCGGGGATGGAGGCGCGCCATCCAGTCGGGGAGGTTCGCGACCTTCTTGGCGTAGCTGTCGGGAACGTTGCCGGCGGCCGCGAGGGCGGCGAGCTGCTCTGGTCATTCCTCTCGGGGTCGTTCATGGGCGTCCTGGATGTGGCTGGCCCAGTATTCGCAGTACGCCTCTGCCCCAACGGGCTCTTGCACCATGCGTACCCGGGCTGCATGTAGCCGAGGTGGAAGGTCACCATGACCCTGACCACATCGATGCCGAGAGAGCCATTGTGGGCGAAGAGCGTCCGGCTTGGGCTCGCCGTCCACGAGTCGCAGCCATGCCTGGTGCGCGAGCGGGGACGTGCGTGCAGCGTTCTGTGCCGAGCAGGTGCAGGAACTTATCGACCGTCTTGCGGTCCCGGCCCGGGGCGGCCCAGACCAGACGGCCGGTGCTCATCGAGTGATCTTGAATTTCGAGGTCTGGGGGGTGCCGCCGCTGGGTGTGGCCATCAGCTGGTAGGTGCCCGAGCCGAGCTTGTGCCCGCCGACCCTGCCGTTGAAGGTGAGGCGGTTGGCACCGGCCGTGCCAGCACCAGTGATTGTTTCCAGTACGTGGATGAGCCGTGTGCAGTGCTTATGCTTCTTGTTGTTCTTGGTGGGCTTGACGCACTGGCCCTTGATGTTGCGACCGGGGTCTTGTCGCTTGAGCGTGAAGGTGACGGTCGCGCTGCTGTCAAGCTTGTAGCTGATCTGCAGCCTGACCGGCCGCCTGCACCGTTTGTGTCCGCGATTCTTAGTAGTTGGTTTGACGCAGTTTGCGTTGACCAGCCGCCCGACGAGCTTGAACGTGTGCGGGGACACCTTGAGCGCGGAAAGCACGGGGGCGGCCGTGCCGCCCGTACACATTCCCGACGGCTCCGGGATGCTGCTCGCGGGCGGGCGGGCGGTCACGCTCCCATCCGGATGAGGAAAACCCCAACGCGTGTACAAAACCGAACTCAGATCGGCGCATGCAGCGTAGTTCGCGGCGGTCAACCAATTCGTGACCGCCCCGGCCGTAGACGACGCTGCCGGCAACCTCCCCACGTACTGAAAGAAACGGTTGAGGAACGTCTGTCCACCGTGGCGCGCAGCGAGCTGCATCATCAGCGACGCCCAGAAGTCGGTCCCGCCGTACATCCCGGGGGACTTGGCCTGAGCGAGGGTCTGAGCGAAAGTCAGCGACGGGTTCGCCTCATACTGGCCCGCAAGAGCCGCGACCTGCGAGGCGAACGTCTGAAACGGCGTGCCGTTGAACGGCCCGCCATTGACTCCCGCCGCGGCCAATGACGTGAACCGCATCAACACCGCGAATCCGGTCACGACCGGGTCTTTGTCGGGAGACTTGAACTGCAGCTGCGGGCTCCAGAACCAGAAGCTACGGCCAAGCTCATAGAACAGGACCTGGTCATACAAGCCGCTCGACGCGATCTCCTGGTACACGTTCTTTTCAAAGTAGGACGCCTCGATCTCGGTCCCCGTCGCGCCGAGGTACGTGCACCCCGCGCCGCATGTGCTCGAGACCTCAGCGATCTCGTCTCGTCCGTTCAGTGAATGCGCTACTGCTGGGACGCGGCCGGTCGTGGCGGCGTAGTAGCCAAACGCGGCGTCGAACGCGCTCACCATCTCGTTCATGACTACCGGGTCCCGCGTTGGACCCTGCTCCACGAGCACAGAGACGTTCTGACCCTGCCACGGGACGAGCGTCTCCGTGTGACCATCGATCGCGGTGTACGCGACGGGAGCAAGCTGCTGGGCCGCGCTGGAACGCGCCGGACCCACCAAGGCCACAACCACAGCCAGAAACGACAACCGAAGCGCAAGCCCTGTCCGTCGTCTCGAACCGACTTCACGTCCCGTCGCAGACATGGCTGCTTCCTCTCTAGTCCTCACCGCACCAGTCCGACTCGCCCCGCAATCTAGAGCATGAACCTCGATCTTGCATCAGCGATCCAGGCTGGTTATTCCCCCCGTCGGGTGGCCGGGGGCGTCGCAGCCCCCGGGTTCCTGGGATCCCGGCGTGACAGTCTCCCATCACCGGGCTCTTCTCATCCGTCGGCTGGTAAGACGTAGTTACGAACCCACCTCCAGTGGGCGAAACAGGGCGGGCTGTCGATCGAGCAGTTCGGTCCACTACTGGTAGAACCTTCATGGGCTCGCAGTCGTCGCCGATACTTCTTCCCTGCCCAGCGCATCAGGTAGGTGTTGACGCGCTGCAGGAAGGGGTCCATCGCGGTCCGGTAGTACCGGCCGCAATAGTGGCGCTTGTGCTGTTTCCGGGGGTCGGCTGAGGGCTGAGCGTGGGTAGCGCGGCCGGGCGTCGTCGGTCAAGCAGCGCCTCGATGGTTGGCTGGGTTGCGCGGGTCGTTGTGGCGCTCGGTGCGCCGGTGGGCGTTCTTCCACAGCAAAGCGGGAACTATCCAAAGACTGGACAGGCGCAGATCGCCGAAACGAAACTCGGTGACTGGCGGCTGATCGTCCGCCGCACACGCCTGCTCGGAGCACAAGCCGAGCTGTTCGCGGATTGGCGTCATCACGCGTTCGCCTCCAACCAAACCGGACCACTTAAGACCGTCGAAGCCAGCATCGCGACCACGCCGTCGTCGAGCTTGTAGGGCACGGACGCGACTGCAACGTCGAGCGCGACCTGCGCGATACCGCCCGGCTAGGAAGAGCGGGGTGGCGGGTGGTTCGGCTGGGGGCACGTCCCGCTCGAGGAGGCGGTCGCGATGGTCGAGCGGGAGCTCGGCGACGCCGGCGCGGGTCCGCGTGTGGGCGAGACAGCGCTGCGTCGCGATGGGTAGCTGGTCGCGGCCGGCGGTCGCGCTCGCGACGACGGCAACCGCGTCTGCGCCACACGCCACGACTCTGACTGTCGCGCCACTCGGGTGCCTGGCGCGTCAGGGGTGACCGCGGATCATCGCGACCGTCAGCTCAGGGTGTCGTGATCGGCGCTTGCGGGGGGCCTTCGGTGGGGTCTGCGGGTGGCTCGTCGGTGAGGAGCAAGTTGTATGCCGCGGTGGCGGTCAACTGGAGCCCGGTCGGGGTGTCTTTGATCAGGCCGCGCTTGGTGAGCGCTTGGATGGGGACTCGCTGGTTGCGCGTGAGCGTCCTGGTCCATCCGGCGGCGAGGCCGCCGTGCGCGACGTCGCTCAGCACGCGGGCCTGGTCTGCCGGCACGGTCGTCCTCTGGGTCTTCGCGCGGGCGAGTTGTTGCTGCGCATCCGGCTCGAGCACTCCGTGCTGGGTGCGGATGGCGAGGCCTCCGGCGGGGTGCTCGTGGAGCTTGAGCCCGAGAGCCGGGAGATGCTCCGCGGCGTCTCGAGCGGCGTCCTTTACTCGCTCTAGGGACCAGCCGAGGGCGTGAGCGAGGTCGTCGCGGTGGATGAGCGTCGCCTTCGCCTCGTCCATCAGCGCGGCGAGCAGGATGGCGACATCCGGGGCCGGAGGGTCCGCGGACGAACTCTGGGGGGCGCGCAGCAGTTCGGCGGGGGTGACCGCGAGCGCCTGTGCGAGCCGGGCGAGCTCGCCGAGGGTCATCGACGCGTGCGCTTGCGGGTTTGCCTCCATCACGTGAACGTAGACCTGGGAGACGCCGAGCTGCCGGCTGAGCGCGCGCTGGGAGAGGTTCAGCGCCGTGCGACGCGCAACCAGCATGCCGGTGTCGATGAGCGCGCCGGTCATCGGATCGCCTGGACGGAGACGCCGCGGCGATGCAGCCAGCGTTGCTGGGTGAGGTCGTCGAGGTTGTGGTACTCGCCCCACAGGATCAGGCCGCTCTCCCTCGCGGCGTCGTCGATTGCTTGACGGATCACGCGCGGGGTGCTCCGCGTTCCGACTTCGCCGCGGGTCGCGTCGGAGAAGAACGGGTCACCATCGCGGGCCCCGTCGCTGGCCCGCGAGTGCAGGTGGGCGGCCAGGATCCCGCGTGCGATCTCCGGGACGGCGAATTGCTTGCCGTCGACGTGAACCTCGTGCTCTTGGGTGTCGGCGATGTTCAGGCGGGAGATGGTCTGTGGAGAGGCCCCGGTCACGCAGACCGCCAGGGCGGCCGCGGCGCGCTGGGTCCCGGAGTACGCCCGCAGCTGCGTGACGAGATTGCGGTCGATCTTCGGGCGGGGTGTGCCTGTCGAGGCCGCGAGCCGCTCGAGCTCCACCGAGACGAGCAGCCCGTGCATCAGCGAGACGGCCTGCGCGGCGCGCAGCCGGGCGAGGGCTTGCCCCGTCACCGGGCAGTCCTGGATCAGCTCCTGCAGGAAGTCCTTCACCGCGGCCTCCTCCGTGCAGGATGTGGTGTCGAGCCATCGCCGTGTTCGTGCTGCCGCGTCTCGCATCTCGACGTCTACGCGCTGGAACACGTCGGGTGAGAGAAGCCGCCGGCAGTCCGCGCGGAACGTCGTGAAATCAGAGCGGGGCAGCTGGACGGTCGGGAAAACTGTCGCCGTCTCGCTGGGACCCTCTGGGGCGCGTTGGGCGCGGCGGCGGGCGGGCCCCTCCGGGCCGGCGGGGCCCGCGAGGAAGTCCTGCAGGGTGACCTCGGCGATGGGCCAGTCGTCGCAGAACTCGCGCTGGCCGCGCGTGAGGAGGGGGGCGTGGACGATCAGCCAGAGCGTGAGGCGGCACTGCGCGGCGAGCTCGACGAAGTCCTGCCAGCCGTTGGGCCGCAGCGTCTCCGCGCGGTCGACGATGAGGTGCCGCACGTGTTCCCCGACGAGCCAGGATGCGCAGCGCCGCCAGTTCTCCTCCGCGTTGCGCACGACCCCGGAGCGGTTGTGGTCCTTGCCCAGGGCGCTCAAGACGTCCCGGGCGATCCAATGCAGCCGCCTGGGGCCCGGGGTCACACGTACGATGACGACGCCCTGGTCGATGTCGCAGAGCGCGTGCAACGCGCGGGTGGTCGCGGGAGCGTCCTCGGGGTCTTGGACGAGATGAAGGCGCGGCTCAGGCAGCTTCACGGCCGCCCCCTTGCAACGCCATCGCCGTGTTAGCGACCTGCTCGGTGACCGTGGGGAGGTCTTGGGTCGCGCAGAGCTTGGACGCACGCTTGGTGAATGACGCCCAGTCGCGGAAGTTGCCGTGCGCGCAGTAGTCGTCGATCAGCGCGAGCAGGTTGCGGTCGGCGTGCTCGTAGATCCGGTGGAACTTCGGGATGACCGCGAGGACCTGCTCAAAGGTCATCTTCTCGAACGCGACTCGCGCGAAGATCCGCGAGCGGAGCATCGGGTAGCGCGAGAGGACCGTCCAGCAGTCGTTCCCGCCGACCAAGGCGAGCGCGAACCGAGTGCCGGGGTCGTCGTGGAGATGGCGGAGCGTTTCGATGCAGTCGCGGTTCAGGCGCTGCGCCTCGTCGACGATCAGCAGCCGCGGGCGCTCGGAGAGGACCTGGCCGAGATCGGCGGTCAGGCGGTAGCGGTCATGGTCGTGCTCGACCCCGGTCACCGCGCGAAGGATCCCGGCGACCATCCGGCGCATCGTCGGGCGCTCGGGGAACTCCGCCCACGAGCACTCCACCCCCGACCGGGCGGCGGCGTAGCGGACCGCGAACGTCTTCCCCAGCCCCGCGTCGCCGTGGAACGCGCCCATCGCGAGCTCCTCCACGATCTCCGCGACCGCGAGCTGGGTCAGCTTGAACCAGGACGTGTTGATCGTTCTGGCGCCCTCCAGGTTCAGGTAGTGCGCGCTCATGAGCTGGTCTCCTCGCCGAGGTTCGGGAGCACCGTGTTGAGGTCCTCGCCGGCAACCAGCTCCTCACTCGGGCGGCCGACGAGGCGCAGGTCGGTGCGCGTCAGCCCTTCGCGGTGGGCCTCCTCGGCGCTGACGGCGTTGGCGACCTCGACCGCCCCGGGACCGGTCGAGGGCGCGTACCGCACCCGGGTGTTGCGGGACACCCGCCGTCTTGTGGCGGCGGCCCGGTGCTTCTCTCGCTCGCGTCGGGCGAGGAGGTCGTTGAGCTGCTCCTCGCTGAGCTGATCCTGCGGCAGCGCTGTGCACAGGTGCTTGCCGTGGCGGAAGACCTCCACGAGGCGGCCGTCGTGGGGCATGAAGTAGATCTCGACTTCCTCGCCGACCATCTGCGTGAGCTCCGGGGAGAGGAACCGCTGGCGGGCGTGGTGGATCCCGTCCTTCTGGACCTTGCACGTCGCGCGCGCCAGGGTCAGCCACCGCAGCCGCTCGGGGGCGATCAGATGCAGTTCGGTCTGATCCTCCTCCCACGCCTTCTCCGGGGTGCGGCCGTCGATGCTGCTGTGCTCGCGCTCACAGTTGTACTCGCGGATGAACCCCTCCAGCAGCGCGACGAAGCTCTCCATGCTCAACCGGGCCGCGGTCCCTTAAAGCTCCCGTCCGCGCGGCGAGCACCGTTCTGGTAGCCCGGGAGGCGCGCGAGGAAGCTCTCCTTTAGCGTACGGTTGAACCGCTCGATCTTCCCCTTCTGCTGAGGCTGGTAGGGGTCCGCGGGCAACGGCAGGATCCCCAGCCGCGCCGCGACGTCAGTGATGGAGTCCGCGAGGAACTCCTTACCGTTGTCCCAGCAGATCGCGTCGGGCTTCCCCCCGAACGGGCCGCGTTCCGGCACCACCTCGATCGCCTGGCGCAGCGCGGCGTGGACATCCGCGGCGGTCTGGATCTCGTTCACCGCGTAGCCCATCACCGCCCGGGTCTTGCCGTCCAGGAACACCGTCACCCACGGACGGATCAGCCTCGTCCCCCTCGGGGGCATGACCTGCACCGGGATCTCCTTGTGATCGGCCTCCCACAACGCGTTTCGGTGCGCCGGCTCCCACCGCAGTCCCAGCGTGTACCGCCGCTGGCCCGCCGAGCCCGTCACCGCGTAAGCGCGCTCCTGCAAGCTCATCTGCGCCTGGAACGCCCGCCACAGCGTCGGGCGCGACACGCCCCCCGGCTGGCCGCGGTGCGCCTCCCGCCAGATCGCCAGGATGTTTCCGCGCAGCTCGTAGTACAGCTCGACATCGCGATCGGTCAGCCGGTACCCGCGGCCCGGGAGCGTCGCCCGCGGTCGCTTCCTTGACCCAACGCCATACCGTCCGCTCGCTCTTGCCGACCCAGCCCGCGACCTGCGCGACCAACGCATTCGGGACGCGCTCGCCGCGGCCCCGGTAGTCCTTCAGCCGCTCCAGCAGGAACCCGCGCGCCTCCTCGTCGACCGCGTTCATCACGACCTCCACTCCAGCGTGGCGCATCCCCCGTCGCGGTCCGCGAAGAAGGAAGTCCGGGGGGCGCCGAGGATCACCGCGCGCACCCCGAGGAACTGCTCCCCGAACATCGATGCTCCGGCCCGCGTCTCCCTCGCGGTCTGCTCGCGCAGCTCCGCCAACGCGCGGCGTGTTGCCCCCCGGCCGCTCTTGAGCTCATCCACGACCACGCCGGCCGGTGAGCGCCAGACGAGATCGAACCTCGCGCTCAGACCCCGCAGCTCCGCGCCCTCGAATGTCCACTCGTCTCCCGGGACGAACAACCGGAAGTACAGCGCCGCGGAGGTCGTCCGCTGCCGCACCGCCACCCGGTAGGAGCCGACGTCCGCGAGCCCGGGCAGCCGAGCCGACGCGGAGGCGATCCGCTCCGGGGATGGATCGCGCTGCCCGCCGGCCAGCAGCCCAGCGATCAGGGCGTGCGCGAACGCCCCAACGCGCGCCTTGTCGACATGGCCAGGCGCCACCGCATCCTCATCGTCGCGACGCCGCGCCCGTGCGCTGTTCGCGTCAGCGGCCTGCTGGTCGTCTAGCCTGTCTACTACGTTCCGCATCAGAAGCCTCTCGTTGCCCAGGCCCCGCCGTGTTCCAGCACAGTGGGGCCTTCCTTTTCGATTTTCGGATGCCGCGCCGATGGTCCCGCAGGGACCGGTGGCGATGTCCGGCCGCATCTCATCCGAGCTTCCGCGGCTGCGGAAGCTCGGCGGTCTGTCCTGACTGCTTGGCACGGCTGGAACGTCGGCACCCTCATTATACGAACGTATGTTCGCAGATCGAGCGGACGCTCTTGCCACACCGGCTCCCACGCGGGCATCGGCGGCGGGCGTGCCACGAGAAGCCCGCTAGTAGTGGAGCTCGATGAGCGCTCGACGGTTGGCCCCGACGATTTCGGCGGCCTCGTGCTTGAGGTGTTCCGACTCGGCCACGCCAACTGGCGAGGCTTCAACGCGCGCTCGAAACCCGTGAGCCACGCGGAGCTCCTCGCAGCTTCCGGCACCCTACGTCGCGAGGACAAGCGCACCCCCAATCAGTATGCGGTCAAATAGCGATTCGGTGAAACCGAGGCGCTGCTGGAAGTCTTTGGCCGAGAGCTCAGGTTTGCCAATGGCAGCCAGGCCGTCATCGCCGAAACGCCACGGGAGGTGTTCCCGGTCTCCGGTCGGGCGCGGGAGCCGTGGAGCGCAACGCGGATGAAGGAGCCGCAGCTCCGTTTCGACGCGGCCATTCCTAGCCGCTCCGACACACGGGCGTACCAGGGCCTTCGTCTGTACGGCGCCTACAGCGTGCAGGCGCTGGAGCAGGCGCGCCGTTAGCGAATCGGACGCGGGCCGTCGGCGATGGTGCGGCACTGACATCCTCTTCCCATGTATCTTCACGGCACGGCCGCCGGCCTCTGGCTATGGCCGCACAAATGAATTAGTGGGTTTGGCAGGATGTTGGGTTGTGGTGGCGTATCGCGAGGGCATGATCGATGAATCGAAGATTGCGGAGCGGTTTGGGGCGTTGGGTCCGGAGTTGAACGAGCGTCAGCGCCGGGTGTGGGCGGCGTCAGAGGCTCAGTCGTGTGGGCGAGGCGGGATCGCGGCTGTTGTGCGTGCGACGGGGATCGGTAAGAACACGGTGGTGCGTGGGATCGCGGAGTTGCGGGAGGGGACGCGCTTGGATCGGGGGCGGGTCCGTCGCCCGGGTGCGGGGCGTCCGCGGTTGACGGCGTCTGATCCTGGGCTTGTGGAGGCGCTTGAGGCGTTGGTGGATCCGGATACGCGGGGGGATCCGTGCTCGCCGTTGCGGTGGTGCTCGAAGAGCTTGCAGAAGATCGCTGCCGCGTTGGTCGACGCCGGGCATCAGATCTCCGATCGGTCGGCCGGGAAGTTGTTGAAGGGGCGTGGGTATCGGTTGCACGCGAACGTCAAGACGCGGGAGGGGAAGGATCATCCTGACCGTGATGCGCAGTTTCGGCATATCAACGAGACCGTCAGGGCGGCGCTCGCCGCGGGTGAGCCGACGATTTCGATCGATACCAAGAAGCGTGAGCTGGTCGGCGATTTCAAGGCGGTTGGGCGGGAATGGGAGCCGACCGGGCGCCCGGTCGAGGTTCGCACCCATGACTTCAAGGACAAGGATCTGGGTCACGCGATCCCGTACGGCGTGTACGACATCGAGGCGAACGAGGGGATGATGAGCGTTGGGGTCACCAACGACACGAGCGCGTTCGCGGTCAACTCGATCCGCGCGTGGTGGACGCATCTCGGGCGCAAGCGCTACCCCAAGGCGACGTGCTTGACGATCACCGCTGACGG
>JALYUQ010000067.1 GCA_030853685.1 Actinomycetota bacterium | reverse complement strand
TGCTGTGGATGAGTTGACCGTTCATCCAGCCGCCGGCCTCTGAGCAGAGGAAGGACACCAGGTTGGCGCAGTCGGCTGGTAAACCCACTCGGCCAAGAGGAGTGCCCGCGGCGATCTGCGACTGGAGCTCTGGTGTTATCCAGCCGGTGTCGGTGGCGCCCGGGTTGACGACGTTGGCGGTGATCCCGAGGTGAGCCAGCTCTCGGGCGGAGGCGAGGACGATGCGGTCGAGTGCGCCCTTGCTGGCTCCGTACGGGAGGTTGCCTGCCGTGTGATCGCTGGTCAGGCCGACGATCCGCCCTCGGCCGGTGACGGCGGGGCTGCGCCGGGCGAGTTCCCGGATCAACAGCCACGTCGCCCGGGCGTTGACGGCGAAGTGACGGTCGAAAGCTTCGATGGTGGTGTCGATGATGTCGGAGTCGACCGACTCGCAGTGAGCGAGGATCAACGCGCTCACGGGTCCCAGTCGGTGCTCTACGAAGTCGAAGACTTCGCTGGGTGCGTCGGTGCTCGTCAGGTCAGCTTCGATGGACACCGAGCGAGCGCCGGCGTCGTGAATGTCCTGGTGTAGCTCCACGACTTCGGTGGGGTCGCTGCCCCACGGCATGCGGGCGTCGTAGTTGCTCCAGTGGGTCGTGGCCAGGTCCCAGCCGTCCGCAGCCAGCCGTCGTGCGATAGCTGCGCCGATGCCGATTCGACGGCTGGCCCCGGTCACCAGTGCAATGGGACGATCAACCGGGATGAGAGATGACCTTTCAGTCATGCCCTCGGCCGAGGTTGAGCAGGTCGGTGGCGTCGGCGACGGCTTCGGTGGCGGGCTTGATGTAGCGCATGGCGCTGAGGGGGTTGCGGTGACGGGTCTTGTCCATGATTGTCTGGAGCTCGACGTTCTTCTCGCCGAGGTGGGTAGCGGCGGAGTGGCGAAGCTGGTGCAGGTCCCAGCCGGTGTGGCGGTCGAGCAGGATGCGGGCCCGGTCGTAGCCGAGGCGGGCTCTTCCGGTGTCAGGGCACAGGTCGCGGGCGGGGGGGACGGGGTTCCGACCACAAGTCCGCGAAATCCAACACTTGAACCAAGGTGGTGGGCGGTTCTGGCCGGGTCCGGGACCTTGATGTCCAGCACGAGCAGTGTGATCGCGACCGCGATCACCCCGTCCGAGAACGCTTCGACCGATCCGTGCTCACGAGGCACAATTCGCCGTTTGTTGCGCCGCTCCTCGTGGCACACTTTCGTGCCTGCGCAGAGCACCCGCCAGAGCTCACGTCGCCAAGACGGTCTCGCAACCGCCCGCTCTCAGCGCGGCCGCCACCGCGGCGCGATGCGGCGGGTCACGGCAGACCGCCACGATCGCGCCTCCCGAACCGGTGTAGTTGGCGCTGGCTCCGCATCCGCCGGCGATCGAGATCATCTCGACGTGGCGTGGATCGAGCGCCATCATCCTGCGCCGCGCCTCGAAGCTTCCCTGGACGCAGCGCGCGAACCGATCCCGGTCGCCCCTCAACAGCGCCGTGCGCGCCCGCAGCGCGAGGTCGGCAAGGTCGGCCATGCCCGCCCGCAGGCCGTGGTCGCCGCGCTCGAATCTGGCCTGCAGTGACCGGTGCACAGCGCCGGAGTCTCCGGCGGCGTCCGCTCGCCAGGCGATCAGCAGCGTCGGCAGCAGCCGCGGATCGAGCTGCTCGTAGCGGCGGTGGGCACCGCGGGCAAAGTTCATGAACGTCACCCCCCCGAACGCCTGCGCGACACGGTCCTGGAGCCCCGCCTCGATGTCCAGCTCCTGTTGCTCGACTGCGAGCGCCAGGCTTGCCAGCCCGGCTTCCTCGAGCACGATCCCGTGCAGCTCGCACAGTGCTCGGAGCGTGGCGATCACGATTGCGCTCGAACCGCCAAGACCGACCGCACGCGGGATCGAGGTTTCCCACTCCACCGCCGCCGGCGGCGCGCCGGGCGCCAGCTCACGGACAAAGCGCCTCACCGTGGCGTGCACCAAATCGCTGGCGGGAGTCACCTCCAGCTGCGGTGAGCGACGCGCAGAGGCCTGCGCGA
Source organism: Actinomycetota bacterium (assembly GCA_030853685.1). GTDB lineage: Bacteria > Actinomycetota > Thermoleophilia > Solirubrobacterales > Solirubrobacteraceae > Palsa-465. The sequence continues at coordinate 19,978 of JALYUQ010000067.1, read as the reverse complement.
ACTGCTCGCGGAAGGTGCTCGCCAGCACGGCACCGTGATATCCATCAGACGGATTGCCCGCGAGCGCGACCCGGGCCAGAGCGATGCCCAGACCGACCTCAAGACCCGCCACGTCAGTCTCCCAGCCGTGAAGCTGGGCGCGAAGCGGGCAACGTGGCGAAGCTGGTGGCCGGGAAGAAGCTCATGCGTCATCGAGCAGGGCGCTCGCGCGGGCGCGCAGCGACGGACCGAGCCGCGGATCGGTGAAGGCGTGCTCGATGAACGCCGCGCAGTAGCCCTCTACCGTGCCGATGTCGTAGCGGCGTTCCTCAGGGGCGAGCGGCACCGCGAGCACCCGCTCACGGCGACCCAGGAGGATCCTCAGCGCGTCCGCGAGCTGCACCTCGCCGGAAGCGTCCGCAGTGGTCTCACCCAGGACCTCGAACGCTGAAGGGCCGAGCACGTAGCGCCCCATCACGGCGACCCGGCTCGAAACCTGGTCCGGGTCGGGCTTCTCGATCACGTCGAGGACCTCGAACGCACCCGTGGCCCCGGCCGGCCCGCCGAGAATCGCGATTCCATAGCTCGAGACCAGGTCACTCGGAACTTCCCGGACCGCGAGCGTCGCACTCACGCCGTCGGCGGACTCATAGGCCTGCACCAGACGCGCCACGATGCCGGGTGAGCCGCCCGTCGACGACGCAGCTAGCGAGGACACACTGTTGCACGCACTGGCAAACGCGTCTCCCGACCGCGAGATGATCGAGTCCCCGAGCGCCACCACGACCCCGCCGTCCCCGGCGAAGCCCTGCGCGTAGCGGAGTGCATCGCCCAGGCCGCCCGGCCGCGGCTGGCGCGTGTAGAGGATCTGAACCCCGGTCCGTGGCGTCGCGTTCCGGCCGAGCGCCCGCTCGAGCTCCGGATCGGCGTCGAAGTGATCCTCGATCGCACGCTTGCGGCGGCCGGTGACGAACAGGATGCGCTGCACGCCGGCGGCCGCGAGCTCCTCCACGACGTATTGCACGACCGGCTTGTCGACGATCGGGAGCATCTCCTTCGGTTGGGAGCGCGTCGCCGGCAGCAGCCGCGTGCCGAGGCCCCCGACCGGGATCACCGCGCTGGTGATCATCACGAGCCGATCCTGCCGCCGCGCGCGCGACGGCAAGCTAGGCGACGCTCCGCGCCTCGCTGCGCGATCGGGCTCCGAGCCCCCGACGATACCCCACCGCCAGGCGTCCGAGCGTGGCGTCCCAGGTGCGCTCTCGCACCGCCGCGAGCCCGGCACGGCGCAGGCGCTCGGCGAGCAGCGCCGAGCCGGCGATCGACAAGACCGCGTCAGCGAGCGAGTCGGCGTCCGCGCCCGTCAGCAACCCGGTCTCTCCGCTGCGCACGAGCGATGCCGGGCCACCTTCGCCGACCGCGACGACCGGAAGTCCGCTCGCCTGCGCCTCGAGTATCACCTGACCAAACGTGTCAGTCTGGCTCGCGAACAGGAAGATGTCGGCGCTCGCGTAGGTGCGGGCAAGCGACTCGCCCTCCAACCAGCCGAGGAACGTCCCGGCATCGCCGAGCCGCTGCGCGAGGCCCTCCTGCTCCGGTCCCCCGCCGGCGAGCACCAGGTGCAGCCGGGGGTCCCGGCGGCGGGCGGCGAGGAACGCGTCGGCCAGCAGGTCGACGCCCTTCTCCTTCGTCAGCCGGCCCGCATAGAGCACGTTGACCACACCGGGCAGCAGCCCGGGCGTGCGCAGCGTTGGATCGAAGCGCTCGATGTCGACGCCGCGATCCCAGCGGCCGATTCGGTCGGGTGCGATCCCGAGTTGCGCCAGCCTGCCGTCGCTCGCCGGGCTGGGCGAGAGCACGACATCGCACGCTCCGTAGAAGCCCGCGAGCCCGAAACTCGCCAGCGCTTCGAGCTGGGCCTGGCCTGAGCGAATCCCGGCGTACGCCGCGAGCTCGGTGTGGTAGCTCCCCACGACCGGCAGCTCGAGCACCCGCGCGAGCAGCAAGGCGCCGATTCCCGCAGGTCCGGGAGAGCACAGGTGCACGAGGTCGTAGCGGCCCTCGGCCAGTGCCTCCACGATCGCCGGGACGCTGGGGACGCCAATCCGCAGGCCGGGGTAGAACGGGACCTCGATTTCGGCCACGGCGCTCAGCCGGCGATCGACGTCGGCGTCGGTGCCGATCACGTCGACTTCGAATCCGGGCACCCCGCGATCGCGGATCTCCTCGAGGGTGTGGGTCACGCCGTGCATCGCGCCGATCCCGTCCGCGATCAGGGCGACCCGTGGCCGGTCGCCGTCGCTTCGGGTGAGCTTGGCTTTCTCGCGCCCGAGGAACGCGGTAGCGGCGGCATACGGGATCGCCGGAACACAGGCGTCAAACAGAGACAGGGCCGCGCTCTGCAGGTCGAGCGGGCGGGTGCCGTCGGTCATGGCCACGATCTCGTCGACGGCGCCGGCGAGCTTGCGCTCATGGAAACGCCTGGCGCGACGATACAGATCGGGATGGCTCAGCTCATTCTCCTGAAGGCGTTCGAGCAGCTTGCCCTCGTCGATGTCGAGATCCAGCAAACCCATCGACTGCAGCCACGCGCGCAGCAGCGCCCGCGCGTCCTGGGGACCGAGATCAGCTGCGCTCGTGCCGTGCCGCGCGTCTCCTTCGCACATCACCCGCTGCGCGATCTTCAGCACCGCTCCAGGGTCCGGACGCACCGCCCCGGCGCTCCCTCCGAGCGACCTGATCGCGAGCGCCATCGCGGCGTGCGTCCACTTCGCGGCGCTCCCCTGCGCTCCATGCGAGTCGGCGCGTCCGGCCCGGATGTGGGCGAGGAGCTCCTGGGGCGTGGCGGCGTGGGGCGTCTGGGTAAACGTCCGGCCGATATCGATTCCGGCGTGGTCATCAGAGCCCCCGATGGCGGTCCCAGCGTGGGTCTCGATGTACACGAACGCCGGCAAGTTCAGCTCCTTGGCCCGCGAGCCGTTGCGCGTCTCCCAGATCGGGAACAGCTGCGCGAGACGGCAGCGGTGGCGCGCGGCGAGCGGTGCCGCGACCGCGTAGAACGGGTGCGCCAGCGCGGCGGTGACGTCGCGGGAGTGCAGGTATTCTGCGCACGCCTCAACGTCGTCGTTGTGAGCCTGCAGCCAGTCGTGGTCCTCGGGCGTGACCCCGTAGCAGAGCACGTGCACCGCCTGAGGCTCGCCCTTGAACTGAACGGTCAGCTCTTCGGAGATGAAGGTGTCCGGACGATCCGCCAGCGTGAGCGCACCTTCGATCGTGTCGTGGTCGGTGATCGTCACGAAGTCCATCCCGCGACGCTTGGCGAGCTCGTAGACCTCCTCCGGCTCGGTGGCGCACTCGGGCAGCTGGAGCGAGCGCTGGATCCCCAGCTTGGAAAGCTGTGATGCGGTCGAATGGACGTGCATGTCGGCGCGGGACATCTCTGGCATATCGGGCATGGCTAAAGGATTGCCCTGCAAAGGACAAATTTTGTGAACAGGGGGGTGTCGCCCTGTGACCTTTTCGTGAAACGAGACCTCAACGCCGCTGAGACTAGAACGATGCCGGAATGGGAACGCCCATGCCCTCGATCTCCGCCGGCGTCGAGCAGGTGATCCTCGAGCACGGACCGCTACGGGTCGAGCTCGGCCTGCGCCCGTTCACGTTGACGGTCAGGCGCTTCGGGCGCCGGCTGCTTCGCGCCGGCGAAGTGTGGGTTCTCGACGGCACGATCCATGATCACTTCGTCCAGTTCACCGAGGGCGTGGTGGCACGCGAGCAGCACAGTCCCGCCGAGCGCGCACTGCGAGCCGAGGTGACCGGATTGATCAGCGGCGGCGTCAAGGCCACCCACGAGGGCGCATCCGCCCCCGACGGAGTGGATCTGGCGCTGAAGCTCCAGGGCGGGCGTAGCGCCCGGCTTGGAGTGAGCGTTCCCACCGGGGAGCGAGTGGAGCTCGCGCTGGAGGCGCAGGGCGAGCCGCTGCGACTCGGGATCGAATGGGACCGCCGCAGTGAGGAGCACCTGGTCGGTCTCGGCGCGAGGCACAGCACGCGGCTGGACCAGGCGGGGCGGACGGTGCAGCTCGGCGCCGACCGCTGCTACACCGGCCCGCACTGCCCGCCGGAGATGCTCGCGGAGGGAGGGATCCCGCAGGGCGACTGCGCGCCAGTGCCCTGGCTGCTCTCGAGCCGAGGCTACGGCGTATGGCTGCAGACCGACGCCAATGGAACGCGACTTGACCTCGCGGGGGACCGCATCTCCGTCTCGACCCGCGCGCACGCGGGTCCCCTGCGAGTCCAGCTGCTGTGCGCGGGCACCCCCGCCGCCTGCCTGCGGGCGCTCTGCCGCCGGAGCGGCTTTCCCGCCGTGCTGCCCGAATGGGGCTACGGGTTCTGGAAGAGTCGCGACGTCCACGAGCACCAGGACGACGTATTCGATGACTTCAACGGATTCAGACGCCACGGGATCGCGCTCGACGCGATCGTGATCGACTCGCCGTGGGCGACTCAATACAACACCTGGGAGTTCAATCCCCACCAGTTCCCGGATGCGCCCGGGATGATCAGGACGATGCGTGAGGCGGGGGTGCGCACCGTGGTGTGGGTCACCCCATGGGTAAACCTGGATTCGCGCGACGGCCAGATCCCACCTCAGCCGGAGTCCGAGCGCCTTCACCGCGAGCCCGCACCCAACTACGCGCCGGCCGCGACCGCGGGCTACTTCGTGCGCACGCGCGCAGGGGACCCGTTCGTGACCCAGTGGTGGATGGGAACCGGCTCGCCGATCGACCTCACGAGCGAGGCGGCGCGGGACTGGTGGCGGGAGTCCGCGGCGCGGGTACTGAAGCTGGGAGTCGAGGGGATCAAGGCCGATGACGGCGAGGGCTACTACATCCCCGACGACGTGTGCCTGTCCGACGGACGAACGGGAGCACAGGCCGCATGGGCGCTGGGCGGGCTGCACCGGCGCTGCCTGCAGGACGCCCTCGACGACGTGCATCCCGGCAGCGGCGTGTTGTTCGGGCGCAGCGGGTGGACGGGACAGCACGCCACGGGCCTGACCTGGGCCGGCGACCAGGCGTCTGACTTCTGGTCCTTGCGGGTGCTCGTCGTGGCGACCCTGACGGCGGCCTGCAGCGGCCTGTCGAACTGGTCCCACGACGTCGGCGGCTACCTTGGGCACAGGCTCGTGGAACGCTGCCCGTCGGAGCTGCTCGTGCGCTGGCTCCAGTTCGGATGCTTCACGCCACTGATGCAGGCGCACGCGCGGATGGCCCAGGAGCCATGGAACTACGGGGCACGGGTGCTCGACGCCTACCGCGCGTACGTGCTGCTCCACGAGCAGCTGGTGCCCTACGTGCGAGCCGCCGCCGCGACCGCCGCCCGCACGGGACTTCCGATCATCCGCCCGCTGTGCCTCGTGGACCCGAGCGATTCCCGTGGTTGGACGATCGGCGACGCCTACGCCTACGGCCCCGCGCTGTGGGTCGCGCCGGTGCTCGACGACGGTGCACGGGAGCGCGAGGCCGCACTGCCGCGCGGGGAGTGGATCGAGACGTGGTCGGGGAAGCGAGTTCGAGGCGGGTCTGAGGTGGTGGTGAAGACCCCCCTGCACCGGATCCCGGTGTGGGTGCGCAACGGCTCGATCGTGGTCACCTACCCCGCCTCGCACGTGGCCCGGGGGCTCGGCGACGTCCCGGAGACCGAGCGCCCCCTCCAGGCGACGCTCTGGGGCTCGCCGGCGCTCGGGCACACTTCGGTGCGCCTCGCGGACGGTACGCGGGTGAGCTGGCGGCGGGGGGTGTGGTCGATCTCGCCCGGACGCGAGGCTTCGTTTGCGCAGCGGGACTCCACGCCGCCGTGTCCTAAATCTGCCCCTGAAACCTGAGCCAACGACCACGCAAGCGCAGCGCCGCTGAGCGTGCTCTACTGGCGGCTCGGGGATGATCGCTTTTGCGCTTTTGCGGTCGTTGCTGGGCGAAAGCGGACGGGCGCGAAGCGGGCCTGTCGAGATCGTAACCCGTCGCCGGCAGACCGTGCATTCATCTCACGGCAAACTGGTGCGAGGACCAGCTGAGTGTGGGGAAACTGCCGGCCGGTCAGGGCACGAACAGCAGCCCCGCGGGGTTGATCGACGTCGAGAGGGCGAACTTGGTCACGGCACCCGTGGACTGATCGACCTGGCCCAGGTAGTTGCTCGGGAAGCGTGGGGTAGGGCACGCCGCCGGTGCGTTGCCGGCATCGCACGGCGTCACGCCGACGATCTCCGAGCCCGGCTTGAAGGGCCCGGTGATCTTGTAGATCAGGTCCGTACTGCCGTCGGCGACATAGAGGGTGCCGGACGCGTTCGACGCCCACGCGGAGTCGTCGATCGACTGCGACAGCTTGAGCGTCGAGAGTTGCTTGCCGCTCGAATCCGCGACGAATATCTCCCGGTAGTCACCCTGGCTGGTGACCTCAAACTGTCCCCCAAAGCGCGGCGCCGCCGACGGGACGACCGCGTTGGAGTCGGGGTCGACCAACGCCAGCCGGACCGTACCCTTCGCGCCCGAGTTGGCGTTCTTCGCGGTTGCCTCGTCTCCGAACAGGCCGCGTACGCTCGCGGTGTGGGCGCTCGCGTTCAAACTGCCCACATAGACCGCCGGGTAGCTCGCCTGCGGGGCGGCCTTCCCGGAGCTACCGGGGGCGGAGGCGGAGATCAGCATCCTCCCGTGATAGAAGCCGACCGCGTCAAACCCGCCGTTGTGTGGCAGGGACGGAAGACGGTACGCCGTGGGCTGGGGGTTTCCCGGAGCGACCATGTAAAGGCGAGCGTTGCCGTCCTCGTTGGCCGAGACGGCGACCTGGCCGTTCGCGGTCTCGGCGGTGAGGCCGTCCACATGGCCGGCCACGTCCCATTGCGCGACCGGCGAGCCGGAAGTCGAGAACTCGACGATCGTCGAGTCGCGGTTGCCAGCGCCCTGATTGCCCTTGACGGTCGCCTCACCCTGCGGCCCGACTCCGTTCTGAAAGGCCACGAAGATATGATCACCGAGCTTGGTGACGTCATCGGGCTGATTGACCGGCGTCTTTCCGCCCGGGGTAGCATGCGTGATGGCGATACCTGAGGCGAACCCCTGGCTGGTAAACCCGGTAGAAGTGCTCGTCGCCGCCGCGCTGGTCGTGGTGTGCGAGCCGCTCGTGCTGTGGGAGCTCGTTGAGCCACAGCCGGCCACCAGGGTGGCGGCGATCGCCGCCACTAGGGCGAGCCTCGTGGTCGACGCCCGCGGAGTGCGCGGCGCGATGGAGTGCGACAGTGTCAAGGTAGGTGACCTCCGGTGCGCTAGTGGAAGCATCGTCCCGCTTCGACGATCCGAAACAGCCAGGGACTCCTGGGCACGGTGCCTCCTGTGGATGGGCAGCAAGAACGTTCGCCGGCCGAGAGGGGCAAGCTAGCGATAGGAGTGCGCGCGCTTGTAAACGACTTGTGACCTAATGTTCTGCCAACAATCGGCAGTTGCGCCAGTGCGGCTAACCGTGCGCGTAGTGCTGACGTCTGATTACAAGTCGGTCACATGTACGTTAGGACTCGGTAACACCGGATGATGCCGCGCGGCGGCATGATCGTTCGATGTCGGCCTCCGGCGACTCGTACCGGGAGGTGCTCCGAAGTTGGGCGACTCCGGCTTTTTCCGACGAGCATCTCGCGCTAGTCGGCGGGAAGGTGTTGTCGCTGTCGATCCGCGAGCTGCGGATGCTGACGGAGCTTGCTCCGCGCGCGGACAGGATCATGGCTCGCGCGGAGCCGTTCCGCTTGGTCTGGGGACCCAGCGTGCGTCCGAATGTGATCGCGAGCTCGGACCGGTCAGCCTGCAGCGTGCAGTGAGCATCAGGAAGCCGGCGGGGTCGGCGTAGCGGCGGCCGACCGGGCGGAACACCCACCCGGCGCGCAGCGCGTCGCGCAGGACAAACCACGATCCCAGCTCCATGCGGGTGCGCTGCACGCGCCCGTCGTCGAGCACCCACGCCCGCCACGCCTTCGGCAAGAACTCGACCCGCTCTTGGACGAACCGTCCGTCTGCTCCGCGCAGCCGCCCGAGCGCAGCGAGCAGATCGTCATCGGCGCTGCTCGCGCCGCGCAGCGCCACGGCGTCGAGGGCAGCGTGCATCGACGCGCGCGGGTGACCGTAGCTGCCGCGTAGCTGGTCGAGCTGCTGCACATCGACCGGCGGCACCTGCCGGGCCGGCGGCTGCTGCTGCCTGCAGCCGCTCGAGGCCGATCTCATCGCGGAGGCGATCGAACGGCAGCTCGCCGGTCTCGACGCACTCCAGCAACAGGACCGAGAGACGCTGACCCAGCGCAGCCAGCTCGTCGCGCAGGCGGCCGGTCCGTCGCCGCTGCTCCTGCACGCGACGCCGCGCACGGCCGTCGGTCAACCGCAGCAGCTTGTCGAACAGGTCCAGCAGCTCATCACCGCGCTCGATCACCAACGCGTGCAGCAACACCAGCAGGATCGGATGCCGCCGCGCGGGCTCAAGGCGCCGGATCTGCTGCGCGGTCATCCGGCGCCCCAACGTCTCGAGCGCTCGCCGCCGCGCCGGGGGCAGCACGGTGACGTCGATCTCGAGCGCACCAAGCTCGACGAGCCGGAGGTAGCGCCGCACCTGCCCCTTGAGCTCGCGCACACCTCCTCTCCCCGCGCGACGTCGCAGATACTGGTGGCCGCTCGCGCTGCTCGTCTCGACCGGGCGGCGAAGTGGATCGCCAGGCAACGTCGGGCCGAACGCCTATCTCGTCAACCGCGGAATGCTCGCCCGGATCGCACTTCCGACAAACTCTGCACAGCCACAGCACCGCGCATCACTGCAAACCATCACCAATGCGCTGACGCGCTCGTGCTAGGTCTTGGCTCGGAGTACTGTGATCGGGGGATAGATTCGCCAAAGTGCAGGGGTGGGGCACGGGCTGAGGGCCAAGATGGGTCGGACGCGAGTGGTGACCCGTCGTATCATCCCACGAGAGAGTTGTCGGATATGGCTGCACGGTGGGTACGGCGAGCGAGCGCGTCGGGAGCGTCGATCTCGACGAACGCGAGGTGCGACGGGGTGACCGCGTCGCGGCCGCCGGCGTGCCGTGCGCGCAGCAGCACGCCGGTGTAGAGTCGGTGTGACTTGCGAGCGCGCGGATGAGTCGTTTCGCGCGGTCGGGATGCTCGGCGGGTACGAATCGCTGCATCATTTGACCGCCGCCGAGGGCGGAGCGGACGTCGAGCAGCCGACCGGCGGGGTGCGAGCCGGCCAGGATTCTTGGCGTAGTCGCCGGCGCAGGACCGGTGAAGCAGGGGTAGGGGAGCCCCTCCATGTATGCCTTCCAGGACAGGCCCCGGCCCGCGAACTGGTCGGCGAGGCCGGTGGTGGAGACGCTGCAGTCGGTGCAGTCGCTGTCGATCCCGAACGTCGATCCACCCGTGAGCGCGAGGTAATTGGGCAGCGAGGGGTGCGTGACGGCGTACATCCTGGTGGCCAGCGCGTAGCGCTACGCAAGCCCGTTGAGGAGCGGCGTAGCGCGCGAGCCGACGATGTCGCCGTACTCCTCGTTCTCCATCACGATCACGGCGATGTGAGCGGGACGCCCAGTCGGCAGCTGCGCCCGGGGGGACGGGCGTGCCTGAACCGACAGGGTCGAGCTCGCGCTTGCGCAGGCGGCGAGAATCAGCGCGAGCAAAGGGATGGGGGTCGCTTTCGCCAGCACTGAGGTTTCAGACTGAACGACGGTCGTTCGCGGTATCTCGACCGCCTACGATGAGGGCTCGGTGATGGCCAGGAAGACATCAAGGTCGCCCCGCTCGATGATCCTGCTCGCCGGTCCAGCGCTCGCGCTGGCGATGGGCGGTTGTGGCGCCAGGCGGGCGCAGACCATGTCGGCCCTCCCCGCCGCCGCGGAGCCAGCCTTGGCGCCCCTAGCGACGGCGGCGCCCGCCGGGCGGAGCGTGCACGTGGGCCAGTTCCCCGAGGGGATCGTCGCCGTCGCACGGACGGGATTGGTCGCCGTCGGCGTGCGGGATCCGGCCGCGCTCGTGCTGCTGGACGCCCGCGCCGGCGCGGTGCGCCGGCGCGTGACGATCCCGGGCGCCCCGCGCCATCTCCAGCTGGCCGGTCCCGACGGTCCGGTGCTCGTCCCCGAGGAGCCGGTCAACCAGCTGCTCGAGCTGAGCCTTCCGAGGGGACGGTTTCGCTCGATCAAGGTCGGCGCGCATCCACACGACGCCACCGCTGATGATGGACGCGTATTCGTCAACGACGAGTTCGGCCAGAGCGTCTCGGTGGTGCAGGGCACGCGGGTGATCCGGCAGATCAGGGGCTTCGTGCAACCGGGCGGACTGGTGGCGGCCGGCTCAAACGTCGCTGTCGTGGACGTCCGGGGTAACTCGATCACGCTGGTCGGCGCGCACACCCTGCGCATTGAGGGTCGCCTCGGCGCGGGCGCGGGACCAACTCACGCGGTCGCCGGTCGGGACGGGCGGCTGTACGTGATCGACACCCGCGGCGGCGCGGTGTTCACCTACGCCACGCGTCCCTCGCTTCAGCGCCAGGGACGCTTTCCGCTCCCCGGGGCGCCCTACGGGGTCGCGATCGACCGTTCCCGAGGCCGGCTGTGGGTCACGCTGACCGCCAAGAACCAGCTCGTCGAGCTCGCGACTGTGGGTGGGCCCCTACGCGTGATCGGACGCTACGCGACCGGCCGTCAGCCGAACACGGTGGCGGTCGACGAGCGCGACGGGCGGGTGTTCGTGGCCGACTCGGATCCGGGCACCGTCCAGTTGATCGATCCGCGCCACTGAACGGCGGTCCGGGCGCGCCTCGCCGCGCTCGACGCGCGCCACTGAGGGACCGGCGTGATGGGGGGCGAGAGCCACGGCACCCCTCCGAGCGCCGGCAGGTGCACCGCGACCATGTAGGCGGTGGCGAGTAGGGCAGCCGCGGGCAGCGCGCGACCGCGGGCCAGCGCGGCGAGCGGGAGCATCCAGACGAGATACCACGGCGCGAGCGAGGCGATCGCCCGATCAGCGCCAGGAACGCCCAGCCGGCGCCGGTGATCCAGTCGCCCTCCGCCACGCCCAGCCGGCGGCGATCAGCGCTGCGACGCCGGCGGCGCCCGTGCAGGCGGCCCGCACTCCGGCGCCGATCTGGGTTCCCAGGGCGCTCGCGAGCCGGTCGGGGCCGCTGAAGGCGATGTCGAACTGGGGGTCGGTGGAGATCCGGCGGAGCTGGTCGATGATGTGCGGACCGAACAGCACCAGCGTCGGCACCCCGATCGCCGCGACCGCGAGGAGCACCGCCAGCAGGTCGTTGTGGGCGCCACTGACCGTGTAGACGAGCAGCACCGGGTTCAGGCCGAAGAAGAGCGCCGCGCGGACCGGGTTGAGCCCTCGCCGGCGGGCGATGTCCACCACCAGGAAGGCGATCGCGACGCTGGCCACGCCCGCCGTCAGCTTGTAGGACCACAGCGCGGCGCCGGCCGAGACCAAACAGAGCGGAACGCTCAGGATCGTGAACAGCGGCCCGTAGGGGCTGGCCTGATGCTTCCAGTAGACGAACTGGAGGATCAGTCATGAGCGAGCGAGATCGGTGCAGAAACGCACGGATTGAGTCCGTGCAGCGCAGCCTCCCGCGCGTAGGCGATGTAGCCGAACACATCGCTGGAGACGAGCTCGGGGCCGAGTTAAAGGCGATGTGGGCGACCAGCGGAAGACTGAATCCCGACGGCTCGAGCGGCCCGGCGATCGCACCCGCGAGGCCCCTGAGCAGGCCATCGATCCAGTGCGGGATCGCGCTCGTCGGAAGCTCCAGCAGGAAACCGCCGTCGGCGGCCACCGCGATCCACGCCGAGCAGCAGACGCCCGCCCACCAGCGCCGCCAGGCCGATCGCCGTCGCGACGGTGGCGCTCGGCCAGCGGCGCTCGAGTATCAGCCCACCGCGGACCTGGGTCACGGCGCTGTGTGGTGTATCGAGGCTCAACCGAGCAGCGCGCTCATGTCGCGGACGGCCCGCAGCGTGCCGATGGCACTGCCGCTCACCTTGGACCTACCGGCCGCGCGTGGCCGGTAGGTGACGCTGACCTCGCGGATGACCCACTGCGCGGCGGCGGCCTTCAGCACCATCTCGAGTGGCCAGCCGAAGCCGCGGTCGCCCAACTGTAGTCCGAGCAGCGCCTCGCGACGCACGGCCCGCATCGGTCCGAGGTCGGTGAGCGGAACGCGACAGCGACGGCGAAGCTCGACGGCCAGCGCGCGGTTGGCGAGCCGAGCGTGCCACGGCCAGGCACCGGGCAGCGGTGCCCGGGCACCGAGACACAGGTCGGCGGTGCCGTCGGCCACCGGTGCAAGCACCCGGGGGAGCTCGCGCGGGTCGAGGGAGCCGTCGCAGTCCATGAAGCACACCAGTTCCGAGCGTGCCGCCTGCAGGCCGGCGAAGCAGGCGGCGCCGAAGCCGCGGGCGGGCTCCCGCACGACCCGGGCACCATGACGTGCGGCGACCTCCGCCGAACCATCCCGAGAGCCGTTGTCGACCACGAGGGCCGCGAACCCGGAGGGCATCGCAGCGAGCACACCGGGAATAGCCTGCGCCTCGTCGAGGACCGGCAGGATCACGTCGATCACAGCGCGCAGGCTACGGGTCCAGAGGTTACGTGGTGCGAAACAAGTGCTCCGGACGCCGCCGGGCGGGCAGTTATGGCGTAGCGTGCGGCGAGTGTTCCTCGTCACCGGCGGCGCCGGCTTCATCGGCTCGCACGTTGTCGACGCGCTGGTCGCAGCCGGTCACGCGGCCGGGTGCTGGACTCGCTGCTGGCCGGCGCCCATCGCCAGCGCCCACCAGGCATCTCCGATCAGATAAGGACGTTCAGCCAATGAGCACGACCATCATTCCCACTGCCACGAGCCGCCCCAGACCCGGTCAACCAGCGCCGGATCTGACGGTCGCGCTGCACGGCGGCGGGTCCTACCGCCTCGCCGACGCCCGGCCTGACGCGTTCACGATGCTCGTGTTCTTTCGCGGGCGCCACTGCCCGGCCTGTCACGCACAGCTGCGCGAGCTCGGTCGCCGACTCAGCGAGTTGACCGAGCGCGGAATTGAGCTGCTCGCCGTCAGCGCCGAGACTGCCGGGCGCACCGAGCAGCTGGTGCGGGAGTGGGATCTGGAACACCTGCGCATCGGCTACGGTCTCGCCGAGGACCAGATGCGTGCGTGGGGGCTGTTTGTCTCGCGGGGGCGCGGCGAGGACGAGCCGGCGCTGTTCAGCGAGCCGGCAATGTTTCTGATCCGTTCCGATGTCACCGTCTACTACGAGGCGATCCTCTCGATGCCGGTGGGTCGTCCGCGGCTCGACGATCTGCTCGGCGGGATCGACTTCTGGACGGCGAACGCCTATCCGGCCCGCGGCGAGGCGTGATGCACGACGCCTCGGCGGGGGCATGTCCTGCGGCCCTCGGTGGCGCCAAAGCGTGATCCTGCTTGCCGGTCTTGCGTAGGGGTGCCAGGAGCAGATGGGGATGGTCGAGACCCGGGTGATCGACGGGGGCACGCGGTCCCGGGGGGCGACCGACGGGGGCACGCGGTCCCGGGGGGCGACCGACGCGGGCGCGTGGACCCGGGGGCGACCGACGCGGGCGTCACGGAGGCGATGAGCGAGACGGGGGACAGCGCCGGGGCGGACGCGGGCGATGGCCGCCGGTACGCGGCGCTGCGGCTGACGGGCGAGGGGCTGCTGGTCGCCGCGGTGAGCGTGCTGTGTGCAGCGTGGGTGCTGCGCCTGTGGCGAGCCGATCTCGCGCTTCCGCTGCGCTACACGCCGCTGGACGACACCAAGTTCTACCTGATGCTCGCCAAGGGGATCATCGAGCACGGCTGGTATCTGAGCAACCCGAGCCTGGGGGCACCGTTCGGGCAGCATCTCCAGGATTTTCCGCAGGGCGCGGACAACCTCAACCTCCTGATCATCCGCGGGCTGGCGCTGTGGAGCGCCAATCCCGCGTTGGTGATCAACCTCTTCTTCCTGCTTACCTTCGCACTGACGAGCTTCACGTCCTACGTCGTGCTGCGTCTACTCGCGGTGAGCGGCCGCTCCGCGGCGGTTGTGTCGGTGCTCTATTCGCTGCTGGCCTATCACTTCTTCCGCGGCGAGCCGCACCTGTTGCTGTCGGCCTACTACGCGGTACCGCTGGCGGCGTACCTGTTTCTCGCGTTGCTCGCGGAGACGGCACTGTTCGCGCGAGGCGCCGGGCGAAGCCGGGCGGGGAGGGTGCCCACCTCGGCCTCAAGGGGACGGTCGGCTTGGTTGCCGGCGAGGGTGTCAGCTCGGCTGTCTGCGAGGTCGCCGGCCTGGCTGTCGGCCAGATCGCTGGCGACGGTCGCGCTGTGCGTGGTGATCGGGTCGGAGAATCTCTACTACGCGACCTTCGCCGAGGTGCTGGTGGTGGCGGCGACGGTCCTGGCCCTCGTGCTGCGTCGCGGCCGGGCCGCGCGGCACGGACTGGTGGTTGTCGCGCTGGTGGCGGCGACGCTCGGCGCGAACCTCGCGCCGAGCCTGATCTACCGGGCAGTACACGGTGCCAATCCCGTGGTGCAGCGATCGGCGGCGGGAGACGAAGCCTCGAACGAGGCGCTAGCGCTGCGAGTGGCCAATCTCGTCCTGCCCGCCCCCGACAGCCGCCTCCCACTCCTGCGCCACCTGGCGAGCAGCTATGACCACGCGATCGCGCCCGGTTACTGCGAGGCCTGCTACGCGAGCCTTGGCACCGTTGGTACGGTGGGCCTCGGGTGGCTGGCGCTGTGCGTGCTGGGCGAGCTCGCGGGCGCCACCGGGTGGTACGGCGCGCGGCGGCTGTTCCGGCACGCGGGAGCCGGCGTGGCGATCGCGCTCGTGGTCGGCAGCGTGGGAGGCCTGTCGACGGTGTTCGAGCGATTCGTGACGCCGGACATCCGGGCTTGGAACCGGATCTCGGTGTTAATCGCCTTTCTCTCGCTGCTGGGCACCGCGCTGCTGCTCGACTCGCTACTTGGGCGGCTGCGAGCGCTGCGATGGGGGGCCGCGCTCTCGGCGACCGCGCTCGTGGCGGTGCTGTCGTTCGGCGTCTATGACCAGACCAGCGGCTCGTTCATACCCGCGTACTCGGCGGTCGCTCGTCAGTACCGCAGCGACGGCGTGTTCGTCGTCCAGATCGAGGCGCGCCTGCCCCGCGGCGCGAGCGTGTTCCAGCTTCCCTACGTACCGTTTCCGGAGGGCTATCCGCTGACTCGGCCCGGGGGCCAGGTCGCCACGTACGCGACCAAGTACGAGCCGCTGCGGGGTTACCTGCATTCCTCCACGTTGCGCTGGAGCTACGGTGCGATGAAGGGGCGCCCCACCGACTGGTCCGCCCAGCTCGCCGGTCAGCCGCTGTCGTTCGTGGTGGCTTCGGTCGCGGCGCTGGGTTTTGACGGCATCTGGGTCGACCCGGCGGGTTTCGAAGCGGGCAAGGCGCATCAGGTGCGCGCCGCCCTGCGCTCGCTGCTCGGCGCCGCGACACTGGTGAGCCCCGATCGGGATCTGTGGTTCTACGACCTGCGCGCCTACCGCGCGCGGCTGCAAGGCGCAGCCGGTCCGGCGCCTCTGGCGCTGCTGCGCCAGCGGGCGCTGTATCCCCTGCGCACGGCCTGCGCCACGGGCGGGCTGACGCTCGTGAACCCGTCGGGCGCTGCGCGCGCGGTCACGCTGACCGCGCACATCCTCACCGGCCAGATGCGGGACACGACTCGCCGGCGGCTGGTGCTGGCGCCGGGTCGGAGCTTCGTCAGGATCGCGAACGTGCTGTTCGCGACGCTCACCGACAACGCGCTGACGCGGTTCGCGCGGGCCGGGGGCGGGTGGACGAGCTCGTCGGCTGGGGGAGCGCAGGCGGGCTCGTCCGTGGTGGGGCTGACCGGGCCGGCGTGCGCCTCGTGAGGTCATGTCAGTGGCCACACGCGCTTTCGTTCGCCGGTGTCAGGGTCGTGGCGCCGGACCGGGCACTCGTCGCGCCCGCGCCAGGCTCACCGCGTAGGCCAGGCCCGCGAGTGCGAACAGCACGCCACAGGTGATCAGGAAGCGGGCGAGGTACACGTTCTGGTGCAGGCCGCTGGCGACGTTGAACGTCGGGTTTCCCAGACGCAGGATCTCGGGGAAGAACACCAGGAAGACCAGCCCGCTCAGCAGCGCCGGCGCGCGCACGTAGACCCACCCGGGGGTGTGGTCGGGGGCCGGTCCGCTGCGTTGGGCGTGGCGCGCGCCGAAGGCGATCCGGTCCAGCAGTGAGTACAGCGGCAGCAGCACGAGGTCGTGAGCGACGATCGCGCCCAGCAACCAGATCAGGATCCGCTCCTCGTCGGGCGCCGTGTAGCTGTCAAGCCAGCCGACGACGCCGGCGCCGGCGAGCAGCAGGCTCGCGACGAGGGCGAGCAGATGCAGCGGGGTGGCGCCGTAGAGGCGGCGAAAACGCTCGGTCATGGCACCGTGCGCAGGATCGGGTGGGGGAGACGGGTTGTCATCAGGCCCGCGCAAAGGTCAGCTTGCCGGCCCACTTGGTGCAGTGCACACCGGGGATAGCCGGTCCGATTACTCGCGCCGGGAAGCCGTGGTCGAGCGACAGGTCGGTGCCGTTCACCTTCAGGGCGAGCATCGTCCGCTCGTCGCCCGTCTGCTCGGAGGACAGGGTCGCGGAGTCGAACACGCCGTTCTGGGCGATCGACGCGGTCTCCATGGTGAAACGACCTCCCACGCCGACGAGGGCCGCCAGGTCGCGGATCGGCACCCCGGTCCATCGCTGCGTGGTCGACCATCCCTCCACGCAGGCGATCGGCAGGTCGCCCGAGTGCTGGCGCATCGCCAGCAGCTGCGCGCGCGACAGCTTGATGGTGCGATGGCCTGCGATCAGCTCCAGGCGCCACTTCGATCCGACCCGGCCGGGGGTGATCTGAGCCGCCGCCGCCGTGCGGTTGATGGGGAAGCCGTTGGGTCCGTCGCCGTGCTGGTTGCGCGGCGCGAGGAACGCCAGGCCCCGGAGGGGTCCCCCGATCGACTGCCCGGCACCCTGCACGAGCAGAAACAGCGAGCCCAGGCCCACGCCGCCCAGCAGCGTCCGCCGCGACATGCTGGGAGCGGCCGGCGCGATGGGGATCAGCTCGCTGGCGACGGGCTGCTCGGATTCCGGTCGCGTCTGGCTCAGGTTCTCCCGCAGCGGCGCCAGGGCCCGGTGGGCGCCCAGCGAACGGCGCATCGTTCCCATCTTGAGCCCGCTGTGCAGCAGGAACGCGGCACTGAACACCCACGCGCCGTAGTAGTGAGCGGTGGTGAAGAAGAACCCGAACAGGTAGGCGTACTGAATATCGAGGATCCCGGTCGCGAACTCGAACAGCGCGCCGCCGACCAGCAGCGCCAGCGATAGCCGTTCGAGCAGGTGAGCCGAACTGCGCACGACCGGCCACTCGAACAGCTTCGGGATCACCGCCCACAGCTTGGCCAGCAGGATCGGGAAGATCGCCAAGCCGATCGTGACGTGCAGCCCCTGGGTCAGCGCGTAGAGCCAACTCGGGTGCGTGGGGAACGAGAACAGGTAGAAGTCCAGCGGGCCCAGCGGTCGCCCGACCGCGTTGGCGCCAAGGCGTGGGTAATAGGCGTCGTTGGACAGGAATCCCGTGATAGCGACGATCGGAATCCCGATCAGCAGCGCGAAGCCGAGCACCGATGTCAGCCAAGGACCGCGGAGCGGGCTGCGCCAGAACTTGGATCGGAACGGGCCGGGCGGAGGGTGCTCCGGATCAAGCATGGCTGGACCCATGTGCCTCAGCCTTACACAGAAAACGCCGGCGAGAACGAAAAGCGCAGGGGGGTTAATTGACTGTTCACCTGGTTTGGAGCCTCGGGTCGCCGGCCGCGACGCTTTCGTTTTTCGTAATGGGTTTGCGCCGATGACCCATTAGGTTGGTCACGTGCAACACGTCGCGCTGCTGGTGATCGCCAAGGAACCGCTGCCGGGCGCGGCCAAGACGCGGCTCTGCCCGCCTTGCAGTCCCCAACAGGCAGCGACGCTGGCCACGGCCGCGCTCCTCGACACGCTCGCGGCGGTCGCGCTCCAGGCGCCCGACTCCCGGTTCGCCCAAGCGCTCGCGTCGATCGACAGATCGACGCCGGTCTGGGTCGATCGATGAACGCGCCGCCCGCCGCGCGCTCGGACAAGCATCCGCTGGCGCTCTACGGCGAGGGCCTGCTGAGCCCGGGCCCGGTCGCGGCACACCAGCAGGTGCGCCTGCGCGACGGGACGCTGGTGCCGCTGCCGCTCGAGCGCTACCTCGAGCCTGCCGACGCGACCGACGAGCTGCTCCTGCGTAACCTCGAAGGCCCGGTTCTCGATGTCGGGTGTGGACCGGGACGCCACCTTCACGCGCTGGCGCTGCGCGGCGTGTTCGCGCTCGGGGTCGACCTCTCGCCGGTCGCGGTGCAGCTCGCCCGAGGTCGCGGGGCGCGGGTGATCGCCGGATCGATCTTCGACGAGCTGCCCGGCATCGGCACCTGGCGCACCGCGCTGCTGCTCGACGGCAACATCGGGATCGGCGGAGACCCAGCTCGTCTGCTCCAGCGCGTCGGGACGCTCATGCGCGAGGACGGAGAGCTGTTGGTCGAGCTCGACCCGCCCGCCATCTGCACCTCCTCCACGTTCGCCCGGATCGAGACGGCGCGCGAGGTGAGCAGCTGGTTTCCCTGGGCGCGGGTCTCGGTTCGCGATCTCGACTCGATCGCCGGGCCGAGCGGCTTTCAAGCCATCCAGAGCTACCGGCGTGGCGACCGCTGGTTCGCCCGGATGCAGCGCAGCCCCTGAGCGCGAACCGGACCGGCCGCTCCGAGCTGCTCGATGCCGTGACTGCGGTGGCCGTTCTTCGAGCCCGCGGGATCTCCAAGACGGTCGGAGCAGGGCGGGCCGCCCGGCGCGTCCTGGACGACGTCAGCCTCGAGGTGCGAGCCGGCGAGGTGGTCGCCGTGCTCGGACGCTCGGGCAGTGGCAAGTCCACGCTGATGCACCTGCTCGGCCTTCCGGTAGTAATGGAGCAGGGAGCAGGAACTCTCGCGGTAGGGGGTGCGGGTGTCTCAGGAGGGCGGGACGTCGGACCTGGTATCGGCGTTGCCAGTCTGATATGCGGGGATTTTGTTCTACCCCAGGGCCCGGTTGCTGCTGCCGGCGGTGCGCTGGTCTAAGAACGAGCGTGACTCCGGTGTCGGGGTGCTCATAGCGTTGTCGCGCGTGCCGGCCGCGTGATCGGCCCGGCGTCCCGGCCTCCTGAGCCGGGGTGCTGCTGTCTGGTGAAGGAGAGGCTGGTCGGTAGGGTGCGGTCGCGGCGGCCCAGAGGAAGCAGGACAGCTCGCGGGCGCACGCGACGGTGGTCACGTTGTGCGGCTTGCCGCGGGCGCGCATCCCGGTGTAGACGCGATGCAGGCGCTGCTGCGCGCGGTTGGCGATCTGCAGGACGTGATCGGGCTGGCCTGCTTGGCGGGGGCGAGGGTCGCCCCGATCCGGGGTTCACGGCCGTAGTGCCAGGCGGACTCGACCAGCAGCCGGCGCGCGAGGACCGAGCCGGTCTTCGTGATCGCGCCGTGATGGTCGTGCTCGCCGGACTGCTGGCGCGGCGGAGTCAAGCCGAGCCAGGAACCGACACGGTGCGCCTTCTGGAAGCGGGTCCAGTCCGCGCCGAGCTCCAGGTGGATCGCGAACGCGGTCAGCGTGTCAACCCCGCGGAACGCGCGCAGCCTGGCGACGGTCGGCCACCACCGCTGCTCGGTCGCGAGCTGAGAGATCCGCTCGGCGAGCGCCTTCTTGCGCGCGCGGTCAGCCCGTCGACGCATGCGACCAGGTCGGCGTAGGTCAACTCGCTCATCGGCTCGGGGAGCTGCTGGCGCGAGAGCCAGCGGCGATGCGCCTGGCTCCACGTCGACGGCTTCGGGTACACCCGGCC
>JALYUQ010000012.1 GCA_030853685.1 Actinomycetota bacterium | reverse complement strand
CATCCCCGCTCGATGAGCGGATCGTCGATATCGCGTGCCCCGTGCTCGGAATCTACGGCGCGGAGGACGAGCGCGTCATGGCGGGCGTCCCCGGTTTCGCATCCGCGATGCTCAACGCGGGCAAGGAGTTCGAGGCCGTCGTCTACGCCGGCGCTCCGCACGCCTTCTTCAATGATACGCGATCCTCCTATACGCCCGCGGCCGCGCGGGGTGCCTGGGCACAGACGCTCAGCTTCCTCGCCCGTCTCACACCGTCCGAGACGCTCCGCCTGGAGCAGGCCGGCGGCACTCGCGTTTGACCGCGGAAAAAGCGCAGGCATCCCGATCGTCGGTCCCGGGCGCAGGGAGGACGGCCTGCAGGTCACTGAGGCCAGTGAGTGCGTCCGTAGAGGCCGCCGTGCCGATCACGCGGTCCCAGCTCAGCGCCGGCCCAGCCGGCCGAGTACGAACGCCTCGATCTGGTGTGCCTCGGGGATGCGCATCAACAGCACTGTCTTGACGTACAAGGCTCCGCTTGCCAGGAGCGCCACTCCGAGCGCCACGATCTGCGCCGGCAGCGAGCGACCGAGCAGCCCGTCGAGCAGGCTCCAGAGCACGAACGCGACGGCAGCCATGATGGCAGAGGCGACGAGGATGCGGGCGGTGACCATCAGCGTCTGCGCGTCTTCGAGCCGGCCGCTGAAGCCGGTTCGCAGGCGCTGGAGCTGGAGCGCGGTCATCACCGCGTTGGCAATCGCGGTTCCGATCACCAGACCGGCGATCCCGAGCGGCTTGTAGAGGGCGACGCTGACGATGATGTCGACGACCATGTTGATCGCGGCCAGGCGCGTCGGGATCCATGGTCGTTTGAGCGCGAAGAAGGTCCGCGTGAGCAGCAGGTTCAGACCGGCGAACGGCAGGCTGAAGGCGAACCAGAAGAGCGCGACCGAGACGAGGTGGGTCGACTGCGCGTTGAACTGCCCCCGCTGGAAGACCAGACGGGTGATCGGGGTGGCCAGCACGATCAGCAGCGCCGCCGCAGGGATCAGCGTCAGGTTGATCTGGCGCATCCCGTTGGCGAGCGTGCGCCGCATCTCGGCCGGCGCGCGGCGAGCGGCCTGACGGCTGAGGGTCGGGAAGAGCACCGTCGCGACCGCGACGCTGAAGACGCCCTGGGGCAGCAGGTAGATCCGGAAGGCGTTGTCGATCGCGCGTGGTGCCTGGCTGGAGACCAGCGTCCCGAAGGCCGAGTTCAGGAGCTGGTCGAGGTTCACGATCCCGAGCCCGATCGTCACCGGCGCCATCAGCACGAACACCTGGCGGATCCGCGGGTCGTGCCAGTCGATCGAGAGCTGAAGGCGAAAGTCGATCCGCCGCAGTGCCGAGGCGACCATCAGGAGTTGCACGACTGTTGCCACCAGCCAGCCGATCGCATACGCGTACAAACGCTTGCCACCTTGGAATTGGTCGTGCAGCGCGACGAGCAGGATCACGATGACGACGTTCCAGACCGCCGGCGCGAGCGCCGCGATCGAGAACTCGTCGTAGGACTGCAAGATCCCAACCAGCAATCCGCTCAGCCCGAGCAGGAGCACAACCGGGAACAGCACCTGCGCGAGCCCCACCGTCAGGTGGTTCAGGGCCGCGTTGAACGTCCCCGTGAAGAGCGGCATGATCACCCCCGCCGCGAGGATGCCGACAGCGGTCAGCGCGCCGAGCGCGATCAGGATGATCCAGAACAGCGTCGAGGCGAGCTTGAACGCCTCGCGCTTGCGGCCCTGCTGCAGAAGGTCGGTGAAGACCGGCACGAACGCCGCCGAGAGCGCCGCCTGCGCGAACAGGTTCGCCATCAGGTTGGGGATCGCCACCGCGATCGTGAACGCCGAAGCCGGGCCTCCGGTGCCGAAGTAGCTCGCGGCGATGACCTCGCGGCCCAGACCAGCGATCCGCGAGACGACGGTGGCGAGCGCGAAGCTCGCGGTGCTCAGGGCGAGCCGGCGCGGGGGTGCGGGAGCGCTCGCCTCGGTAGTCTGGTCCGGCACCGCGGCGCTATATTAATCGAGTTGGCGCGTCGCGGCGGATCCCCACCGCGGCGTCAGTCTGCGTCCAAGCTCTCATGGCGAACATCCACTCACAGAAGAAGCGCATCGAGCGCGCCGAGCGCGAGCGCTTGGAGAACCGCCGCTACACGTCGAAGATCAGGACGTACTTCCATCGGCTCGAGGGGGCGCTGGCAGAAGGCGACGCGCTGGCAGCCGACAGCGAGCATCGCGTGCTCATGCAGACGATCGACAAGGCGGTAAAGCGGGGAGCGCTTCACCGCAATACCGGCGCGCGCAAGAAGTCACACGCCGCGCGGATGCGCCGGGCCGGCTGAGGAGCCCTTCGCGGTGCGCCCAGTCCCGCGGGACTGGGCGCCTTTCAGCTCACCCCGCGATCCGCTGGATCGCCAGCAGCGCGGCGGTGTCCTCACCCATGCCTCCCGAGCCGCCGCCGCGGGCGGCGAGCTCCAGGTCAGCGATCTGCTCGATCGCGCGGCGCAGCTTCTCCGCTCCCGACCGGCGGGCATCGGCGATCAAGCGGTCCGCCGCGCGTGGCGGCATCCTGATCCTGCCCTTCACCTTCGCCACGGGCTCGCCGGCCTCTAGCGCCTGGGCGACCTCCACTGCGCTGCGCACCCGCGCGGCCATCCAGTAAATGAGTCCTGCTGAGCGCTCGCCCTGCACGCGCAGCGCAAGATAGGCGCGGGTGGCGCCGGCCGCGTCGTCGGCCACCAGCTCGTCCGCGAGTACCCACGCCTTGCGCTGCGCCGAGGGCGCCGTCAGCTCCTGCACCTGGTCGGCATCGAGCTGCGAGCCGTCGGCGCCGAGCGCGAGCTTCTCCAGCTCGCGCAGCAAGCGCTGCTGTCGCTCGCCCACGTGACCGACGAGCGCCCTGGCGGCGTCGGGCTCGAGCTGCAGGCCGAGCTCGCGCGCCCTCGCGCTCACCCACTTCGGCAGCTCCCAGGGCTTGACGCTCTGCTCTGCGCTGACGTCGCCGCCGGCCTTCCGCACAGCCTGCGCGAGTCGAGCCGGCGCCTTGGCCTTACCCTCCTCACGGGCGAAGAACGCGATCGTCGTCTCCGGCGCAATCGCGGACAGCGCAGCCACGACCCCGTCGAGCTCCTTGTCCTTCCAGCGCTCGACGCCCTCGACGACGATGAAGCGCCGCCCGAGCGCGAACGTCATCGCACTGAGGGCCGCCGCGACCGCGTCAGGGGTCCCGCGATCGCCTTCGAGCACCTCGGCGCCCGCACCTCCGTCTGATTCCCTGTCCTGTGCTTGCGCGAGCGCACGCAAGCGGGCGCGGCGCTCGCCGATCCGGCCGTGGTCGTCGCCGTGGATCAAATAGGCGGGCTTGAAGGAGGGCACCGGGTCGGAGTCTAGGAGCGATCCCGGTCACAGGCAGTCCCTCAACAGCTTTGATCGACGAGCCAAGCCCCTGGGCTACCCCGCGTCGATGAGGTTGTCGAGTTCGTCGCCCGGCAGCTCCGGGTCGCGCCGGCGGACATTGGGTCCTACGAGTGGACGGGGCGCTCGGTCGAGCGGCATCGCGCGCAGATCCGCGAGCGCCTGGGCTTTCGGGAGTGCACGTGGTCGACGCCGATCAGCTCGCCGAACGCGACGCCGTCGGCGGCGGGCGTGCCGCAGCCGCCAGCCGGGCCGCAGCAGCCGGCCTCGGCCTCGAGAGCCCGGGCCTCACCGTGGGCGCCGCGCGCCGACTCGGTGGCGGCGCGCGCGTAGCGCTCGCGGACGGTTTCGCGGATGACGCTCAGCTCAGCCATGCGAACAGCTCCTCCAGCGCTTCGGGGATCACGTAGTAGTAGGCCCAAAGACCCTGGCGCTCGGAGCCGACGATCCCGGCCTGGCGCAGCACCTTGAGATGATGGGACACGGTCGGCTGGGAGAGGTCGAACAGCGGCACCAGCTCGCAGACGCAGACCTTGCCAGCGTGCTTGCGCAGCACGTCGACGAGTTGAAGGCGGACGGGGTCGCCGAGCGCCTTGGCGACTTGGGCCATCTGCTCGGCCTGCTGGCGCTCGACCTCGGGGTAGACGACGGGCTCGCAGCAGCGCTCGCCCGCGGGGCGCTTCTGCTTGGGCGAGAGCTCCAGATCGACAGACATCTATATACGTATATCGCTTGAACTGACGCTTGTCAATGGATAGAGTGGGCGTTGCATGTCGGATATGCGTCACCCCGAGCTGGCTCCCGGAGGTTCGAGATGAAGTACGTGCTGTTCGTGTGTAACCACAATGCGGGGCGCTCGCAGATGGCGCAGGCGTTCTTCGAGCGCGACGCGCCGAGCGACATCCGCGCGGAGTCAGCCGGA
>JALYUQ010000292.1 GCA_030853685.1 Actinomycetota bacterium | reverse complement strand
ATGCTGGCGGCGGCGAAGAGCAGCGCGACGAAGACGACCTCGGGCTGGGGGGCGGCCTCGCCGGAGCTCGGCCAAGCGCCGGCGCCGGCCTGCCCCGCGCCGGCGTCCTCCCCGTCGGCCTCCGGTGAGCCGCCCGCGATCGGGGCGAGGGCGCCCGCGCCGACCGCCCCGCCACGCAGAGCGCCACCGCCGACTGGCTCGCCACCCACAGCACCACCGCCACCGCCCTCGCCACCTGGACCGCCCTCGCCGCCCACACCAGCGGCCGCCGCCCCAGCTGGGGCGCTCTCGGGCGCGGAACCCATCCACATCGTCGCCACCACGCGCAGGTAGTAGCCGAGCGAGATCATCGACCCGAGCACGAGCACGATCGCCAGCCACGTGTAGTCGCCGTCGATCAGCGCATGGATGAGCTGGAACTTGCCGATGAAGCCGACGGTCCCGGGGATCCCCGCCAGCGAGAGCATCGCGATCGTCATCGGCCAGGCCAGCCACGGCCGCCGGGCGCCCAGGCCGGCGAGCACCGAGATGTCGTCACCCCGGCCACCGTCGCCGTCCTCGCCGTCATTGCGCTTCCTTTCCTGCTCGCGGGCGACGATGACGGCGAACGCCGCCAGGTTCATCGCCAGGTAGAAGATGAGGTAGAGGACGGTCGCCTGGACCCCGAGCTGGCTGCCCACGACGACGCCGCCGAGCATGTAGCCCGCCTGAGCGACGCCCGAGTAGCCGAGCATCCGCTTCAGGGAGGATTGGCCTAGCGCGCCGACGTTGCCGACCACGATCGTGATCGCGGCGATCACGGCGAGCAGGGGTCCCCACTTGTTCTGGGCGCCGATCGCGGCGACGTCGAAGAAGCGCAGGAACACCCCCAGCGCCGCAGCCTTGGTCGCGGTCGCCATGAAGGCCGTGATGGGGGTCGGAGCGCCTTCGTAGACGTCGGGCGTCCACTGGTGAAACGGCGCGATCGAGGCCTTGAACGCGAACCCGACGACCGTCAGCGCGAGCCCGGTCAGCAGCAGCGGATTGCCGAGCAGGCCACTGGACAGCTTGCCCTGCGAGATGGCCGCGCCGATCGTCTGGAAGTCGGTCGAGCCGGTGGCTCCGTAGACCAGCGCCAGCCCGTAGACGAGCGTGGCGGAGCCGACGGAGCCGATCACGAGGTACTTCAGCCCTGACTCCAGCGAGCCTTCGCGGCGCGAGCGCGAGGCGCACAGGATGTACAGCGGGATCGAGAGCAGCTCGATCCCGATGAAGAGGGTGACGAGGTTCTGGGCCGAGACGAGCACCGCCATCCCCAGCACGCTGAAGAGCAGCAACGCGTGGTACTCGCCATGGCCAGATTCACCAGGAGCCTCGGTGCGCAAGGACAGGAGCACCACGGCCAGCGCCGCGACCGAGAAGATCAGGTCGAGCAGGAGCGCGAGGTCGTCGACCGCCAGCGCGCCCGAGATGATCTGCGCGTGGTAATTGAAGCGCGCGATCTCCGCCGCGACCGCGCCGGCGAGGGTGAGGATCGTGAACAGCGGCACCATGCGCTCGCGCGCCACCGCACCGCGCAGCAGGCCCACCAGCAGCACCACGAGCGCACCGACGGTCAAGACCAGGAACGGGGAAAACGATGCCCAGTCGATGTAGGGGCCCTTCATGCGGGCGGCGGCCAGCGGCGCGTATGCCATCCAGCCGGTCATGGCGACACCCCAGCGCGCGGCGCCCGTCTCACCACGCAGCGCGCCTGGTTTCCGGTCCAGCGGGTCATGGCGCGCCCCCCGCAAGCGGCGCGTAGGACACGACTCCAACGCCGGCGCTCACCTGCGCCGCTTGAGCCGGAGCGATCGCACCCTTGAGCGAGGGCTCCGAGCGCCTGAGCGCGAACTGCGGATAGAGCGCCAGCACCAGGATCACGCCGATCAGCGGAACGATCGCCACGGCCTCGGCGACGATGATCTCCCGCGAGGCCACGTCCTTGCCGCCCCGGTTGTGCATTGCGCCGATGAACACTCGCAGCGCATACACCGCGGCGCCGATGACCCCCGCGAAAGCGATCACGGCAATCGCGAGCTGGGCCTTGAACACCCCGAGCAGGATCATGAACTCTCCAATGAAGTTCGATGAGCCCGGGATCGCCAGCGTCGCGAGCGCAACGATCAGGAAGAGGCTCGCCAGCACCGGCGCTCGGAACGCGATCCCGCCCATCTTTGGCAGGCTCTCCGAGCCGCCGGAGCGAATCGCGAGCGCGGCGACGACGAAGAACAGCGGCGCGGTGACCAGGCCATGGTTGATCATCTGCAGCAGCGCACCCTGCCCGCCCTCGGGGCGCAGCGAGAAGATCCCGAGCGTGATGAAGCCGAGCTGGGCGACGCTCGAGTAGGCGACCACGAGCCGGGCATCGGGGGTGGTGAACGCCAGCGCAGTCGCCCACAGGATCGAGAGCAACGCGATCAGCAGCATCAGCGTCTGGAAGTGCACCGAGGCGGCGGGAAACAGCGGCAGCACGATCCGCAGGAAGCCGTAGGCGGCGACCTTGGAGACGATGCCGGAGAAGACCGCGACGGCGGGGATCGGCATCGACTTGTAGCCGTCGGGCAGCCAGCCGTGGAACGGGACCAGCGGCATCTTGACCAGGAACGCGACGGCGAAGCAGAGGAAGATCCACTCCTGGGAGGACTTCGACAGCGGCAGGTGCTGGAGCGTGGAGATGACGAAGGTGAGCTGGGTTCCGTGCTGGCTGGAGGCCAGCACCCCAGTCGCGATCGCCGCGACGAGCATGAAGAACGACCCCACGAGCGTGTAGATGACGAGCTTGGTGGTGGCGCGCACGCGCTCGCCGCTACCCCACATCCCGGTCAGGAAGTAGAACGGGATCAACATCAGGTCGAAGAAGCCGACGAACAGTGCCAGGTCCTGCGCGCAGAAGGCGCCGAGCACCGCGCTCTGGGCGAGCCCGAAGTGGAAGTAGAACACCCGCGCCCGGGGGCGGTCGGGCTCGCGCAGCGCCGCCCACGCCAGCGAAGCGCTGAACAGCACCGCGCAGAGCACAACAAGGCCGACGTTGAGCCCGTCGAGGCCGAGCTTGTAATGGATCCCCAGCGCCGAGATCCAGACCTTGTCGGTGACGAACTGGAGTCCCGCGTGACCAAGCTTGAAGCGCGCCAGGAAGGAGATCGCCACCGCGAGCGTGAGCAGCGATCCGGCGGCGGCGGCGCGCCCGGTCCACGCACGCGGCACCAGCGCCGCCAGCAGCGAGATCACGAGCGGAAGCCAGATCAGGATCGACAACGTCACGAGTGCGGATCTCTCGCCAGGCTGAGGATCGACGGCGTCCCAGAGCGCCGGCCCACCATCAAGTCGAAGGTCAAGGGGGTCACGATCGCAGGCCCAGCGCTAGGTCGAGACGACCAGGAAGTAGAGAGCGACGGCGGACAGGCCGACCAGGATCGCGGCGGCGTAGTAGCGAACGAAGCCGGTCTGCGCGCGGCGCACCGCGGCGGAGCCGGCGCGCACGACGCCGACCGTGCCTCCCGTCAGCACGCCTCCCACGAGCACGCGTTCGAGCACCGACGCGGTCATGCGCCCCAGCCACAGCGCGGGGCGCACCGCGGTGAAGTCGATCAACTCGTCGAAGTACCACTTGTTGGCCAGGAAGGTGTACACCGGGGCGAGGCGCTCGCGCGCCCGCGACGCAAGCACCGGTCTACGTACCCAGATCGCGTACGCGATCGCGATCGCGATCGCCGCCAGCACCGCACCGATCACGAGCCCGGTCCAGGCCGATCCGGTCGACGGCGGCGTCCGCACGAGGTGGGAGTCGGCGAATGTCGGGCTCAGGAAGCGGGTAACGGCATCGTCGACGCCGGGGAGCTGGACGAAGCCCCCCACCAGCGCGAGCAGCGCGAGGATTCCCATCGCCACCTTCATCGGCCAGTCGCGCTCGGCGATGTGGTGCGCGGCGCCAGGAAAACCGACCCCGGTGTCCTCCTCCTCGCCAGTCAGCGGATTGCGGGGCACCTCGACGTGGGCGAGCTCACCGTGCTCGAGCTCGAGCGCCTCCGCGCACGGCTTGCCGAAGAACGCACGGAAGATCATCCGGAAGGTGTAGATCCCGGTCAGGAACGCCCCGGCGTAGCCGGCGATGCCAAGAATCTCAAAGCCTCCCCCCCGGTGGTCCAGGAACGCGATGATGTCGTCCTTCGAAAGCCAGCCCGAAAAAGGCGGCAGGCCCGACAGGGCCAGGCCGCCAATTACAAAACAGCCGAAGGTGAACGGCATCGCCTTGCGAAAGCCGCTCATCTTGTCGAGCGACTGCACCCCGCCCATCGCGCCGATCAGCGAACCGGCGGCCATGAACAGGAGCGCCTTGAAGAACGCGTGGGTCATCAGGTGAAAGAGGCCCGCCGAGTAGGCACCGACCGAGACCCCCATGATCATGTAGCCGATCTGGGACATCGTCGAGTACGCGATCACGCGCTTGAGGTCGGTCATCACGATCGCGATCGTCCCCGCCACCAGCAGCGTCACGCCGCCGCCGATCGCCCCGACGGCGGCGGCGGCGGGGGCCTGCTCGAACAGCGGGTGCATCCGCGCGATCAGGTAGACGCCGGCCGTCACCATCGTCGCCGCGTGGATCAGCGCCGAGACGGGCGTCGGGCCCTCCATCGCGTCGGGCAGCCAGGTGTGCAGCGGGATCTGGGCGGACTTTGCGAACGCGCCGACGAGCAGCAGCAGCGATCCCGCGACCAGGTCGGGGCTGTCGTGCCCGAACACGTGTGGCACTTCCGTGAACGTCTTCAGGAAGTCGACGGTGCCGGTGTGCTTGAAGATGAAGAAGGTCCCGAGTACGAGGCCGACGTCGCCGACGACGTTGATCACGAACGCCTTGAGCCCCGCGCGCGTGGCCGTCTTGCGCCGGTACCAGAAGGAGATCAGCAGGTAGGAGGCGGCACCGACGAACGCCCAGCCGGCGATCAGCAGCACGAAGTTGCCGGCCAGCACGAGCAGCAGCATCGAGAAGACGAAGAAGTTGAGGTAGGCGAAGTAGCGCGAGTAGCCGCGGTCGGAGTCCATGTAGGCGATCGAGTAGAGGTGGATCAAGGTCGAGACGCCTGAGACCACCAGGATCATGAAGACCGACAACGGGTCGACGAGGATCGAGAGGTTGGCGTCTACCCCGGCGCTGGAGTCGTACTTCCACAACGAGGACACGACCTGGCGATGGCCGGGGCTGCGGCGCTCCAGCGCGATCAGGGCCGCCACCGACAGCGCGAAGGAGAGCGCGATCGCGACTGTGGCGATCCAGCCGGCGCTCCGCGCGTGCAGGCGCGCGTAGCCGAGGCCGATCGCGACGGTGCCGACCAGCGGGCAGAGCAACACGAGCCAGCCGAAGGTGGTGGCGCTCATGACTGCCCGGGCCTACTCATGGGTGCTCGACGACACTCGCTATCCGTTCAGCTCGTTGAGCTGGTCGACGTCGATCGGCAGGCGCCTCCTATAAATGGCGACGATCAGGCCGAGGCCGACGGTCACCTCACACGCCGCCACGACCAGCACGATCAGGGCGAACACCTGGCCGTCCTCGCCCCCATGCATGCGCGCGAACGCGACCAGGGCGAGATTCGCCGCGTTGAGCATCAACTCCAGGCACAGGAGGATCACGAGCGGGTTGCGGCGTATGAGGACGCCCGTGGCGCCGATGCAGAAGATCAGCGCCGATACGACGAGGTACCAGCCGATCGCCATCAGCCATCTCCTCCCGCGGGTGTCCGTGCCGGCTCCCTGGTGAGCGGCCCGGCGCGCGCCCCGGCGGCGCCAGCCCCGCCAACACCAGCGGGCGTCCTGGCAGCCTCGGTCCCGCTTCGCGCCGGGTCATCGTGTCCAGGCTCAGTGAGGCCGGCGCGCACCCCCGCCCGCTCACCCGGAGCGGCACCCACGCGCGTCCCGGCACCCTCGGCCATCGTCCCGGTGCTCGCGGGGCGCGGCGTGGCGATCATCCTCCGTAGCTGCTCGTCACGATCGGGCTCGAGACCACGCCGGCGCCGGGCGAGCACCACGGCGCCGATCGCGGCGACCAGCAGCAGCAGCGAAGCGGTCTCGAACGGGAACAGGTACTTGGTCAGGAAGAGCTGCCCGATGTGCTTGGGGCTTCCGAAGCCCGGGATGTAGGGCGCGCCCCTGCCGGAGATCCCCTTCAAGCCCGAACCGAGCATCGCGATGCAAAGCTCGACTGCCACCGCCAAGGCAAACAGCGGCCCGAGGATGCGCAGTGCCGTTGCACCGCTCGCGAGCGGCTCATCCCCGCCGCCCACGTAGGCGACCACGAACAGATACAGGACCATCACCGCCCCGGCGTAGACCACCACCTGCGCTGCCGCTACGAACTCCGCGCGCAGTAGCAAGAAGAGCGCCGCCAGCGAAACGAGGTGAAAGACCAGCGCGAGCACGCTGTAGAACGGATTGCGCACGACGACCACGCCGATCGCCCCCGCCAGCGCGCCGATCGCCGCGATGAAGAAGATGACCGCGGACATGGGCTAGGCGGTCCTCCCGGCGGCGCGGGCACAGGCGCCGGGACGGGCCCACGCGGCGGGGGGGGTCCAGAGCACCTACTCGCCCTCCGAGCGCAGCGGCGTGCGCTCGATCGGCTCGGCGAGCAGCATCTCCTTGGTGAAGATCAGGTCAGAGCGGGTGTAATCGGACAGCTCGTAGTCGTGGCCCATGGTGATCGCGTCGAACGGGCACGCAACCTCGCAGTAGCCGCAGAAGATGCAACGAGACAGATTGATCTCATAGACGGCGGCGTAGCGCTCGCCCGCCGACACGCGGTTGCCGGGCGTGTTCTCGTCGGCCACGACGCGGATGCAGTCGGCGGGACAGGCGGCGGCGCACAGCGAGCAGCCGACGCACTTCTCAAGGCCCGGGTGGGCGGGATCCGAATTATCGAAGCGGTGCAGCTTGTGGCGGCCGCGAAACCGGGGGTAGACGGGCGTCTTCTCCTCCGGGTACTGGATCGTGGTCGGTCCTTCGGCGATCCGCGCGAACGTGGTCTTGAGGCCGCGCAGGGTCTCGCCGAAGAGGCGGTAGGTGCCGCGGGCGGGGCCCGCGCCGGGAGTGCGGATCACCTGCACCACGTCAGAACCGGGGTCATAGGGGGTCATGGGGCTCCTCTCGGGTGCCGCGGCGTGGCGGTCAAGAGACCACCACGATCGCGGTCACCAGCAAGTTCAAGGTGGCCAGGGGCAGGAGGATCTTCCAGCCGAAGGACATGAGCTGGTCATAGCGCAGCCGGGGCAGGGTCGCCCGCACCCAGATGAACAGGCTGAAGATCAGGAACATCTTGGCCAGCACGACGATCGGATCCACCCAGCCCGGGGGGTGGATACCGAAGGGCAGCAGCCAGCCGCCGAAGAACATGGTCACGGTGATCCCGGAGACCACGATCATGTTCGTGTACTCGGCGAACTCGTAGGCGACCCAGCCGGTGCCGCCGTATTCGGTGAAGTAGCCGCCGACCAGCTCGGTGTCGGCCTCGACGAGGTCGAAGGGCGCGCGGTTGGTCTCGGCAAAGGAGGCGGTCAGGAAGATCAGAAAGCCGACGATCTGGGGGATGAAGTACCACAGGCCGCCCTGGGCGCGGACGATCCCGGTCAGCGAAAGCGTTCCGCTGGTGATGACCACGCCGACCAGAGCCAGCCCCTGGGAGACCTCGTAGGAGATCAGCTGGGCGGCGCCCCGCATCGAGCCCAGGAACGAGTACTTCGATCCCGAGGCCCAGCCGCCGACCATGATCCCGTAGAAGGAGATCCCGCCGAAGGCGAACACGTACAGCGGCCCGACCGAGACGTCGATCCCGTACAGGCCGACCTTCTGCCCGAAGATGTCCTGGACGTCGCCGAACGGGACCAGGGCCAGCGAGGCCACCGCGGTCAGGATCGCCACCAT
Source organism: Actinomycetota bacterium (assembly GCA_030853685.1). Taxonomy (GTDB): domain Bacteria; phylum Actinomycetota; class Thermoleophilia; order Solirubrobacterales; family Solirubrobacteraceae; genus Palsa-465. Next base: position 644 of record JALYUQ010000292.1, on the reverse strand, counting down.
GGGGGCCATCCGGAACAGGTAGCCGACCGAGTTGGTGGGGCGAAACGGCTCCTTGGTGGCGAACTTGACGATCTCGGCCAGCGGCTGCATCAGGCCGAAGGGGCCGACCCGGTTGGGTCCGTAGCGGTTCTGAAAGCGCCCCAGGAGCTTGCGCTCGTAGACGATCAGGATCGGCAGGACCGCGAAGATCACCCCGAAGATCACCAGCGCCTTGACGATCTGCACCCACCACGGCTCGAAGTAGGTGACCACCCCGTATCCGCTCACCGCTTGTGGACCTCTATCAGCGGCTCGGTGAGGAGGTTGGCCGACTCCGACGCGATCCCCTCCGCCAAGAAGGCGCTTCCCACCGGCACCCCGGAGCGGACCGCCGCGACCACGTTCAGGCGCGTCCCGTTGGAGCCGACCTGGACGCCATCGCCGTCGCCGACCTCCAGGCGCCGCGCGTCGTCGGGCGAGAGCTCGACCGTCGGCTCGGGGACCAGGAACTTCAGCGCGGGTGAGACCTCGACTTCCGGCGAGGCCCACAGCGGCCGGTAGGTTCCCAGGCGCAGGGTTTCGTTCCCGTCGCCCGCCGCCGCGGCGCTCGGCGCCGGGGTGGTCACCGGGACGGGCGCCGGTGGGGGCGCCGCCGGCTCCTGGTC
>JALYUQ010000043.1 GCA_030853685.1 Actinomycetota bacterium | reverse complement strand
GTGGTGCTTGAGCTCCTTGCGCCAGACCGCGTCGCGGATGATCTGCTCGAGCTCCTCGTCATCGGCTCCTTCGCGCAGCGGCGCGCGGAGGTCGGTCTCGTTGAGCGAGAAGAGGCACGTGCGCAGGCGGCCGTCGGCGGTCAGGCGAATCCGGTTGCAGTCCCCGCAGAACGGCTCGGAGACCGGGTTGATAAAGCCAATTCTTCCCTTGCCGTCGGCGAACCGGTAGACGCGCGAGGTGGAGCTCGGTCCGCGCGGCTCGGGCTCGAGCGGGTAGACCGCGTCGATCGCGGCGTGGATCTCCTCGCCGGTCAGCACCTGCCTTGGCGTCCAAGCGCGGTCGGCGTCGAGCGGCATGAACTCGATGAAGCGGATCTCATACGGGCTATGGCGTGCGAGCTCGGCGAACGGGAGCAGCTCCTGCTCGGTGAAGCCGCGGATCGCGACGGCGTTGACCTTGATCGGATGGGCCTCGGGGAAGCTCGCCAGCAGCTCGAGCCCCCGGAGCACCTGGGGCAGCGCGTCGCGGCGGGTGAGCTCGTAGAAGCGGTCTCGCTGCAGCGAGTCGACCGAGACGTTGAAGCGGTTGATGCCGGCCGCTATGAGCCTGGCCGCGTCGCGCTCGAGCAGGAAGCCGTTGGTTGTCAGGGACAGATCCCGCACGCCTTCGGTGTGCGAGAGCATCCCGGCCAGCTTCGGGAAGTCGCGCCTGACAAGCGGCTCGCCGCCGGTCAGGCGGATGTCGTGCACGCCCATCGCCGCGAGCAGGCCGACGAGCCGCGCGATCTCCTCGAAGCTCAAGACCGCCGTGCGCTCCAGCCACGGCAGGCCCTCCGCGGGCATGCAGTACTGGCAGCGGAAGTTGCAGCGATCGGTGACCGACACGCGCAGGTCGCCGATCAGCCTCCCGTGTCCGTCCTGCAGTGGTTCGAGGCGATCCATCTGTTAAGGGTAGCCTTCCGCCGATGCGGCTCATCCGGGGGATCGCACTGATTGGAGCATCCTGCGCGCTGACGGGGTGCGGCACCAGTCAGCACGACCAGGTCCAAGCGAAGGTGATGCAGTTCTCGACTGCGACGGCCGCCAGGGATTATCAGACGATCTGCGATCAGGTGCTCGCCCCGGCGTTGCTCGCGCATGTGGCGCCGCCGGCCGGAATCGGATGCGTGCAGGCGCTGCGGATCTACCTCGGCTCGGTGCAGAGCCCGACCTTGAGCATTGGGCGGATCAGCATCAGCGGGGATCACGCGTCGGTGATCGCGCTCACCGGCGCTCGTGGACAGCAAGCCTCACTGGACGCGATCGAGCTCCTGCAGACCAGTCACGGCTGGCGCATCTCCTCACTTGGATCGCCGCTGAAGGCAGCCACTCGCGGCAAGGCCGGCTAGCCGCTCGAAGCGGTGGCCGCCGGGTCGGGCTCTTCGCCTGCCAGAAGGCCGAAGCAGACCATGTCCTGAGGTCCGTCGCGCCCGAGCACGTAGGAGCGTAAGACGGCCTCCCGCGTGAACCCGGCGCGTTGAGCCACCCGCTGCGAGGAGGTGTTCTCGGCACCGGCCAGCAGGTCGAGCCGCTCCAGGCCGAGCTCGTATAGGCCCCACGCACAGATCAGCGCCAACGCGCGGGTGGCGTGGCCCTGTCCGCGCGCCTCGCGCGCGAGCCAGTACCCGACCTCCATGCGGGCGTGCTCCCAAGCCGGGCGCATCAGCGAGATCGAACCGAGCAGCTCGCCCTCGCGCCTGCCGCCCGCTCGGCTTCCGGCCTCGTCTGATCGGGCGGCGCGCGAGTCATCCGGCTGGGCGGCGCGCGAGTCATCCGGCTGGGCGGCGCGCGAGTCATCCGGCTGGGCGGCGCGCGAGTCATCCGGCTCAGACCGGTGGACGATCGCGAAGGGCGCCATCCTCCCGGCGTGGATCGCGTCGTGGCGCGTCAGCAAGTAGGCTCTGGCGTCGCTCTCTCCGTACGGCGAGGGCACGCGCGTCCAGCGCGAGATCTCGGGATCTTGACACGCGAAAACGAGCGCGCCGACGTCAGAGTCACGCCAGGGGCGCAACGCTGTCGGACCATCGCGGAGTGCCTGCGCGGGAAGGACGATACGTCTCATGCCGGCGGCGCCGATCGTGTGCGTCCGGTCGCCGCTGCAGCTCGTGCGTCCGCTCGCTGCTCCAGCGCCCGCTCCAGGCTCCCGACATCGAGCCCCCGCTCCTGTTCTGCGAGCCATCGCTCGGCCTCCCGGCGCCCGCCCAGCGCCCGCAAGCCGCGCTCGCCGTGCTCGACCGTGAAGTCGGCCAGTGCGTGCATCCGGCGTGCGCGCAGCCTGCGCCCCGGCATCTCCAGGCCGTCCCGGTGGGCATCCAGCGCGCCGGCCAGCTCGGCGATCCCCGACGGCGGCGCCAGGCAGGAGACGGCCAGGACAGCGGTGCCCGCCGCGCCCAGAGACGCCAGCGCCGTCCGCAGATCGGCCAGCGCGCGGCTCGCTACGCGCCCGAGGTCGGATTTGGTGACCACCGCGATGTCGGGGATCTCCATGATCCCCGCCTTCAGAAACTGGAGCACGTCACCCGATCCGGGCTGCACCACAACCACCACAGTATCGGCGACATCCGCCACATCGGTCTCAGACTGCCCGACGCCGACGGTCTCGATCACCACCACGTCGAATGCGACCGCCAGCGCGCTCGCCGCGGCGCGCGTGGCGGGGGCGAGGCCGCCGAGGCGCTCGCCGGCGGCGGCCGAGCGGATGAACACCCCGCGGTCGCGTGGATCGACCTCGATACGCGCGCGGTCCCCTAGCAGCGCCCCGCCCGATCGACGGGATGTCGGGTCCACGGCGAGCACCGCCACCGTGCGCTCCGCGGCCCGCCACACGGCGACCAGCCGCGAGAGCAGTGAGGACTTCCCGGAGCCCGGGGGGCCGGTTACGCCGACGATGTGGGCGGGAGCCTCGCGGCCCAGCGCGGCCGGCGAGAGCGCCGCCAGCAGTGCCCCCGTCTGCGCGCGCGCTTGCCCGGCACGGCTCTCGACCATGTTCAGCATCGCCGGCGCCGCGCTCAGGTCTCCCGCGCGCAGGCGCGATGCCAGCTCGGACCCCCCGCGCAGCTCGGGCTCGGATAGCTCGGGCACGCCGGGCAGCTCGGGGCCAGGCGGCTCGGGGCCGCCAGGTAGCTCTGGGCCACCGGGAGGGGAGGCAGTCAAGCCTGCGCGGCTGTGTCGGCGCCGGGCCGGGCAGCCGCCATCCCATCGGCGGTGTCGCGGCCTCCCTCCGCCATCCTCTCGGTGGTGCCGGCCCTGCGTCCAGCACCAGCCATCCCCTCGGGGCCGCGCCTGCGGGCGCTGGCCCCGGCGAGCGCGACTATGTCGCCCATCATCCGGTTCAGGTCCCAGTCCTTGGGCGTGTAGACGGCGGCGACGCCCGCATCGAGCATCTGGGCCGCGTCGGCGTCGGGGATGATCCCCCCGACGACCACCGGCACCCCAGCCACGCCGGCTTCTCGCAGCTCCTCGAGTACGGCCGGGATCAGCTCGCGGTGGGAGCCTGACAGGATCGAGAGCCCGATCACGTGCACGCCCTCCTGGGCGGCCGAGGTCGCGATCTGGCTCGGCGTGAGGCGGATTCCCTCGTAGACCACGTCCATGCCGGCATCGCGGGCCCTGACGGCGATCTGCTCGGCGCCGTTTGAGTGCCCGTCGAGCCCCGGCTTGCCGACCAGGAGCTTGACCCGCCGCCCCAGCGCTTCGCTGACGCGCTCGATCTCCTCGCGCAGCTCGGAGACGTCGTCGCCGCGCACGACGGCGCCCGCGCCGACTCCGGTCGGCGCCCGGTACTCGCCGAACACCTCGCGCAGGGTCTGGGCCCACTCACCGGTCGTCATCCCCGCGCGTGCCGCCGCGATGCTAGCCGGCATGATGTTCTCCGCGTGCTCGCGCGCCAGGCGCGCGAGCTCCTCGGTGGCTGCGCTGACAGCCTCCTGGTCGCGCCCTGAGCGCCAGCGCTGCACGGCTGCCTGCTGCTCGGCCTCGACCTCGGGGTCGACCACCAGGATTCCCCCGTCACCGCCGGCGGTCAGCGGCGAGGGCTCGGTCGAGGTGAAGCGATTCATCCCCACGATCGTCAGCTCGCCGGCCTCGATCCGGCGCCAGCGCTCGCGGTGGGACTCCACCAGCGCCGCCTTCATGTAGTCAACAGCCTCCACTGCTCCACCGAGCTCGGCAACGTGCGCCATCTCTTCGCGGGCGCCGTGGAGCAGCTCGGCGACGAGCGCCTCGATCACCTTCGAGCCCTCGAAGATGTCCGGGTACTCGAGCAGGTCAGTCTCGTAGGCGAGCACCTGCTGCAGGCGCAGTGACCACTGCTGATCCCACGCGCGCGGCAGCCCGAGCGCCTCGTTCCAGGCCGGAAGCTGGACCGCGCGCGCCCTTACGTCCCGGCCGAGGGTGACGGCCAGCGCCTCGAGCGCGATCCGGTAGACGTTGTTCTCCGGTTGGGATGCGGTGAGGCCGAGCGAGTTGACCTGCACGCCGTAGCGAAAGCGCCGCTGCTTCTCCTCGCGCACCCCGTAGCGCTCGCGGCCGAGCTCGTCCCACAGGCTCGCCATCGCGCGGAGCTTCGCGTGCTCCTCCACGAACCGCACGCCGGCGTTGACAAAGAAGGAGATCCTTCCGAACACCTTGCCCATCAGCTCCTCGGGAACGCGCTCGCGGACGGCGTCGAGCACGGCTGTTGCGTTGCCGAGCGCGTAGGCGATCTCCTGCACGGGCGTCGCGCCCGCCTCCTGGAGGTGGTAGGAGCAGATGTTGATCGGGTTCCACTTCGGGACGTGCTGCACGGCGTAGGCGATCGTGTCAGCGATCAGGCGCATGCTCGGCCCCGGCGGGAATGCGTAGGTGCCCCGGCTCAGATACTCCTTGAGGATGTCGTTCTGGATCGTGCCCTGGAGCTTGTCCTGGGCGACGCCCTGCTTCTCGGCGGCGACGATGTAGAGCGCAAGCAGCCATGCGGCCGTCGCGTTGATCGTCATCGAGGTGTTCATCTGGTCGAGCGGTATCCCATCGAGCAGCGTCTGCATGTCGCCTTCGTGAGCGATCGACACGCCCACCTTCCCCACTTCGCCGCGGGCGAGCTCGTGGTCGGGGTCATAGCCGGTCTGCGTGGGCAGGTCGAACGCCACCGAGAGTCCCGTCTGACCCTTCTCGAGGTTGCGCCGGTAGAGCTCGTTCGAGCGCCTGGCGTCCGAGTGGCCGGCGTAGGTTCGCATCATCCACGGCCGATCGGGGGTGGGCAGGCGGGGGGAAGGCTCGAACGTGGACGGAGCGCCGAGTGGGGAGGGCGCGTCGGGCGTGGGTGGGCTGGGCGTGGGCGGCGGGGTGGGGTCGGGCAAGGGCGACGGGGTGGGGTCGGGCATGCGAGGCATTCTATGAGCGCTTGGGCGGGCCGCAGCGCGGCAACCAGGACCGCAGCGGGGCGCCTCTGCGGAGCGCCGCTCAGGATCAGGCGCGAAGACGCCTCCATTCAAGTACCGGTGCGCTCGATGCAGGCCACCGGACGCGCCCGTTCCGGACCGACACAGCCCTGACCGTCGACGAGCGCTCTCGCTCTTCGGAAAGGCAGGCGTCTCGCAGGCGCGGGGCTGCCGACGGCTTTGACCGGACTCTTCCCTGCTCTTATCGAGGCGCGCCGCGGTGTCCGCCGTGCTGGCGTGGACAATCGCGGCGTGCCTCGCGTGTCGGCCTTCTACGGGATTGTGGTCACGATGTACTGGCGTGACCATCCGCCACCACATTTTCACGCCGCGTATTCGGGTCACGTCGCTGAGATCGCGATCGAGACGGTCGAGGTGATCGACGGATGGTTGCCGCCGCGTGCGCTGAGGTTGATCGTTGAATGGGCGGGCGAGCACCGCGACGAGCTCGGCGAGAACTGGGATCGAGCCCGAGCGCACGATCGACTGTTGGCGATCGACCCCTTGCCGTAGCATTGTCGAGATGGTGGCCGTGACCGACGTGCAGCCGCTCGAAGGCCACGAGTTGCGCCTGCGGTTCGACGACGGCAGCGAACGGGTCGTTGACCTCAGCGACGTTCTCTGGGGCGAGATGGGCGAGCCGCTGCGCGACCTCGAGTTCTTCCGGCGCGTTCGTGTCGACCCGGAGCTGAGGACGATCGTCTGGCCCAACGGATTCGATTTGGACCCCGACGTACTCCACGGTGACCACGAGCCG
>JALYUQ010000042.1 GCA_030853685.1 Actinomycetota bacterium | reverse complement strand
GTGCTGAACAACGGTGACACGTTCCCGAGCCTCACCCTCGACGCGGTCGGTAGCGGCGCCATCTCGCTGCCTGCTGACCTGGCTGGCGACTTCGGCGTCGTGCTGATCTATCGCGGGGCCTGGTGCCCGTACTGCAACGCGCAGCTCGCGGGGTACGCTCGGGCCGAAGACAAGCTTGCCGAGCTCAGCGTCAAAGTGGTCGCCTTCTCGGTCGACGACGAGGCAACCTCCGCCGCGCTCGTGGAAAAGCACCACCTCTCCTTCCCCGTCGGACACAGCGCCGATGCCGACCAGGTCGCCGCGGCGACCGGCGCCTACGCCAACGACGATCCGCGCCATCTGCAGTCCACCGGCTTCGTTCTGGCTCCGGACGGCACAATCCTCACGGCGGTCTACTCCAGCGGGGCGATTCGCCGACTCATAGCCGACGATGTCGTGGGCTTCGATAGCTACGTCAAGACCCAAGGCTGATCGCTGCTGCGGAAGACGCCACCATTTCCGATGTTGCGGGTCCCACCTATTCGAAGCGCGGCGCCTCCATAGCGGCGATGCTCTCCTGCTTGTGCACGCGCTCATCGTGGCCGATCTGGCGGAATAGATCGGCCATCGAGGCGAAGACGCCGTACTCCTGCGCGAAGTCCGAGTCAAACGGCTGTGTCTCCCATTCGGGCTTGTCTGCGACCCACTGCATGTACTCGTGCTCGGCGTGGTCTTCGAAATCGGCGTTGAGCCCGTAGCTCCATCTTGGGTTCACCACGTATAGAAGCCAGGAGAACTGGTAGTAGCCGAAGGCGATTATCTGGGGCAACCACATGAACTTGAGCTGCGATTCGCGCGTGCTTTCGCGGACGATCAGCTCCTGGAGGATGAGCAGATGCCACAGCTCGTTGTCCTGCTGGCTGCGGACCTCGACGATGCGCTCCTGGATGCGCTTGGCGATGCCGGTGCTTTGATGCATGTGGGTGACCGCGATGTAGGCAACGTTCTCCCAGGTCTGGTAGGGCACGCGCGCGACGATCTCCAGGACTTTGAACTTCGCCATCGTCCGCCGCTTGCCGTAAAGGAGGTCCAGGGTCAGGAACAGTCCTCGGGCGGCGAGGCTGTATTTGCGCCGGGGAGCGCTCAGGGTCTGCTCTTGGGCCGCCACGAGCTCGTCATGGGACAGTCGCGGGGGGCCGGCGGGTGGCACAACATGTTCAGGCTCGGCCAATTGCAATCACCTCTGCCTCGTCGCTTTCGGCAAAGTATGCCAAGGCTCGAGCCGTGGACCACGATCCCACCGCCACGCCGCGCGCGAACGTCGCCGTGACCGCGCCGACTCCGTGCCGGTTCCACCGGCCCCCCGCATCCCTGGCATCCGCGCGGTCCCGCCGCCCTGGCATCCTTTCACGCTGCGGCAGCCTAATTCGCAGCCCGCCCAGGCGCAGGCGCACTGAAACGACCCAAGGAGAGTCCATGACCCAGTTCGAGACCGATCAGGCGGCCCGCGAGGCCAGCGGTGCCCATCCCTACGGCCGCTACCTGGAGGAGTTCGAGGTCGGCGCGGTCTACAAGCACTGGCCCGCCAAGACGGTCACCGAGTCAGACGACCACCTGTTCTGCCTGATCACGATGAACCATCATCCGCTGCACCTCAACGACGTCTACGCCAAGGCCTCCCAGCAGGGCCGCAACGTAGTCGTCGGGCCGCTGGTCTACTCGCTGGCGCTCGGGATGAGCGTCTCGGACGTCAGCGGCAAGGCGATCGCCAATCTCGCGACCGAGGAGCTCAAGCACCCCGCGCCCGTGTTCCACGGCGACACGCTCTACTGCGAGTCCGAGGTGCTGGAGGTCAATCCTTCGCGCTCAAAGCCCGATCGTGGCATGGTGAGGGTGCAGACCCGAGTGCTGAACCAGGATGGCGTGCTCGTCGCCGAGTTCAAGCGGCTCGTCCTCGTACCGCGCAAGAACGCCGGCGAGTCGCCCGCAGCGGCTGAGTCGCCGGTGGAGTAGCTGCTCGGCGCCCGCCGCTGCCGGTGGAGTAGCTGTTCGGCGCCCGCCGGAGGTACGCTTGCACGGCCACCAAACACCAAGCAGACCGAGGAGCACCCGAACGCCATGTCTCAGACCGCCCCGACGCATCAAGCGACCACTAGCCACGCCGGCCTACGCGAGTGGGTAGACGAAGTCGCGAAGCTGACCCAACCCGACGAGGTCCATTGGTGCGACGGGTCGGCGGAGGAGTACGAGCACCTGGCTCAGACGCTCGTCGCCGCGGGCACGTTCGAGAAGCTCTCCGAGGCCAAGCGGCCCAACTCCTACCTTGCGCGCTCGGATCCGGCCGACGTGGCCCGGGTCGAAGATCGGACGTTCGTCTGCCCAGCTCGCGAGCACGACGCGGGGCCGACCAACAACTGGCGCGATCCAACGGAGATGCGCGAAATGCTTACAACCCTCTTCCGCGGCTCGATGCGCGGGCGCACGATGTACGTGGTCCCGTTCTCGATGGGCCCGCTCGGCTCGCCGATCTCCCACGTCGGTGTGGAGCTCACCGATTCGCCCTACGTCGTCCTGTCGATGCGGATCATGACTCGGATGGGACAGCCGGCGCTCGACGTGATCGGCGACGACAAGGACTATGTGCCGTGTCTGCACTCGGTCGGGATGCCGCTCACCGAAGGCGTGCAGGACGTGCCCTGGCCGTGCAACGCCGAGAACAAGTACATCGTGCACTTCCCCGAGACCCGTGAGATCTGGTCATACGGCTCGGGATACGGCGGCAACGCGCTGCTGGGCAAGAAGTGCTTCGCCCTGCGGATCGCCTCGGTCATGGCGCGCGACGATGGCTGGCTCGCCGAGCACATGCTGATCCTCAAATTGACCTCGCCCGCGGGCGAGGTCAAGTACGTCTCGGCAGCGTTCCCGAGCGCCTGTGGCAAGACCAACCTCGCGATGCTGATCCCGACGCTCGCGGACTGGAAGGTCGAGACGATCGGCGACGACATCGCGTGGATGAAGTTCGGCTCCGACGGGCGCCTGCACGCCGTCAACCCGGAGGCGGGGTTCTTCGGCGTGGCCCCCGGCACCGGCGCGAAGACCAATCCGAGAGCGATCGACACCGTCGAGCGCAACTCGATCTTCACCAACTGCGCCAAGACCGACGACGGCGATGTCTGGTGGGAGGGGATGACGGGGGAGCCACCGGAGCACGCGATCGATTGGCACGGCAACGACTGGACGCCCTCCTCCGACGTGCCCGCCGCGCATCCAAACGCCCGCTTCACGACGCCGGCCTCGCAATGCCCCTCGATCGCACCCGAGTGGGAGGACCCGGCCGGCGTGCCGATCGACGCGATGCTGTTCGGTGGGCGCCGGGCCACCGTCGTCCCGCTCGTCAGCGAGGCGCGCGACTGGGAGCACGGCGTGTTCATCGGGTCGATCATGTCCTCGGAGATGACCGCCGCTGCCGCCGGCACCGTCGGCAAGCTGCGCTTCGATCCGATGGCGATGCTCCCGTTCTGCGGTTATCACATGGGCGAGTACTTGGCGCATTGGCTGGCGATCGGCGAGCGCGAGGGCGCAAAGCTGCCGAAGATCTTCTACGTCAACTGGTTTCGCAAGGACGAGGACGGGAAGTTCATGTGGCCCGGCTTCGGCGAGAACTCGCGCGTCCTGGCGTGGATCTTCGGTCGCTGCGAGGGCAGCGCGAAGGCGCAGGAGACGGTGATCGGGATGGTGCCGCCCGCCGAGGGCGGGATCGACATCGACGGCCTCGACGTCTCCGAGGACGTGATGGCCAAGCTGCTCGCCGTCGACCCCGACGAGTGGAAGCAGCAGCTTCCGCAGATGCACGAGCACTACGCCAAGTTTGGCGACGCGCTGCCGGCGCCGCTGCGCGCACAGCTCGAGGCGCTGGAGGGCCGGGTCGCCTGAGGGCCCTACCAGCGCTGCGGCCTCACCCGCGTCGTAGGCCCCATTCACGCCGTAGGCTCGGAAGGTGTGACGGGCCCCTGTAACTTCATAGCTTCGGACGCCGCCGTGCTGGCGCTGCAGGCGGGCGTCGTCGCGGCACCGCGGCTCGCACCCGGGCTCGGTTCGCTGCAACGCCTGAGCGGCCGTGGCTGGGCGCTGGTCCCACTCGGCTCGATCGTGGTGGTCATATTCGCGATCCGCTACGTGTCGGATACCGCGGTCGGCCTTACATACCTCGCGCTTGTCGCCGTGCCGCCACTTGCGGCCGGGGCGCTTGGCTGGGCGATGCGGGGCGCGAGGCCGATTGGCGCCACGGGGGCCATTGCTCTATTCGCGCTCGCCTGGGCAGTGCCCAAGACACTTGCCGGGCAGGCGGCGGCGGCGCTGCTCTCCGCGCTGAGCTGCGTCACGCTCGGAGTGCTGCTGGGAGCCGTGACTCCGGCTCGATGGCTGAAGGTTGGGATCGTGCTGATGGCGGCTGCGGACACTTGGTTGATCGTCAGCGACCTGCTGCAGCGCCCGAACGCGACCCTGAACGCCGCGCGTCCGCCCGGCGGGCTGCCCCAGCTTCAATCAGAGCTGTTCGGCTCGGTCACGCTCGGGTACGGCGACCTGTTCGTCGCCGCGCTACTCGGTGCGGTGCTGGCGCGAGAGCGCAGCCGCCAGCGGCTGGCGGCCCTCTTCACGCTCGTGCTCGCCGCCGTCTTCGACCTGCTGTTCCTGGCCGTGGCCGAGCTGCCGGCGACCGTGCCCGTCGCGCTGGCGCTCATAGCCGAGGAGGCATGGAATGCCCGCGGCGTACGCCGTCGCCCCGGGGGCGCCGGCACGGGTCTAGCTCTGGCGCCCGACACTGGTCCAGCTCAGCCGCCCGGCGCTGACCCCACCCCGGCGCCCGGCGCTGACTCCGTCCCGGTGCCGGGCGGTTCTAGTGCTGCCCCTCGCCGGTGGAGGCGGGTGGGCGGGACTCCTCCGCCAGCGACGTGAGCGCGAGCGTTCCGCGCGCAGCCTCCTCCAGCACCTCGGTCGCCTCCTCGATCGAGCGGGCGTACAGCTCGACCAGCAGGTGTACGACGATGTGCTCCTCGTCGTGCTTGTGGAAGCGCACGTGGGTGAAGAACTCCCGTGTCCCGTTGTCCCCGAACGCGGCATAGGAGAGCGCATCGCCGGCCTCCGGGCCCGAGCAGGACTCCACGTCGTCGGCGTCGACGGTCACCGTGCACGACGCCACCCACGGTGTCCCCGCGATCATCCGCTCCCAGCGATCCTCGATCGGCTCCACGCGCCCGTTGTGAAACCCGAGGTGGGGCTGGTCGTGCATGCACTCCAGGCACTGCACCACCGCTTCCTGCATCTCGTCGACGACATCGGCGCGCTCGCCGCTCTGGGGATCGATCCGGTGGATGCCCTCATAGTGGACCTGGACCTCGAGGTTCTGCGACCAGCAGCGATAGCAGCGCAGCCAGCTCCTGACCTCGGTCGAGCCCTCCATCTGATTGATTCTACGATGACCTGATGAACGAGCACTGGCACGCGCGCTGATGGCCCCGCGCAGCGAGCCGGTCGGCGTGATTCTGGCCGGGGGGCTGGGGCGCCGGATCGGCGGTGCCAAGGCGATCGTGGAGCTCTGCGGCAGGCCTCTGATCGCCTACCCGATGTACGCCCTGCGCGCCGTCTTGACCGATGTCGCGATCGTCGGCAAGCCCGACACCGAGCTCCCGAGCTTGCCGGGTGCGGCCGTGTGGAGCGAGCCGGCGCTTCCGCGCCATCCGCTGGTGGGCATCCTCCACGCGCTCGGCATGGCGGCGGGTCGTCCGGTGCTCGTGTGCGCAGGGGATCTACCGTTCGTGACACCCGCGCTGATCGAGCGCATCGCGGGCGCCGACCCGGGGCCGAGCCTCGCGGTTCTCGTCGCGTGCGGGGGCGCTTCTCAGCCGCTGCTCGGCTGCTATGAGCCCGGCGCGGCAGAGCCGCTCGCGAGCGCTCTGGCGGAGGCCGCGCAGGGCGCGAGGCTGCCGACGATGCGCGAGGCGGTTGCCGCGCTCGGACCGAGCCTACTCGAGGTCGGTGACGAGGACGGCGATGCACTGTTCAACGTCAACTGCGCTCAGGACCTGCTAAAGGCGGAGGCGATGCTGGCTGCCAACTCAGCCGAACGTGAAGTCGTAGGCGCTCACGCCCGGCGGCAGCTTCACGGCTAGGGAATGCCGTTGTGCGCCGTGAAGCGAAACCAGCGAGTAGAGGCGCTGGCCGCTGACGGTGACGCCTGAGCCATGGACATCGGCGCCCGCCTGGCTGGCTCCGATCGCGTGACCGTCGAGGAGCACGTTCACCCGGTGGGGAACGTTCCCCGACGAGGTGAGGACCAGGTAGACGTTGGCCGCCTGAAAGCGGGCATTGATCGATGCGCCGGGGGAGACGGGTGTGGCGGACTGCTGGCTGATCGCCCAGCGTCCCTGCAGCGCGAACTGGTTGACCTGAAGGTTGCTCGGGGCGCTATAGCTGTGGACGCCGGCTTTCAACGGTGCGACGAACAGTCCCTGCGCCCGAGCCGAGCTCAGGTAGGTCTCCGGTGTCGCGAGCTGCGCGGAGGGGATCAGCGCCTTTGCGGTCATCGGCGCCGGCAGGCTGCGTGCGCCAGCCTGCGCTAGCAACTCGCGGACGGCGGCCTCGTCCCGCTTGTAGTCGCCCTCTCCGATCTGCGTGTGCCTGACTTCCCCGTGCGCGTCGATCAGGTACTCGGCCGGCCACCCCTGGTTGCCATAGGCGTTCCAGGTGCCGAGATTGTTGTCCTGCACGACCGGATAGCGCAGCCCGTCGGCTCCGATCGCCTGGCGGACATTGCTCGCCTCCTGCTCGAAGGTGAACTCCGGTGACTCCACGCCGACGATCTGAAGGCCATACGGGTGATATGTGGCGTAGAGGCCCTTCAGGAACGGAAGCGTGCGGATGCAGTTGATGCACGTGTAGGTCCAGAAGTCCACGAGCACCACACGGCCGCGCAGCCCGGCGAGCGTGAGCGGCCGGTCGCGCGAGGTGTTGAACCAATCCTGGTTGTCGGTGAACTGCGGCGCTTGACCGAGCTCCGGGAGCGGGGGTGTCTGCACACCGGGGATCGCGACGCCGGCCGCCTGGGGGCTGGCCGCGTCGCCGGCTCGCTGCTGGGCGAGCGCAAACCGCGACGCCGGCCGCAGCGACGCGATCTGGCTCTTAGCCGCGCTCGAGCCCTCCAGCGAGCGGGTGGGATCGACGAGGAACGCGAGCACACCGGTGCGCCCGGTGCCTGTCGCCTTGGCGAGCGCGTCTTCGAAGCGCACATCGAGGTTGGTCGCCATCACGAGCCCCGTCGCGAGCAGGATCACGCCGAGCGCGCGCTCGATCGCGAAGCCCCTGGCCCGCCGGCGCACCACGCCCACCAGGCGCCGGCCCCCGACGGCGTAAAGCATCAGCACCGCGCTCAGGCCGGCGACGTAGGCGATCGCGACCGCCACCACTCTGGCTGAGGTATTGCCCGACGCGCTGACCGAGATCACCGCGGCGAGGATCGGGCCCGCACAAGGCGCGCACACGAAGCCGAGCGCGCCGCCCACGCCGAGCCCCGACCAGAAGCCGGTCCCCCTGGTGCGCGGGCCGAAGCGGGCCAGGCGGGACAGAGGCGCCTGGACCCTCGCGGCGAGCTGCGGGACGAGCATCAGCACGCCGAACACGATCAGGATCACCACCGCGAGCGTCCGCGCCGCACCGCTGGCCAGCCCGATCCCCTTCGTGATCTGGGCGAGGGCGATGATCGCGATCGTAAACGTGATCGCCAGGCCGAGCACGATCCCGAGCGGCCGCCGGCGTCCGCCCGCCGCGCTCGCCGATAAGAGGGCGGGCAGCACCGGCAGCACGCACGGGGTGATCGCCGTGCCTGCGCCAGCGATCAGGGCAAAGAGGATCAGCAGCAGCATTGGACTACTCAGATGATGGCGTCAGCGGGTTGCAAAAATATTAAGCCGCCGGCATGGGCCGCTTAGGGTTGCCGAGACCGCACGGCTGGGACGCGTGTCGTCCGAGACGGGGGCGCCCACGCGGGCGTCCGGGCAAGCGCCGGTGCCGGCGCCAAGTCAGCGGCGCCCCGGGTCGTGTCGAGGGACAGTTCCGTGGCGAGAGCTCAGCGAGTACGGTCGTCTTCGCGACGCCGGTGCACGACCAAAGAGTCCGGGCCGAGTACGACCCGGCCTTGCTCATGAATCGGACGGCCGAGCGGGCAGCTGGGCGTCGACGAGGAATTCACGCAGCGCCGAGCGGGACCACCCGTCGACGGCCCGCGGCGAGCACGCCAAGCTCTAGTGCCGGGAGGAGGTCATCACGCTCGAGGTCTGGGTAGTCAGCGAGCAAGCTCACCGCCAAGGTATGCCAGAGCTGGGGATCCGCGCCGAGTTGCTGCGCGACGGCGGACCGCAGCTGTGGGAACAACTGATGGACGAGCTGCGCGAAGTCCACATTGGCATCCCGCGGCCGCAGCCCGACCGACCGAAGCAAGCGACCAACTCAGACATGTCTATGCCCAGATGGCCGACCGTTATCCCATCGCATTGAGCCGAGGGCACTGCCCGTAAGCCGCCGATCGACTTGCGAGAATGAACGCGGCCAGCCCGAGCCGCGTCCGTAGCTCGACCCCGGGGTTGCGCTGGCGGTTAGCCGGTTCGGCCCGTGAGGAACAGGGGAACGAAAAGTCACGCTAGCTAGAGACTTCCGAGCTGGCCCGAGGCTTCAGTTCGCCGCGGCCGGCCGGATGCGTGGCGGGCGCTCAGCCGTGCCATAAGGAGGTTACGTTCTCGCTGCCGCGGGGAATACCCTATCCCCCGCGATAGCAGGATCTGAGGTCCTGGCGAACATTGGCTTGTGAGCACTCCCCGGCCGGTGGCGCCCGCGCCTGTTCCTGGCGATAGTCGCCGGTGGAGTGGACGATGGTGCCGCTGTCCGCCGCGATCATGCTTTCGCTGCTTGCGACTTCCGAGAGAGCGAATGCCAAGGCTGTTCGTTTGTGGAGATCCCTCTGCGGGACGTAGCGAGGCTCAGCCCGTTTTCTCAACCGAGTCGATGGTGCGGGTCCACAATATTCCCGGAAGCCCCGCTCGCGATAATGCCCGTTGAAGCACGCCTTGCCGGTACAGTCTCTCGGTGGCTGGAATGCTTGTCGGGTATTCCAGCCAAGAGCACGAGGTCGGCCTATCTGGAGGATTTCAAGCTCAGCCAGCTACCGAGAAGCCCGCCTGGTGGGATGGCACTCGTGGCTTCCGGTTTCCTGGTAGGTGCCAGTCAGCTGCCGCACCCGCGCTCGATTCGCGCTCCTCCTCCCCTATTGGGCCGCGGTCATCGACACCCCCGCGGGTGCCGTCCCGTACGCCGTCAGTGCTCGGTAGGTGACGGCAGCCAGCGCGGCGCCGATGAACCACGAGAAGGCGGCGGCGTTGTGGAGCTCGGAGATCAGGGCCACGGGCACCGAGACCACGGAGCCTGTGAGGAACGCAATGATCGCCTTCGGGTTCCAGCCGCCGTGGTACCAGTAGCGGCTATCGGGACCGTCCACGTAAAGGTCATCGATCATGATCTTGGAGCGCTTCACACGGAAGAAGTCGACCATCATGATCCCGAAGATCGGCCCTAGCACGGCACCTAGACCGCCGAGAAAGTAGTTGATCGCAACGCTGCTCGAGTAGATGTACCACGGGCAGACAGCCACCGCGAGCGTGCTGGTGATCAGCCCGCCCTTCTTGAAGTCGATGTGATCGGGGGCGACATTGGCCAGGTCGTATGCCGGCGAGACGTAGTTGGCGACGACGTTGATGCCCATTGTGGCCACGGTGAACAGGAGCGCGCCGATGATCACCACCGGAGTGCTGCCAATCCGGGCGATGATCTCGACCGGATCCGTGATCGCCTTACCGAACACTGCCAGGGCGCCCGCGGTGACGACCAGCGTTACTATCGAGAAGATCGCCCAGTTGAATGGCAGCCCGAGCATTGTGCCCTTACGTACCGTCGCATCGTTGGGGGCGAACCGCGCGAAGTCACAGTAGTTCAGCATCAGGGCCGAGAAGTACGACACCACGAGGCCGACGATCGTGAAGAACTGAAGCCAGCTATCGCCCGTCGTCAGGTGCTTGGTCGACAGGTTGAACGACAGGTTGAAGTGAGACTTGATGAGTAGCCAGGCGGCAAGAGCGAACATCCCTGCGTACACAGCCGGCCCGGCGAAGTCGGCGAACTTGCGGATCGTCTCCATCCCGCGGCGCATCAGCAGCGCCTGAAGGACCGAGAGGGTGAGGAAGCAGATCCAGCCGAACTCGGACAGGCCGATGATCTTCGTCTCGGTCAGGGTCTTGAGTCCGGGCCAGATTCCGAGGCACAGTACCTGCAGCGCGACCGAGGCGAGGTATGTCTGGATGCCGTAGAAGGCGATCCCGATGATCGCCCTGATGATCGCTGGAAGGTTGGCGCCGCGCACCCCGAACGCGATCCGGCCGATCACCGGAAACGGCACCCCGGTGCGTTGCCCAGCCCGGCCGGACAGCAGCATGAAGCCGAACACCAGGACGATCCCGAGCATCAACGCGACCGCGACCTGCCACGACGCCAGACCGAGGAAGAACAGGCCGGCGGCGAACGTGTAACCGCCGATCGAATGAACGTCAGACATCCACATTGCGAACAGGCTGTAGGTGCCCCACAACCGTTCGTTGGTTGGGGCGAGGTCCTCGTTGAATAGTCGGTCGCTTGCACTTGGCGGGCGGACCGGCTCCGGTGGCCCAAGCACCGCGGTGGCGGGTTCGTGCGTTTGCGTCGCCATGCTCGGGTCACTCCGTTCCTCTTGGTTGGACCTGATCAGACGCGATCTTCACAGAATCGACCCGGTGCGCCTATGGCCTCGTGGCGCCTCGTGGGCACCACCAGATGCTCCCTCTGTCCCACCAGAGGCGACCGGCAGTACGTCGGACCAACCTGAAGCTGGGGCCCCGCTGCCCTCAACCAAGAGCGCTACCCGGCTCACCGAAGCGGTTTTCCTCATCATCCCGAAGTCTCCAGAGCGAGGCGGCGGCGTCTGCGACTACTCTCGGTGTTCTCTGGAGCTTGATCACGTCATCTACGGCTTTACGGACTCGCTGCCGCGGGAGGCCCTCATCTCGCGGTCGCTGGCCGGCCCACCGGCAGCCGCGTGCGAGCGTCTTGGCGTAGGCGGGTCGGAGTCGGTCGCGCCGGTGCCAGCGGGTGCCGGTTCTCCGTGTGACTGGCACGTTCGTGGCGCCAGCTTCCACGCGTGCGGCCGGGCCTCCAGGCCGCGTCGGCGCTGTGAGATTGGGGTTTGGCGTCCATCCGGCGCGCGGCTGGTGTCGTGACGCTGGCGCACGATCTGCATGAGCAGATTGAGCGGCTCGCGCACCTTCGATCAGGACGCAAGGGTGGGGGCATCACGCGCGAGGTTTACACGCCGGAGTATTCGCGGGCGACCGAGTACGTCTCCGAGCTGATGCGCGACGCGGGTCTCCGTGTGCGCCTGGATTCCGTCGGCAACCTGTACGGGTCCTGGCCCGGGAGCGCGCCACGTGAGGCGCGCGTGCTGACGGGCTCGCATTTCGACACGACGCTGAATGCTGGCCGTCTGGACGGGGTGCTCGGTGTCCTCGGGGCAATCGACGCCGTTCGTTCGCTCAGGCGGTCAGGTTTTGAGCCAAGACGCTCGCTTGAGGTGGTCGGGTTCGCCGGAGAGGAGCCGCGTTTCGGCGCGGGGTGCATCGGAAGCCGCGCGATGGTCGGCGCAATCAGCCGCACTGATCTGGACGAGATGCGTGACCGCGACGGGATAAGCGTCGCCGAGGCGATGCGGAGTTCCGGCTTCGATCCCGACACTGTCGAGCAGTCCCGACTGGACGGCGAGTCGGTGCACGCCTTGGTTGAGCTGCACATCGAGCAGGGCGCGGTGCTCGAGACGCACGGGGTGCCGATCGGCATCGTGGAGCACATTGCGGCGCCCCACGATCTGCACGCGACGCTTCGCGGATCGGCGACGCACTCGGGCGCAACGCCGATGCATCTCCGTCGCGACGCGCTCGCCGGTGCCAGCGAGGTGGTCCTGGAGGTGGAGCGCTTGGCTCGCGCATCGCGCAGCGGCTCAACCGTGGGGACGGTTGGCGTGCTGCGCGTGAGCCCTGGGGCCGTGAACGTCGTCCCAGGTGAGGTGCAGATGGACATCGATATTCGCGACAGCGACATCACCGCCCGCACGGCGGTCGTCGACGAGCTCCTGGCCAAACTCGAAGACATCGCCCAGTGTCGCAACCTCGAGCTCGAGATCTCGACGATCGCGCGAGACGTTCCCGCGACGTGTAGCCCACGGGTTGTCGACGCCGTGCGCCTCGCGTGCGAGGAGCTCGAGTTGCCGTTTCTCGAGATGACCAGCGGCGCCTACCATGACGCGATGGTCCTCGGCACAATCCTCCCAATGGGAATGATCTTCGTGCCGAGCACGGGCGGCATCAGCCACCATCCCGATGAGCACACCGACGTCGAGGACCTCGACCGCGGCGTCGCCGTTCTCGCTCGCACGCTCGCGCGACTGACGGCATGAGAGTACACCCGGTACGCGGGGCGCCAGCACCTAGCTTGCGCACGACGCGCCGGGGTCGGTGAGCCGGTGCTCCTGGCAGCGGTGGGGAAGCACGACGCGAGTTCGCCGTCGCCGGTCCGATCCATCCGGGTACACGCGTCGCCTTATCGCCCGCAATGTGGACGTGACTGAGCTCGATCTCGTTGTGCGGAGCGCCCGTCTTCCCGGACGAGACGCGGATGATCCTGTCGATCTCGGGATCGCCGACGGAACGCTGGCCGAGATCGGCGCGTTTATTTCCTCCACCGCGCGTGAGGAGATCAACGCGCGTGGGCTCCACGTCTTCCCCGGCGCGGTCGATCCGCACGTGCACTTCAACGAGCCGGGAGCACGGGCGCACTGGGAGGGGTTCGCGTCCGGCTCGAGCGCGCTCGCCGCCGGCGGCGTGACGACGGCGCTTGAGATGCCCCTAAACGCGAGTCCGCCGACCGTAGACTGCGCGAGCTTCGACGCCAAGCGCGCGGTCGCAGAGCGTGAATCGCGCGTCGACTTCGGGCTCTGGGCAGGGGTAGTGCCTGGCAACTTTGAGCAGTTGGAGGCGCTCGCGCATCGAGGTGCGGTTGGCTTCAAGGCGTTCATGTCCACCAGTGGCGTCCTGGACTTTCCGGCGTGTGACGATCTCACGCTCTACGAGGCGATGCTTCTCGCCGCGCGCCTCGGGATACCCGTGGCTGTTCACGCGGAGAACGAGGCCATCACCCGTGGGCTCGCCGAGCGCGCGCGTGCCCGCGATCAGGTCTCTATCGGCGACTATCTCCGGTCGCGGCCCGCAATCGCCGAGACGGAAGCGATCGCCCGAGCGATCGAGCTCGCGTCGGAGGCTGGCTGCGCGCTGCACGTCGTGCACGTGTCCACCGGACGCGGCGTCGCGCTCGTCGCAGAGGCGCGCGCACGCGGCGTGGACGTGACCTGTGAGGTGACCCCTCACCATCTCCTGCTCAACGAAGGGGACGTCGAGCGCCTCGGGATGCTCGCCAAATGTGCTCCGCCGCTACGTTCCGCCGCCGAGAACGCCGCCTTGTGGCGGGCGTTGCGCGACGAGACCGTTACGTTCGTGGCCTCCGACCACTCGCCGGTGCCGCCCGAGCTACGAACGGCCCGGGACGCCTTCGCGGCGTGGGGAGGGATCGCGGGTTGTCAGTCGACACTCGAGTTGCTCCTCACCGAGGGACATCACAAGAAGCGGCTTTCGCTCGAGCGGATCGCCGACGTCCTCAGCCGGGCCGTCGCGCGACGCTTCAGACTCACCGACAAGGGCGCCCTGGATATCGGCAGCGACGCAGATCTCGTGCTCGTCGATCTCGCAGCCACGCGCGTCCTGGACGCTGGTGAGCTGCGCTACCGCCACGCTGCCAGCCCTTATGTCGGGCATACACTCAAAGCACGAGTCGCGTGCACCATCCTCCGCGGCGCGCCCATCTACGCGGCGGGCAGACTTGTCGGAAGCCCCCGGGGGCAATTTGTCAGGCCCGCCGTCGCGCTCCGCCGCCGTGCGCTTCAGAAGCCGTCACGATAGACGTCCTTGTAGAGCAGATACTCTGCACCGCGCGTATCGGCTCGGAAGCCCTGGGGACAGAACGGAGCCATGTACACGAAGTCCCCGGCGTGTACCTCGTGGTGCTGCCCGTCAAGGTGATAGGCGCCGGCTCCGGAGATCATGTACAGGCCGTGCTCCTCGTCGTGAATCTCGATCTGCGGCAGCGACACGCTCGCGTCGAACGACATCAGCGTCATGTTGAAGTCGAACGCGGGGTCCTCTGCTGAGATGAGCTCGTTGCGGAGAAGGCCCAACACCGCGCTCTGCGTGGCGGGGACGTCCCGGCGATGACCCCCGTACAGACCGGGGGGCCCCAGCCCGGGCCATCCCTCATAGCGTCGCTTGATCCACAGCACCTGTGCCGGCCCGCCAGCTCCACCGTGAAGCTGGAACGCGGTGCTCACCGGGATGTATCCGAACCCTCCTTGCTCCAGCGCGAAACGACGGTCGGCGCACTGCAACTCCGCGGTGCCATCGAGACCGAAGAAGAAATGCTCGCACCCGGGGGTGGAGAGATCACTCGTCACCATGTCGCGCGGAAGCCGCACGAGGTATTCGGCGAATCGAGCAGGGGCGAGGCGCGGGCTGACGAGCTTGCATAGCAAGGCGCCGGGAAGACTCGGCAGCCGACTGGCGAAGTGGTTCTCGGGCGTGAGAAGCGTAAACGCCCGGCCTCGAACGCCGCGCACACCGCGAACTGGGGCCACGTCCGCCTCCGGTTGCTCGCCTGGGCTGACCACACACGACACGATACGCCTGCCGGTAGTAATGGAACAGGAACGTACGCTGATAAGGCGGTCCCGCCAGCCGATCGGCAACCGAGAGACGCTGTAGCTGGGGTCGTCGTTCCGGTACCGTCGAGCGCATGACGATCCAGCGCATGGAGCACGTGGGCATCGTGGTCGACGACCTCGCGGCCGCGACGGCGTTCTTCGTCGAGCTCGGACTCGAGCTGCAGGGCGAGCGGCCGGTCGAGGGCGGTTGGGTGGACCGCGTGGTGGGGCTAGAGGGCGTCCGCGTGGACGTCGCGATGCTGGAGACCTTGGATGGACATTGACGGCTCGAGCTGATGAAGTTTCACGCCCCGTCGGCGCGGGGCGGCGACCCGCACGCGCCGGCGAACACCCCGGGCATCCGCCATGTCGCATTCGCAGTCAACGACATCGACGCGGTCGTCGCTAGCTGGCGAGCCTGCGGCGCGGAGCTCGTGGGCGAGGTGGAGCGCTACGAGGACAGCTATCGGCTCTGCTACGTCCGCGGCCCGGAGGGGATCATCGTCGAGCTGGCGGAGCAGATCGGCTGAGGGCTCCGGCCGGCCGCCAACCGGCTCGCCCGCGTCAGTGGTCGTCCCAGGGCAGGATCGGACATCCGCTAATCGCATGGGCCGTTCACAGCAGCGCCGGGCTTGTGGTCGCCAAACCCGGTTTTCCCGTACGAAACTTCTCGGGGCCCCGTACCTCCGGGACCCTCGCGTACCGCGACGGGACCGCTCAAGCCGGGGGTCGCGAATGCACGCCCCTCGACAACCGAATCCACGCTCACATCGGCGATGAGCAGATCAAGCTCGCGGCGGGTACCATTTTGTAGGCGGATTGGGCCGCGCGCCGAGCTGTCTTGCACGACGGAGGCAGCGCCGTTGGATCGCTCATCAGCTAGGCAGCAGCTATGGAGAATCTCGCTGCGCTCAACCGACGCCGAGCTTCTCCGCCGCGAGCTTGGTGCCCTCGACGCGGGCCTTGATCTTCTCAAACGCGATGTCGCGGGCGACGTCGGGGGAGCCGTAGGCCGGTTTCTTGTCGATTGCGA
>JALYUQ010000072.1 GCA_030853685.1 Actinomycetota bacterium | reverse complement strand
CGGCCAAGCCCCGGTGCTCTCTGCTCGGCGCAGCCGGATAGCGCGCGTCGACGAACGGCACCACTTCGTCGCACAGATAATCCATATATCGGCCGGTGGCGGCCGAGTTCAGAAACTGCGAGCCGCCGCGCGAGGTCCACGCGTCCACGAACACGACGATCGCGTCCGGACAGTCGCCCGCGACGAACATCGCATCGAGGCGCTCGGCCATCGTCGGCTCCCGCGCGGTGCGCGAGAGCCACATGTCGAGCTGGCCGGTGAATCCCTGGATCACGTATACCGACGGCAGGGTGCGAAGGTCATCGGACGGGACGCCCGGCGGCCGGTAGACATACAGAGGCCTGCGCGCGGGGTCGCCCAGCGGGTTGCCAGCGAGCAGCTCGGATTCGACCACCAGCGAGTCGAGCTCACCAGCGAGCTCTCGCCCCCACGGTGGTCCCGGCTGACCGTCCAGCTCACGCAGGGTCATTCCGGGACCGTACGCGAAAGCGCGAAACAGGACTCGCGCGCATCAGCTCCGACGCGACGTTGGTATCGACCACGATCACGCCGAAGGGGCACCGTGCGCAAGGCCATCCGGGGCGCCGTACAGCAAGGCCGTCCGGGGCGCCGTACGCGAAACGCGAGGCCGAGCGCTGGACGCGCGCGCGACCGAGCTCCCGGTACCCACCGGACCGCGAGCGTATAGTGAGCGCAGTCGGGATGATGGATCAGATCCAGACCCACACGGTAAACACGGTAAACGGAGCTGGTGCTGGCGCCGGAATCGACATCGACGCGATCGAGACCAGCGAATGGCTCGAGGCACTTGATGGGGTAATTGCGCGGGACGGCCCCGAGCGGGCGCGGGAGCTGCTGACCCGCGTCATCGAACGCGCCCAGCACTCAGGCACGGGCCCGATCGCGAGCCTCAACACTCCGTATGTCAACACGATCCCGCCCGAGCGCGAGCCGCCATTCCCCGGCGACCCCGCGATCGAGCGCCGCCTGCGCTCGATCGTGCGCTGGAACGCGATCGCGATTGTCGTCCGCGCTAACAAGCTCTCCTCAGAGCTCGGGGGGCACATCGCGAGCTACCAGTCGCTGGCGACGCTCTACGAGGTCGGCTACAACCACTTCTGGCGCGCCCCCGCCAACCCCGAATCAGAGCCCGCGGGCCCCAAGCCCGCGGGCAGCACGCTGCACACCAACAACGGCGGTGGGGACCTCGTCTACTTCCAGGGCCACTCCTCGCCGGGCAACTACGCACGGGCATACCTGGAGGGCAGGCTGACCGAGGCCCAGCTCGACGGCTTCCGCCAGGAGGTCAGCACTCGGGGCGAGGGTGGCGGGCTCTCGTCATATCCACATCCGTGGCTGATGCCCAGCTTCTGGCAGTTCCCGACTGTCTCGCTGGGGATCGGGGCGATCACCTCGCTCTACCAGGCTCGCTTCATGAAGTACCTGCAGGCACGGGGCGTCGCGGAAACGGATGGCCGCAAGGTGTGGGCGTTTCTCGGCGACGGCGAGATGGACGAGCCCGAGTCTATGGGGTCGATCTCGCTCGCCGGGCGCGAGCGCCTGGACAACCTGATCTGGGTCATCAACTGCAACCTCCAGCGCCTCGACGGTCCGGTCCGCGGCAATGGCAAGATCATCCAGGAGCTCGAGTCCGACTTCCGCGGCGCCGGCTGGAACGTGATCAAGGTGGTCTGGGGATCGCGCTGGGACCCCCTGCTGGCGGCGGATACCGACGGCGCGC
This sequence comes from Actinomycetota bacterium, assembly GCA_030853685.1. Classification (GTDB taxonomy): domain Bacteria; phylum Actinomycetota; class Thermoleophilia; order Solirubrobacterales; family Solirubrobacteraceae; genus Palsa-465. The sequence goes on along the minus strand of JALYUQ010000072.1, from coordinate 3,486 downwards.
TGGTCAAGGTCATGGAGGACTGCGTCGACGGCGATTACCAGACCTTCAAGTCGCGCGATGGCGCGTACGTCCGCGAGCACTTCTTCGGCCGTGACCCGAGGCTGCTCGAGCGCGTCAGGGACGTGTCAGACGAGGAGATCTGGCTGCTCAACCGCGGCGGCCACGATCAGCAGAAGGTGTTCGCCGCGTACGACGCGGCGGCTAAGCACACCGGTCAGCCGACGGTAATCCTCGCCAAGACGATCAAGGGTTACGGAATGGGCGTCTCGGGCGAGGGGCAGATGATCACCCACCAGGCCAAGAAGATGACCGAGGACGCACTGCTCACCTTCCGCGACCGCTTCGAGCTGCCGCTGACCGACGATCAGGTGCGCGCCGGGGAGTACTACAAGCCGCCCGAGGACTCCCCCGAGATGCGCTATCTGCGCGATTGTCGCGCAGCGCTCGGAGGCGGTATGCCGGCCCGGCGCCGCCGCGCCGAGCCACTCGAGGTGCCACCGCTGGAGAGCTTCGCGACGCAACTGCACGGCACCGGCGAGCGCGAGATCTCGACGACGATGGCGTTTGTCCGCGTGCTGGCGGCGCTGCTGCGCGACAAGTCGATCGCCCATCACATCGTGCCCGTGATACCCGACGAATCGCGTACCTTCGGAATGGAGGGCATGTTCCGCCAGGTCGGCATCTACTCACCGGTCGGGCAGCTCTACCAGCCGCAGGACTCAGCCCAGATGATGTTCTACAAGGAGGATCAGCACGGACAGATCCTCGAGGAAGGGATCACCGAGGCGGGCTCGATCTCCTCGTTCATCGCGGCCGGCACCTCCTACAGCACCCACGGAGTTCAGATGGTGCCGTTCTACACCTATTACTCGATGTTCGGCTACCAGCGGGTCGGCGACCTCGTCTGGGCCGCCGGGGACAGCCGGACGCGCGGGTTCATGCTCGGCGGCACCGCGGGGCGCACGACGCTCAACGGCGAGGGGCTCCAGCACGAGGACGGCCACAGCCATCTGCTTTTCTCGGCGGTCCCCAACTGCCGCGCATATGACCCAGCGTTCTCCTACGAAGTGGCGGTGATCATCCAGGAAGGGCTGCGCCGGATGGTTGCTGAGCAGGAGGACATCTTCTACTACATAACGCTGATGAACGAGAACTACGTTCATCCACCGATGCCCCCCGAGGCCCGCGAAGGAATCCTGCGCGGGATGTACCTGCTGCCCCCGGGGCCGGAGGGCTCGGCCGAGCCCGCGGCGCGCTCTACCGAGCCGCGGGTCCAGCTACTTGGATCGGGAACCATCTTGCGCGAGGTGCTCGCGGCCGCCGAGCTGCTCGAGGCCGACTTCGGGGTGCTCTCTGACGTCTGGAGCGTGACTTCGTTCAACGAGCTGCGCCGTGAGGGGATCGAGGTGCAGCGCTGGAACATGCTGCACCCGGCCGCTGCGCCGCGCCGGCCCTACGTGGCGCAATGCCTGAGCGGGCGCCAGGGCCCGGTGATCGCCTCCACCGACTACATGCGCGCGGTCGCCGACCAGGTCCGCGAGTGGGTCCCGGCGCCCTTCCGCGCGCTCGGCACCGACGGCTATGGCCGCAGCGACTCCCGCGCTGCGCTGCGGCGGTTCTTCGAGGTGGACCGCCACTACGTGACGGTCGCGGCGCTGAAGTCGCTCGCGGACATCGGGGAGCTCGACGCGGGCCTCGTGCAGAAGGCGATCGAGCGCTACGAGATCGACCCCGAGGCGCCGATGCCGAGCACGGTTTGAGCGGATGCCAGGCGTGAGCGAAACGATCGCGGTCGAGGTGCCCGATATCGGCGACTACGAGTCGGTGCCGATCATCGAGATCCTCGTCTCCCCGGGTGACACGGTCGCGATCGACGATCCGCTCCTGACACTCGAGTCAGATAAGGCGGCAATGGACGTGCCGGCGCCGGCCGCGGGTACCGTCGAGGAGCTGCGCGTCGAGGTCGGCGAGAAGGTCTCGCAGGGGACGATGCTCTTGACGCTTGCACCCATTGACGCCGCAGACTCCACGGAGGCTCCGTCACAGGCATCGGCGCTCGTCTCGGCGCGCGCCCCCGTAGAAGCCGGCGTCCCGGACTCGATCGCGAGTGCGACCGCAGCGGTGCAGGCGCGAGAAGATGAAAGCCCGCAGACGCCTCCGGCCGGCGAAAGCGCGGGCCCCGCCTATGCGAGCCCGTCGATTCGCCGGCTCGCCCGCGAGCGAGACATCGACCTCTCGACCGTGAGCGGCAGCGGGCGCAAAGGACGGATCACCGCGGATGACCTCAATCAGGGGCCGGCTCCCCCGCAGGGGGCCGGCCCTGGTTTGGGCATGAAGCTGGAGGTGGCCCCCTGGCCGTCGGTCGACTTCGAGCAGTTCGGTGTCGTGGAGCGCGTTCCGCGTTCGCGGATCGCGAGGATCTCGGCCCCGAACCTAGTGCGCAACTGGGTGATGATCCCGCACGTCACCCACAACGACGAGGCCGACGTCAGCGAGCTGGAGGCGTGGCGCAAGCGACTCAACCAGGAGCACGCCCCGGACGGGATCAAGCTGACGATGCTCACGTTCCTGATCGCTGCATGCGTCGCGACGCTGAAGGAATACCCGCACTTCAACTCCTCCCTGGACGGGGAGGAGCTCGTCCTCAAGCGCTACTGGAACATCGGCTTCGCGGCCGAGACACCCGCCGGCCTTGTGGTGCCGGTGATCAAGGACGCCGAGCGCAAGGGGCTGCTCCAGCTCGCCACTGAGCTGAGCGACTTGTCTAGCAAGGCGCGAGCGGGCAAGCTCGCGCCCGCCGAGATGAAGGGCGGGACCTTCACGATCTCGAGCCTCGGCGGGATCGGCGGTACGGGCTTCACCCCGATCATCAACGCGCCAGAGGTGGCGATCCTCGGCGTTACTCGCGCCGCGATCAAGCCTGTATGGAGTGCCGAGGAATCGAGCTTTCAGCCGAAGCTGATCCTTCCCCTATCGCTCTCATACGATCACCGCGTGGTCGACGGCGCGGCGGCGGCGCGGTTCGCCGCCCACCTGGTCCGGGTGCTCTCGGATCTGCGCCGGGCGCTGCTTTGAGCTCGGAGCAGGCCGGCGGGGCCGGCGGGGAACTCGGGACCAGCGGGGGCCGATCTGGCAGCGGCGATGCTCGCGACGCCCAGGTGGTCGTGATCGGAGCCGGGCCCGGGGGCTACACCGCCGCGTTTCGCGCCGCCGATCTGGGCTTGAAGACGACCCTCGTCGAGCGCTACGACAAGCTCGGGGGCGTCTGCCTGAACGTCGGCTGCATCCCCTCCAAGGCGCTTTTGCACGCCGCCAAGGTGATCGCCGAGGTGGAGGCGATGGCCGAGCACGGGGTGACCTTCGGCGCGTTAAAGCTGGATCTGGGCAAGCTGCTGGCCCACAAGGACGCGGTCGTCGAGCGCCTGACGGGCGGCCTGGGCGCCCTGGCCAAGCAGCGCCAGGTGGAGGTCGTCCACGGCTCGGCGA
>JALYUQ010000038.1 GCA_030853685.1 Actinomycetota bacterium | reverse complement strand
GGAGCTTGGCCGGTCGCGGGAGGGAACCTACGGGTTCGGTGGGGATTCCCGTTGCGCTCCTCGGGTCATAGGCCATCGTCCGTCTCCTGAGGTGGTGGATTGCCGGCTGCTTGACACCCCGGCTGGGGCGCCTGGTCGCCTGGTTGAAGCTCGATTACAGACCGTACACGATCGTTCGGGAAGGAAATCAGCTTGTAACATGAACGACTTGGGACCGAATTCGATGGCCACGGCCACGCGTAACGCGATGCTGTCGTCAATCTCAATCGCCTCTCTCCGGCGGGCTAAGCCGCAACAGCCAGTCATGTCCACAAGGACACTTCGGAGGTCAGGTGTCGCAACTGGGCTCGTAGGCAGCGTGCAGCGTTTGGTTCGCGAGGTGGCGAGGAGCGGTCTGAGATGACGATTGGATGAATTCCCAGCGACAGAAGTCTGGGGGCGCGTCCCAACCGGTGCAGTTCGGCCCCCCACGTCAGTTCAACCAGGTTTTGGTGTCTTGGTCCGAGGTCTGAGTGGGGGTTATTCGGCGGTTCCGCTGCAGTAGATTATTGAAACGCCGGACAGTAACCCGAACGCCGTCTTGTTCTCGACGATGGCTCGTATGACAGACATCTACGACGAGATGGAACCCAACATTGGGCGCCAGCTACGGCGGCGCAATAGTGAGCGTTTGGCCGAGCTTGAATCTCAGACGGCGAAGCGCCGGGAGCGCATCAGGCGAGCGGTGAGGCACTTCGGCGGCGAGAACCCGGGTGGGCTGGCAAACCACGGGCGTTAGCTGAGCGCTCGTGAGCCGCTTCGTCCACACAGGCAACCGGTCGGCGACGAGGTCACCATCGAGAGCCGAAGATAGGTATGGCTTCGAGATCGTTCCGGCGCCCCTCACCCTTCCTCGCCGTCCGACCCTCCGCCGCGCTTGCGGACCCAGTCGGCGACCTGCTCGGCCATTCCGCCCATCTGGGAGCCGAGGGTCGTGATGTTGTCGCCCGCCTCGCGGAAGATCGTCCTGAAGCGCTCGGCGTAGAACTCCATTGCGTCTCCGGCCTCTTCGCGGACGTCGGTCTCCTGGTCTCGGGTGCGGTACTCGCCGCGGACGATCCGGTCGTACTCGCCGCCCTGGACCCACCTCATCACTTCCGACACACGCCTGACGGCATAGGTGTGGCTTTGGCCGATCTCGTTGAAGAACCGCCGAACCCGGTCGGTGGGGTCATCCCAGGTCTCGTACTCCATCGCCTGGGTCATGAACGCGTCGAGGTTGAGCTCGTCGACCGGCATCGCTCCCGGCGGGGACCATCAACGTGCGACACACGACCCTTGGATCTCAGACCGCGAGCGTCGCCGCCCGGTCGCAGCTCAGGTCGGCGGCGCGGTAGCACTCCAGTAGCACCGCCTTGACGGCTCGGAATGGAAGCCCGAAGAAGAAGGGGAGCCCGTTGCCGACGCTCAAGAGGATGTCGAGCGCGGTCATGTAGAGGACGGTGGTCGGAGAGGTATGTGCCCGAGCTCATGCGCCAGCACCACGCGCTGCTCACCCGGCCCCAGCCGCGCAAGCAGCATCGAGTCGATCACGATCATCGGCTTGCCGGACCCAATCGCCTGAGCGCCCCCGCGCACGCCGGAGGTGACGTAGAGGTCGTAGATCTCTGGCATGTCACTCTCGTGATGCCTGTATGGGACGCCCGCAGCGCCGGGAGCTGATGCTCGCCGACCTTGACCGAGTTCCCCAGGTAGAACTGCCGTAGGGCGCGGTCGTAGCGCCGCTCGACCAGCTTGCGCACGACCGTCTCCAGCATCGGGATCGCCTCCAACGCGCCGGTCACGGCCCGGTCAGCAGGGTGCTCGTACGCCGGAGTGGATCGCCAGCTGGTAAGCCTCGCGGAAGCCGGCGAGGTCCTCCTGCTACGCGAGTGGAGAAGATCGAGACCGGCTGGTGGACGACCTGCCGGGAGATCGTGCCGTCGCGCGCGCCCGGGGACGCTTCCACGTCTACCGCGACGCGCTGCGTGGCGGCTGGCGCGCCGGAGGCGTCGGCTGGGCGGATCAGCCCGAGCCTCCGGACGACGGACGTCCGGTGATCGAGCTGTTCAGGACCGCTGCGTTCCCAGCCCGGCTGTGGGTGTACAGCAATTTCACTGACACCTGGCCCGCGACCACTGCGTAGTCGCGTCCTCACCACGAGCCCGGCGACGCTCGCTGGGACTCGAATGCTTCCGCGCGCTCCTCGACGAGGCGCTGGAGGAAGGCTTCCGCGAGGACTTCGCGGTGCGTCCGCTCGTGCGCCGCGGCCGACAGGCATCGATGTCGATGCGCTGCTGGCGCCCGAGCTCACGATCAGCGCCGATGGCGTGCACTGGCACCCGATCGGCGGCGACGCCGGATCGAGCCCAGACCTGCTGGGCGCCGAGGGCGCGATCCCGCTTGGTCAGGCCAAGCAGCGCATCGTCGAGCGCTTCCTGACGCTTCGACAAGCCGACGGTACGCTGCCCGGGGCTTCCGCTGCGCCGTATGGAAGCGCCCGGCCCCATCCGCGCCTCGAGCGACCGTGAGCGGTGTGCTGATATGGCCCGCGCACCGCGCCGGCGCCGCGAAAGACCCGTCTTGAGCCGTTGCTCGGCGCCGATGGCTGCGCTCGGCTGCAAGCCGAGCGGATGCGCCATACGGCCGCGTGGGACACCGCGCCACCCGAACGTCTGGCTCGCGTTTACGCCGCCTGACGCGCGCGCCGAGCTCGCGTTCAGCGCTCACCGCGGTCCGCTGGCGGTGATCGGGACCGACGCGCCCGAACTCGCGGCGCCCTACCTGCGCTTCGCCGAGCACGCGCTCGCCGTCGGGCATGACGCATGTCTCGTGCCGACCGTCGACGGCGGCTACGCGCTGATCGCGCTGGCGCGCCCGACGCCCGCCGCGTTCGACCTGCCCTCGGAGGCGTGGGGAGGGCCGACGTGCTCGCGCTCACCCTGATCGCGCTCCAAGCCGCCGGGCGTACGTGCGCGGTGCTGGAGCCGGTGCGCGACCTCGATGCCCCCGCCGACGCCAAGCACATCGCCGCGGACGCCCGCGGGCTGGCGGTGGGCCGCGTTCTAGGCTTCGCCCGCCGCTCGTCCGCGAGGATCGATTGATCACGAGGAGTCTGCAGGCCGCCGATCGTGCGGGCAGGTTCCTCAGCATCCGCCGGCAGTTCGGACACCAGCGGGTGTGGCGCTCCACGCTCCGCTCGGCGCGGGGGTCGAGTTCGCCGTCGAGAAACCCGGACATCTGCGCGCGGACTTCGCGGCAACGCTCGCGATGCCGCTTGACCGGGTTGAAAGTGCTTGTCACGCAAGACCCCTTGTTTGGGCGGATGGCCGAGCGTAGAGTTCAGCCGTCGTTCACGGTGTTCGACCCATCGGGATCGTTCCAGGATTCACAGCCCACAATGGGTGGCTCACGGACCGGGCCCGGAGCAGTCAAGCTGTCGGTTCTCACAATGCCCGGCGCCTCCTCCAACCCTCCCCAGCCGACGAGCTCGAACTCGTCCGAACGGCCTGCTGTCGCCGGTCAGCGCGCGGCC
>JALYUQ010000253.1 GCA_030853685.1 Actinomycetota bacterium | reverse complement strand
GGATGGTCGGGACGAGAGTGCTGAGATCGACGACCAGGAGCAGTGTCGTCGCGGCCGCCGCACTGCTGGATTCATCCGAGAATGCGGAAGCCCGGCACCTTGCGGACAACACTGCTGGAATGGAACGCCTGCGGCAGTATCGGCAGCGTTCGAGCGGAGTTGCGCGTTCACATCGATGCAGGTGTCTCGCTGGCGCTGAGCCGGCACCTCGTATTCGCCAGAAGCGGGCATCTCGCCCGCAATTGCTTTCGCCTCCGGAGCGGCATGTTGACGATCGCAACGGCGACATCGTGGCAGTCGGGTCGGCAACGGGGCTGCTGGTCCTTCAAACCAGTAGCGCCGTGCTGGCCGGTCGTTGCCTGGACGACTTCCCACGATGCCGCGATTCGGCGCGGATCGGCCGAGCTCTTCGTGGTTGGACATGGCGGTGCATGTGGCAGTGAGCGTTCTTGAGATTTAAGGTGGCGTCACGGCACGTTCACACGCTCGTGATCCGCGCGGCCTAGCATCGCTGCCGATTCCTGATTTCGAGCGTGGGAGACCGAAGTGCGAGGACGATTGGTTTGGGAGATCGCTCTGCGGACGGGGCGCGGGGCGGCGGCGTGCGCAGGAGCGGCGGGCGTGATCGGTGCGGTTGTGCTTGGGGCCGCGGGGACGGCGCAGGCCCGACCGGACCGGTACTTGCCTTGGTCGGCGCGCGGCGCTGGTGGTGATTCGACTGCTTTCGTGCACGAGGTTCAGTGGAGCTCTAGCTCGCCGGTGCCCGGGGTGACGCTGCTCAGCGGGGTCTATTCGGACCCGAGCGCGAACCCGTATTGGACCGTGACGATCCAGGCGCCGGTGGAAAGTCCGTTTGTTGAAAGCACGGAGGAAGCGGAGGCTGGGAGCTTCGGGTGGGCCCGGCAGACGGAGGCCTCCCTGACAGCCGACGGGTTCGATCCGAGTGCAACCTTGCTGCGGTGGCCACGTTACGCCGACGATCCGCACGGGGTGATGGGAATGCGCGTGCGTGTCGGCCAGTTCGCGACACAGGCCGATGCCAACACCGAGGCCGCGGCGCTCACCGGCGACGGGTTCGAGCCACTCGTGGAGTGGACCGGCTTCGATCCGAAGCCGGGGCCCGACGCCGAGCTCCTGCACGTCGCGATCGTCGATCCGTGGCGGTTCGCCGGCCAGGTGATCGCGTATCACGGGTCCGCCATCGCGAGCAGGGAGACGGTCCCGGCGGCGTCGGCCGCTCTGCACTCAGTAGCGGCGACGAACGGCGGGTTCTTCACGATCGACGCGCCGCTGGCGGCTGTGAGCGGTGTCAATACCGGGCTCAGTGTCTACAACGGCCAGATCGAGTCACTCGCCAACGGTGACCGGTCTGCGCTCGTGCTCGATGGACGTCGCCCCGCCGAGATCGAGAACCTGACGTCGCTCGCGGTTTTGCGCTCGGGCGGGAACTCGATCCGGATCCTCGGGATCAACCGCCTCCCTGGCAGTGCCGAGGACTGCGGCGTAGCAGGCTTTATCCCGACGACCCAGCCGCGCCAGAACACCCTCTGCACCGGCGAGAACGACATCGTGCTGTTCACCCCGATGTTCGGGGCACCGCTGCCACCCGCGCCCAGCTCTGGCCCAGACGTGCAGGCCGTGGTCAACGCGCAGGGGCAAGTTGTGTCCATCGGTACGCCCGGCGGGACGCTCCCGGAAGGCGACTCCGCCGTGCAGGCGATCGGTACCGACACCGCGTGGCTGACTGCCCATGCCCAGGTTGGGCAGCGCCTGAGCATGGTCGAGCAGCTTCGGACCGCGTCGGGCGCGGCGTTCCCGCTCAACCCGCGGGTGAGCATCGCGAGTGCCGGTCCGGTGCTCCTGCGTGGCAGCCGCACCGCGATCGACGCCGTCAACGAGGGCGTGCTCGACCCACGCGATCTCAACGACTACACGTTCTCGGCCGACCGCCATGCCCGCACGTTCGTCGGCGTCGATGCCCGCGGCCGGCTGCTTCTCGCGACCGCCGACGGGATCCCCGGTGTGAGCGCCGGGCTGACGCTTACCGAGGAGGCCGACCTGATGCGCTCGCTCGGCGCAGTCAACGCGATGAACCTCGACGGCGGAGGCTCAACCCAGTTTGCGTCTGAGGGTCAGTTGCTCAACGACGCTTCTAGCTCGCCGCCGCGCCCGGTGGGGGACACGATCCAAGTCGTGCCATAGGCCAGCAGTCCGATACGAACTTACCGCGCCATCCAAGCAGGTCGCAGGGGCAGCATCCTCACGAAGACCTTGAACTCAAATCCCGCCGCGCGACCCCCAGTACCCCGTCTGGGTTCGCTAAAGGCCCCTGCCCGGATCAACGGCTCCGGACGACTCCTTTTGCGCCGCGCCCGGGATCAGCGCACGATTGCACCGGCGACTTCCGATCGTGCGGCTCGGGCGCGTTCGGCACGCAACCGACCATCGCCTTCGCCCAGATCCGAGTGCGAGCCCGGCTCCTGCTTCGTTGCCCCATCCGGCCCTCTCGGCCAGCTCTCTGCTCTCGACCAGATGCGGCTGTCTCGACTTTGAGCAGCGAGACCACGCCGAGTCAGACGAACACAAAGTGTCCGACAACGATCGTTCACGAGACACCCCGCGCGTTCAGGCCATCGTCAAGCGCCGCAAG
>JALYUQ010000025.1 GCA_030853685.1 Actinomycetota bacterium | reverse complement strand
GGCGGCTCGCAGTTTCTGAACTCGGCCGCCACCGGCCGATATATGGATTATCTGTGCGACGAAGTGGTGCCGTTCGTCGACGCGCGCTATCCGGCTGCGCCGAGCAGAGAGCACCGGGGCTTGGCCGGCAAGTCCTCAGGTGGCTACGGGGCCATGGTCGTGCCGATGTTGCGCCCTGACGTGTTCGGCGCACTGGCCTCGCACGCGGGCGACGCGCTGTTCGAGTGCTGCTACCAACGCGAGTTCCCGGTGGTCGCACGAGAGCTGCGCGATCACTTCGAGGGCTCCTACCACGTCTTTCATGAGCGCCTCGCTGCGGCTGAGCGCTTTGACTGGGGGCGCTTTGGCAAGCCGTTCGAGCTCTACGGCTACGCATCCGCGTACTCGCCGGACTCGGCGCACCCGGGGAAGGTGCTGCTTCCGTTCGAGATCTCGACGGGACGCCTCGTCGAGGACATCTGGGCGCGGTGGTTGGAGCGCGACCCCGTGCGGATGGCTCCGGTGCACGCGGCGGCGCTGCGCAGCATGCGGCGCATCTACCTGGACGCTGGGCGCGGCGACGAGTACTTCCTGGACCTCGGGGCGCAGGCGTTCTCGGGCGAGCTCGACAAGCTCGGCGTGGAGCACTCGCTGGAGCTGTTCGACGGAAAGCACGGCGGGATCGCGTACCGCTACCCGGGCGCGATCCGGGAGCTGGTGATCGCGCTGAGTGGGTGAGGGGTGAGGGGGTGAGCGGGTGAGGGGGTGAGGGGCGCCAGCAGGCGCGGCTGAGGGCACGCGCCTGCTCGGCAGGTCGCGGGGCTGCGGTCCGGGGTCCGCCGTGCCCACGTCGGCGGCCGGTGGCCTCGTGCCCGGAGGACAACAGCAAAGCGCTTCCAACCCGAAGGTCCTCGTGTACTGCGTGACCAGCACGATCTCACCCGGGGTGACCGAAGAATGGGGTCCGGTCAGAACGTCTTGGCCGGCCGGGCCGCCCTGGCCTGGCTTGTGCACGCAGAGGGATTCACCCCGCGAGCAGGGCGAGCTCTATCTGGCCGATGTCTCTTACCTCGGTCCCTCGGCGCCCACCTGGCCCACGACGCGCCATCCCCGGCGCGTAGTGGTCACAGCGAGCGTTTCAGCAAGGAGCATGACGATCAGTTGCGCGGCGAGCGATACGTCAGTGCTGATCGCTCCAAGCGGCCCGTTCGGGGCACCGGCCAGGTGCGATGCGTCGATCGGCAGCGCGATCGCGTACAAGGCGGTGGCAAACGCCATCGCCGCCATCGCGCCGCTCACGAGCGTTCCGCACGCCAGCGCAGCGATCAGACGCCAACGCGGCAGCGAGACAGCGAACAGGGCCCTTCGCGACGCCACAACGCAGACCGCGCAGCACGCCAGCCCGGCGAGCCCCCAAGCGATGAACGCGCCGCCACCGGCCGTAGTGGCTCGATGGGAATGCCCGGAATGAGCAATCAGGACCAAGACCCCGGTCAGGCCGGCCAAGAGCACGACGGCCAGGACGGGCACGCTCACCGTGAACCGCAGGCTTGGCTGTCGCCGGGCCGCAGCCAGCGCCGCGAGGATCAGTGGCAGCGCGCCGAGCAGCACCGCCGCCGAGGCGACGATCGACAGGGCTTGGACCGCAACGTGAGCGTCGCCGAGCAGGGAATGCGCGTGGCCGGCTGCCGTGAACGGTGCGTCTTCGGTGGTCTTGTAGAACCCGAATCCGGCCGCAGCGAACGCGACCCAGCAGGCGAGCTGACCGCTGGCGCTTGCCCGCAGACGATCACCGGCGTTGACGCGACCGGCCACGGCGGGCGGGGCGCGCAGGTGGGCAATCAGTGCCCCGCGCAACAGATCGAGCACTGCAGGCACGCGCGGCGGCGTCTGATCGAGCAGCGCGCTCATTTCCTGGCCGTAACGACGCCGGAATGCCAGCGGGTAGAGGCACAGCGCCAGCCGGGCCAGCCGGCGGATCATTGGATCGCCCCAGCAACGCGCAGGCGATCCAGGCCGCTGCGGGCCACGCGCTCGAGGGTGTGCAAGTGCTCTGTGAGCGCGGCGCTGCCGGCGCTGGTCAGGCGGTACGGGCGCCGGCGATCGTCCGCCGGCAGCGCCTCGATCAGACCCTTGCCCTCGAGTCGGGACAACGCGCCGTAGAGCGTTCCGGGGCCGAGTCGCACGCCCGAGAGCTGCTCTACGTCAAGGGTGATCGCATAGCCGTGCTTGGGACCTTCCGCCAAGCTCGTCAGCACGAGCATCCCAGGGTCTGTAGACCGCTCTCCGATGGATCGCATAACGTAGTAGTGGCAGACCGAAGCTGCTTGTGCAAGTGCAACGTTCGGTGGAGGGTATGCCTATCCGTGAGCGTCCCACGAGAGTGGCACTTGCATAATGGCGCCGACGACGCCATTATGGCGCTATGCCAAGCATACAGATCAAGGACGTCCCCGACGAAACGCATGCCGTACTGCGTCGACGAGCCGGCGCCGCCCACCAGTCGCTGCAGGAGTACCTGCGCAGCCGGCTGATCGCCGAAGCTAGCGGGCCGACGCTCGAGGAGGTGCTGGACCGTGCGGGCGGCCGTAGCGGCGGCTCGGTCTCATTCTCAGAATCCACTCAGCTCCTGCGAGAGGACCGTGCTCGTCGTTGACGCCAGCGCCCTCGTGCCGGCTCTCGCAGACGATGACTCCGACGGGGATATCGCGCGAGGGCGGCTACGAGGGCAGTCCGTCATCGCGCCTGAGCTGATCGACCTCGAGACGACCTCGGTGATCCGCCGTCAGCTCCAAATCGGGGAGCTGGATGCTCGGCGGGCCGAGCTTGCCCTCGTCGATCTGGGCGAGCTGCCCCTGCGCAGAGTGCCCCATCGACCGCTGCTCGCGCGCTGCTGGGAGCTTCGCGAGAACCTCACGGTGTACGACGCGGCCTACGTGGCACTCGCGGAGCTGCTCGAAGTCGTTCTCCTCACGGCCGACGCTCGCTTGGCACGAGCGCCGGGACTCCGGTGCCAAGTCGACTTGGTGGGCGCATGAAGGTTGCGACTCCGCCGAGCACCAGTGGACCACGTGGGTGTCGAGCAGGAGCACGCTCACGCGTCGCCCGCGTCCACGGGTCTTCGGTGGAGAACAGATGCTCGTCATCCGCTGCGGTCATGGCCACTCCCTGGGAGGATCCGTTCAGCGACCGAGCGCCTCTGGGGGACGAGCCGTGCGACCGTGCGACCGAGCCTGGTGATCTCGATCTTCTCGCCTGCTGCAGCGCTCGTCCGCGACGAGCGGCGTCGCGACGGCCCGCGGGGACGCTCGCGCCGATCCCGGTGAACCTGCAGCAGAGCTCATCGCTCGGCTACGTCGTCGCAGCGCAGCATCTCTTGGTCCCAGGCCAAACCGGAACGCAGTTGACGCTTTGGACCGTGAGCGGGAAGGGGTCCGACGGCACGATCTCCGCCGCCTCCGTCCCGGTGGATGGCTACCAGCTCCCATCCGACGTGCCTCAGCCGCGTACGCACCTGCGGCTCAGTACCCAGTTCGGCGTGCTGACCCAGGCTGTCGGCGTCACCG
>JALYUQ010000020.1 GCA_030853685.1 Actinomycetota bacterium | reverse complement strand
CCTTGATCCAGCTTGTCTTCCAGGCCGCGCAGTCCAGCCGCTTGCAGGCGGCGGCGCATGACTTCGAGCGCATCGAAGCGACCTTCAAAGCGACGCCGGTGCCGGTCGCCGCACCGCGCAAGCGCTGAGGGCCCGCTGCGCCGGCCGGCACCTGGAAGTCGACTAGCGCAGGGCGGGCGCCATCCTCTGGTCGAGTCAGCGTGAGCTTGCGAGGATCGCCGACGCCCTGCGCCTGAGGGCCCGCCCGGCTCGGAGCGCCTTGCGCTGCGCACGCTCGCTCGCCGACAGCGCGAGCGAGCGGGGCGCCGAGGGCCGGAAGCGCTCCGCGATTGCCCGCTCGATCTCTTCGAACGGGGAAGCGATGACCTCCATTCGCTCGCCTGCGGGCAGCGAGCCTTCCCAGAAGGGGGCGAGCATGCGCTCCTGCACGGTCAACTGCTCTGCCCAGCCCCGCGGCACGCGCGCCCGACGGTGCGAGTGCAGTGAGTGGAACTCGGACAGGAACGGGGGACACGCGCTATCGCTCTCCGGCCGATCCGTTCATCATCGTGCTGGGGGCACTCGGCGTCTCGGCGGGTTGGCGCCGCGTAGCGCCGGTCGGCAAGCGGACAGTTCGGGGGCGAAGGTCCACGCGGCATCTCGCAGTACCATCACCGCCCACATGAGTCAGCGAGCGCTCGTCCTCGGGGGAGGCCTCACCGGCCTCGCGTGCGCCTATGAGCTTGCGTTGGCCGGAGTCGAGGTGACGGTGCTCGAGCGTGAGCAGCACCCGGGCGGGATGGCGTCCTCGTTCATTCAGGATGGAGCGGGCGGAGGTGACGAAGGTGGCCCAGGTGGCGCCGATGGCGAGTATTGGTCCTACGACTTCGGGCCCCCATCGCTTTCACACCACCCACCCCGAGCTGATCGAGCACGTCCATCGGATTCTGGACGGCAATTGCCGCAAGGCCCACCGGCTGTCGCGCATCCTGCTGTTCGGGAAGTTCTTCGATTACCCGCTGCAGGCGGGAAACGTCCTGCGCAACCTCCCCCGCCGCATACTCGTGAAGTCGTTCCTGGACTACTTCTGGGTCCGCTTCACCGAGCGCACCGGTCTCAGCCACCACAGCGAGGAGAACTTCGAAGGCTGGGTGCTCAAGCGCTTCGGGCGCACGCTGTACGAGTTGTTCTGCGGGCGGTACACGGGGAAGTCGTGCCCCTGAGAAGATCTCCGGCGACTGGGCGAGCCTGGACGACGGTGGGGGAGCGCGATGCCGGCCGCGAGGCCGTCGCGACCGAGAGCGAGTACTTCGGCTGATGAGCGTCGGAGCTTCGCCGCGGTCTGGCGGCTCCCCGGCCTGCGGGCCGGGGGAGCCGCAGGCGATCGTGATCTCCAGTTGCCCGATGTGCGGGTCTGAGCGATCCGTCGTCGCATTCGAGAAGTCGCCCTACAGCGTCCGGCGCTGCAGCTCGTGCGGGCTCGGCTGGGTAACCCCGAGGCTTGGCGAAGACGGCCTGGCCGAGATGTACGTCGACGATTCCTATTGGCGCTCGGGGTCGCCCAAGACGCTCGGCTACCACGATTACCGCGCTGACGAGCCGCTCTACCTGGAGACCTTCAGGCGCAGGCTCGGCTTCGTGCTGGCGCACGGCCCGCAGGGCGGCAGGGCACTCGACATCGGCTGTGCGGCCGGGTTCTGCATGCAGGCACTGCGCGAACGTGGGTTCGAGGCCCACGGCGTCGAGGTCTCCGAGACGATCGCGCGCCACGCCAGCGAGCACTTCGGTTTTGCCACAGTTCACGTGGGAACGCTTCAGAGCGCTTCGTTCGCGGAGCGATCATTTCACCTGATCACGCTCTGGGACCTCGTCGAGCACGTGGTGGACCCGCGCGCCCTGCTCGTGCAGGCGCGTGAGCTGCTGGCACCGGGGGGACTGCTCGTGCTCGAGACCCAGAACATCGACAGCGCCTTTGCGCGCCTGCTCGGCAGCCGCTGGCACCACTACAAGCACGCCGAGCACATCTACCACTTCACTCCCTCCACGATCTCCGAGCTGCTGCGGTCGGCCGGCCTGGAAGTGCAGACCTCGACGCCGCGCTTTGGCGGCAAGTACGTGTCCTTCCAGTTCATCGCCGAACGCGCGGCGCGCCTGCATCCGGCGCTGAGCACCGCGCTGGCGCCGCTGCGCCGCTTTGAGTCTGCGAGCGTCTACCTCAACTTCATGGACGAGATGATCGTGACGGCGTCCGCGCCCCGGACGCCGAGCCCGCCGCCCGC
>JALYUQ010000016.1 GCA_030853685.1 Actinomycetota bacterium | reverse complement strand
AAAGGGCGCATCTGCTCCTCGATCGCCGCCGAGATCTCATCGATCTGGGCGTTGAGGAAGTCGAGGTGGGAAAGGATCGCGCCGATCAAGACGGCGTGCAGCGCCTCGAACCGTCCCTCCAGTGCTTCCCGCAGCGCGGGGATCTTCGGACGCAGCCGGCCCTTCGCGAGCTCGGCCAACAGCTCCGGATCGGTCGTGCCGGCAACCAAGGCGTCGAGCATCGCCCGTCCGGACCTCCCAAGGATGTCCGTCGCGACGCAGTCGAGCTTGACCCCGGTCTCCTCCAGCGCCTTGTGCAGCCTTTGCGTCTCGCGCCTGCGCTCATCGATCTGCGTGCGGCGATACCGCGTCAACAACCGCAGATCGCGGATCGGTTTGGGCGGAACGAAGCTCGCCCGCAACAGGCCGGCCTCCGCGAGCTGGCACAACCACACCGAATCGCCAACATCGGTCTTGCGACCCGGAACGTTCTTGACGTGCGCCGCGTTGCACAACAGCAACTCGAAGTCATCCTCTAGGATGTGCCAGACGGGCAGCCAATACACGCCGGTGGCCTCCATCGCGACATGCGTGACCGCAAACGCCTTCAGCCAGTCCGCCAGCGCGAGCAGACCCGTGACGGTCGTGGAGAACTCCGCCAGATGCACCACCCGCTGCCCCGCCGCGTCCGGAACTCGCACGCACGCGGTGACCTGCGCCTTGTGCACGTCAAGCCCCGCGACGCGCTCGAACACCTGCTCAAAAACCCGTCCCATCGCTCCTCCTGGAATCGCAGATCGCCGACACGCCGCCCGGCGGGCCTCCAAGACAGACGATTCTGATGAGCGTGCTCAAAGGCAACAATCCGCTACACCGGGGGAGGACCCTGCGTCAAACTAAACACGGGCACACAGGCACCAAGGAAAAAACGACGTCAACGGGCGACCCGGGGATCCTCCCCCATTTCACCGATCCGCGTACGGCCGAAGGCCCCCAGAACTAAATGAGAAATGTCCATCGAGCCAATACAGCCTTGGCATGAGCTTCCGTCGGCGATTGCCGGTGTGCTGCGCCCGGTCCTCTCCGACGTGGCGGACGAGATGATCGAGGCGGTCCGCACGGTCCCGGCGTACGCGCGTCCGGTGGAGGGTCCGTTCGGGGCGGGCATCCGGGCGGGCGTGCAGGAGGCGCTACAACACTTGCTGGACGAGATCGAAGCCGGTGGGCCGGTGGAGCGATCGGATGTATACGTCGCCCTCGGCCGGGGTGAGATGCGCGCGGGACGCAGCCTCGACTCATTGCTGAGCGCCTACAGGCTGGGGGCCAGGGTCGCATGGCGGCGGTTCGCCGCCACGGGCGTCGCGGCCGGGATCGAGCCCGACACCCTATACCTGCTGGCCGAGTCGATCTTCGCCTACATCGATGTCCTCTCCGCGGAGTCCGCCGAGGGTCATGCGCTCGAGCAGTCCGCCGCTGCGGGTCAGGCTGAGCTCCGGCGCCGCAGGCTGGTACGCCTGCTCGTGCGCGATCCTCCGGCCGACATGAGCGCCGCTGAGGCGGCAGCCGCGCAGGCAGGCTGGCCCCTGCCCAGGACGCTGGCGGTGGTGGCGATCGCGGGTGACCGGCGCGACGCCGCCGCCTCGAGGCTTCCCGGCGCGATCGCCGAGAGCTTCGGCGAGCTCACTTGTGCGATCGTGCCCGATCCGGATGCTCCCGGCCGCCGCGCGCAGATCGAGCGCGCGGTCTTCGGGGCCGGCGCCAGGGCGGGGCTTGGCACAAGCGTCGAATGGGCGCAAGCGGCGGTTAGCCTGGCGCGGGCACGCGCCGCGCTGCAGCTCGCCGGTGACGCGCCAACGCTGATCGCCGCACGCGAGCACGCGGGTGAGCTGTTGCTACGAAGCGATCCCCTGCTCGCGCAGGAGCTGGCCCGGGATCGGCTCGCGGCGCTCGCCGGGCTTTCCGCCGGCGCCAGGCGCCGCTTGACCGAGACCCTCCGCGCTTGGCTGGCCGAGCAGGGTCGGCTGGCGGCGGTCGCGCAACGGCTGGGGATTCATCCCCAGACCGCGCGCTACCGGCTGGCGCGGTTGCGAGAGTGCTTGGACGGCGAGCTGGACGATCCCGACGCGCGCTTCTGGCTGGAGCTCGCGCTGCGCGCGAGCGAGCACCAGTAATCAGATGACGGTTACCGAGCAGGACGCGAGGGAGGCCCGGTGGTCAAGGATCGCGCGCGCGATGGCGGCCAGCAGGTAGGCGCCGGCGGCGATCAGCAGGACGGCGGTACTCGGCGGAAGCGATGGGACTTGGTAGCTGAGCGCGAGTCCGCCCCACATCGAAACCACGGCGATCCCGGCGCAGAGCGCGAGTCCGAGCCAGGGATTGGCCGTGAGCCGGCTCGCAGCGCCCGCCGGGGCGGCGAGCAGGCCGAGCAGCAGCAGGGCGCCGACGGCCTGGGTCGCCTCGCCCGCAACGACCCCGACGAGCAGCAGGAAGACGATGCCGAGTACGCGGACCGGCACGCCGGCGGCCCGCGCGACCTCCGGGTCGATGCTCGCGAACAGCAGCGGGCGGGCGATCAGCGCCAGAGCCAGGACGACGGCGACGCCGATTGCAGCGGCGAGCCGCGCCGCGGCCGCGCCGAGGCCGAAGATCGAGCCGAAGAGCGCGCCCGCGGCTGTGATCGCGCTCTCCCCGCCAGCGGTGCTGGTGGCGGCGAGGGCGACGAAGAAGACTCCCAGTCCGAGCATCCATGAGAAGACGGTGCCGATCGTGACGTCGTCCGCGGTGGTGCGCCGCCCGAGCCCGGCGATCACGGCGGCGAAGCCGATCGTGCCCGCGAACAGGCCGATGCGCGTGTCGATCCCGATCGCGGCGGCGGCGACCGCCCCGGTGAATGCGACGTGGCTGAGCGCATCTCCGGCAAACACTTGTCCACGTATGACGACGAACCAGCCGGCCAGTCCGCACGCGAGGGCGATGAAGGTGCCGGCCAGGTAAGCGCTTCGCACGAACTCGTGAGAGAGCATCAGGCGCCGAGCACCGCCATCGGGGGAGCACCGGCGCGCCCGCGCCGGTCGCGCCGGTCGCGGGCGCGCTCACCGGCCAGGCGAGCGAGCCGCGCGAGCAGGTAGAGCACGAATGCGACGCTCGTGATCCAGAAACCGACCGGATAGGGGGAGTAGTAGGCGAGCCCGAGGCCGATCCAGGTGGTCAGCAGCGCGAAGCTGACGGTGAGGGCAAGACTTAGTGCCGGACGGCATGTAAGCGAGTGGGCGCTCGCGGCCGGAGTGATCAGGAGCGCGAAGACGAGTAGCGCACCGGTGATCTGACTCGTCGCGGCGACCGCGAAGCCGAGCAGCACGAGAAAGCCGGTCGAGAGCAGTCGTACCGGAACACCACGCGCGCGTGCCAGGAGCGGGTCGATCGAAGCGAAGAGCAGCGGTCGTCCTATCAGGGCGAGCACCGCCAAGACCAGTGCGGCGAGTACCAGCAGCGTCAGCACCTCTTGAGGGCTGATGCCCAGGAACGACCCGAACAGCAGGCTCTCGAGGCTGCCGAGCACGCCCTTGTAGAGCGAGAGGAAGAGAAACCCGATCGCCAGGCCGGTGGCCTGCACAGTGCCGATCGCCGCCGATTCGGCGCCGTAAGCGTGCCCGTTGCGCCGCTGGGCGGGTCCCATCGCAAGCGCGGCGACAGTGCACGCCACGTAATAGCCCAGCGCGAGCGGCAGTCCGGCCAGCGCGGCGCCGGCGGCACCGGGGAAGGCCATCACCGAGAGCGTGTGCCCGGCGAAGCTCTGGCGGCGCAGGACCATGTACCAGCCGACCAGGGCGGCCATCACCGCGGCGATCGTGCCGGCCTCCAGTGCGTTGACCATGAACGTATAGCTGAAGAGCTGGTCGATGTCCGATGGGACGTTCCAGCTGAGCGCCGGGTTCACGACAAGTCCTCGGCGTGGCGCGGGGAGTGATGAAATGGCGCTTCGGGATGGCCAACGACGACCAGGCGCCCGTCGCTGGTGCGGAGCACCTCGATCGGGACTCCGTAGAGCCCGCTCAAGGTCGCGCTGGTGATCACCCTGGCGACGGGTCCTTCGAGCGCACGCCCGGCGGCGAGGTAGATCACGCGGTCCAAGTAGCCCAGCAGCGGGTTGACGTCGTGGGCGACGAGCAGGACCGCGACGCCCTCGGTGCGGCAGATGCGCTGCACGAGCGCGGCGACCTGGGACTGGTTGGCGAGGTCAAGGCTGTCAAGCGGCTCGTCGAGGATCAGCATTCGCGGGCGGCGTACGAGCGCTTGGGCGATCAGCAGCCGCTGCTGCTCGCCGCCCGAGAGCTCCCCGATCGGACGGCGCGCATATGCGCTTGCGCCGACTAGCTCGATCACTTCGCGCACACGCTCGCAGGCCGCGCGGGCACGAGCGGAAGCGAAGCGCCGGGGAACGGGGACCGGCAGCCCCCACCGCGCGCCTTCGAGGCCCAAGCGCACGATGTCGACGCCGCGTACGCGCGTGCCGGCATCAAAGCTGCGCCGCTGCGGGAGGTAGCCGATCGCGTGGTTCGCGTCGCCCGGTGATTGGCCCAGCACGCTTGCGTAGCCGGCGGCGAGTGGTTGCAGGCCGAGGATGACATTCAGCAACGTCGATTTCCCGGCACCGTTGGGGCCGAGCAGCGCCACGAGCTCGCCGCTTGCGACCGTGACCGCGACGTGCTCCCAGATCGTCCGCCCACCCAGCCGGACCGCAGCGTCCCGAATTTGCACCGCCGGCTCCGCGGGCTCCCCGGACGCCGCCGGTGGTGGCGATGCCTGGGCTTCGAAGCGGGGCAGCCCGTGCCTCCAGGCCGCAACGGGGGCGGGCCGCTGGCTCATCTGCCCGTCGCCTGATGCAGCGCGGCCATCAGGCCCTTCAACTCGGTGACCTGCCACTGCTCGAAGCTGTCCGAGGCGGGCGAGAGCGTCTCGGTCACGGTCGTGATCGGGATGTGCTGCGCCTTGGCGATCGAGGTGACGCGCTGCACGTCGGGGGTGACGTTCTGGCTGTTGTAGACCCATACCTTGATCTGGTGGTTCTGGGCCTGGCTGTCAACGGTCTGCTTGTCCTGCGCGGTAACGTCGGTGCCCTCGGCGATCGCCTTCGTAAAGCTGTATGGCGTCAGCAGCTTGCACCCGAGATCCTCTCCGAGTGGCTGGAAGATGCTTTCGCTGTAGCCGACCGGAACGCCTGCGTACTTGGCCCGGATCTCTCGCCGTAGCCGGTTGTACTGCGCGAGGCCCTGGGAAAGGAATCTTTGCTTGCGCTGGGCGAAGTACGCAGTATCGGCGGGGTCGAGCTTGTCGTAGTCGCTGACGATCTGATCGACGACCTCGACCACGTTGGTCGGTGAGTACCACTGGTGGGGGTTGTCGCCTGCCTCGAGGCCGACCAGATCTCCGACCGTGAGCACGACGCGGCCACTGGCCGGATTGGCGGCGAGAGCCTGTGTCATCCAGTTGTCATAGCCGATGCCGGTGACGACCTCCATCTTCCCCTCCGCGATCGTGCGGGCGTCCTGCGCGGTTGGCTGATAGCTGTGCGGATCGGTGCTCGGGTTGACGATGATGCTCTTCACGTTCGCCTCCTCGCCGGCGAGCTGCGTGGCGATGCTCCCCCAGAAGTTCTCCCCCGCGACGACATCGAGCTTTCCGTGGCTCGTCTCGCTGCGGCTGGTGGCGCAGCCGGCAATCAACACCGAGAGGGCCAGGACTGAAGGAAGCGAGGACAGGGCGCGACGAAGCACGCCGGAAGCATACACTGATACTGAGACTAATTCCTATCTCTCTGGGGGGTGGTGTGGCCCACCCGCCCTGACCCTCAGCGGGTCAGCTCCGGCAGGCGCTGCAATCGCCCCGTAGGACGATCTCGTGGTCGTGGGTGAGGAAGCCCAGCCGGCGCGAGAGCCGGTCGATCGAGCGCTCCAGGTCGCCGTCGTGAAACGGAACCAGCTGCCCGCAGGAGTCGCACAGCAGGTGATGATGGTGATTGCCGCCCGGATCGACCAACTCGTAGCGAGCGGTGCCGTCGCCGAGCTCCAGGCGCGTAATCAGGGCGCGCTCGATGAGGAGCTCCAGAATTCGGTAGATGCTCGCACGCGCCACGCGCCGATCGCCCTCCCGCAGGAGATCCTCGATCTCCAGCGCGCTGAGCGCGCACGATTGGTTGCCCAGAAGGTCGATTATCGCGTTGCGCGCGGCGCCCTTGCGGCGCCCGGCCTGGTCAAGCACTGCACGAGCGTGATCTGCCCACTCCGATCGCGTGCTGGCGGACATCGCTCACATTCTAACCGGACCGGTAGTCAGAGTAAGACCCCTTCTCATGGAGCTACACCGCCGCCCGCGGGGCCGCTTGCGGGGCGGGCCCCGGCGCCGGCTCGAGCGCGACCTGCGGCGCGAGCGCCCCGCTGACGAGCTCGTCGTGCCAGACGTAGATGACGGGGATCTGGAAGTGGCCTGAGTTGCGGGCGCGGAACTCGATCATCTCGGGACTGTCCCAGTAGTGGTACCAGTCGGCCTTTGTCTGAAACCACGCCATCTGCGTGATCTTGTAGCGGTCGTCGCGTGAACGCTGGACTGAGTACTGGGTCGCGCCGTAGCGCAGCGCCACAGGGGCGAGCTGGCACACCTGCTCGGCAAAGCTCTCCTGGCGCAGGACCGTCGCGTACCACGGGATCTGGACGACCCCGGCCATCTCAGGCGCCGACCTCGGCGCGGATCGCGCCCGGTCCGTCAGCCGTCTTTCCCTGACCCTCGCCGGTGGCGCCGACGAGAATCGCGATCTTGCCGGAGTGCTTGTTCTCACGCAGGAGCTGGTGGGCGCGGGCGACCTCCGGGAAGCCCATCGTTCGCCACAGCACCGGGCGCACCTTTGACTCCTCGATCAGCTCGTTGGCCTTGTTGGCCTCCCACGCGTTGGCGAAGTGCGAGCCGATGATCTCCTTCTGACGCATCCACAGGTACCTCACGTCGAAGTCGAGCTGATAGCCGGAGGTGGCGCCGCAGATCACCACCTTGCCAAACGGCTTGACCGCCAGCACCGAGGTGGGGAAGGTCGCCTTGCCGACGTGCTCGAAGACGATGTCGGGCGGCCCGCCGAGCATCTCCTCGACCGCCTTGCAGAAGCGCCTCGATTCCTTGAAGCGCGCCTTCTCCTCGGCGGCGCCCTCGCCGCCGAGGCGCATCATCCCTGTGAACTCGGAGCGATCGATGTAGCCCTTCGCACCGAGCTGCTCGGTCAGCTTGCCCTTTGGCTCGCTGGAGACCACGCCCACCGCGTCCGCGCCGGTGAGCTTGCAGAGCTGAGTGGCGAACACGCCGAGACCGCCGGCCGCCCCCCAGATCAGCACCCTGTGCCCGGCTTGGAGCTTGCAGCGGTCGATCAGCATCCGGTATGCGGTGAAATAGGTGAGCCCATACGAGGCCGCCTCCTCCCACGCGAGGTGCTTTGGCTTGTGCAACAGCTGCTGGGCCTGCACCTTGCAGAACTGGGCGAACGAGCCCCAGCTCGTCTCATAGCCCCAGATCTTCTGCGAAGGCGCCGCCAGCGGGTCGAGGCCGTGGACCTCGGGATCCTCGTAAGAGGCCTGGTTGCAGTGGACCACGACCTCGTCGCCGGGCTTCCAGCGGGTGACCCCGGCGCCTACCTTCCAAACGATTCCCGACGCGTCGGAGCCGCCAATGTGGTGATCCTCGTCCGGGTGGTAGCGAAACACCGAGACCGGCTCGCCGAGCGCGGCCCAGACGTTGTTGAAGTTCACGCCTGCCGCCATGACCCGCACGATCACCTCGAACGCGGCAGGCTGCGGAACCTCGATCTGCTCGAGCTGGAAGGCATCCGCCGGCTCTCCTAAGCGATCCGCGCGGATCACCCAGGCGGCCATCGTGCCGGGCAGCTCACCCGGCTCGGTGTCAACTCTCGCCACGTTGCTCAGATCGACTGCCACGCACACCCTCCTACTCGGGATCACGGTCTCAGAGGGCGGATGGTATCCAGGATCGGCGTTGGCGCTGGCACGCCCGCCCGCGGGCTGGGCGTGCCAGAGATTGGAAAGGGCTCAGACGAGCGCGAGCGCGGGCTCTTCGCTCGGGGTCTCCTCACGCTCGCCTCCAGGCTCGCGCTCGGCGTCCTCGGACTGGGGCGAGTGCCGGATCAGGGTCCACGCGAGCACCGCTCCGCCGAGCGTCACGGCCGCGCCGATCGTCAGCCCGGTACCGAGCGCCGAGACGAACGCCTCGCGCACCGTGGCGGCGACCTGGGCTGAAACGTGGTGCCCGGTGATGCCGCCGGTGCCGAGCGAATTGGCGATCGTAGCGCGGGTGCCCGCGGGGAGGTGGGGGAGGCCCGAGTCGATCTTCGCGCGGCCGATCGTCGCCACGAGCGCTCCCATAACCGCGACGCCGAAGGTGCCGCCGACCATCCGGCTCATCGAGAGAACACCCGACGCGACCCCGGCCTTGGTGCGATCGACGGCGTTCATCGCCGCGGTGCTCATCGGCGACATCACGAGGCCCATGCCAAGGCCCATCAAGACGAACCCGGGCAGCAGCAGTCCGTAGCCGCTGTGGACGGTGATCTGGGACTGGATGAAGAGCGCGCCGGAGACGATCGCCAAGCCGAGCGTCATCAGGGGGCGCGATCCGACCTTGTCGGACAGGCGGCCCGCCAGCGGCGCCACGACGATGACGATGATGGTCGTGGGCAGGAAGCGCACGCCGGTCTGCAGCGGCGAGTAGTGCAGGACGTTCTGCAGGTAGAGCGCCATGAAGAAGAACATCGCCAGCATCGCGAACGAGATCAGGAACGCGACGAGGTTCGCCCCCAGGAACGTGCGCGAGCGGAAGAAGCTGAAGTCGACCATCGGCGCCCGGGTGCGCAGCTCGATTGGCACGAACGCGCCGATCGCCACGACCGCGACGGCGAGCAGCCCGACGGTCCTGAGCGAGCCCCAGTGCCAGAGGTTGCCCTCCACGAGCGCCAGCACGAGCGCCGTCAGGCCGACCGTGATCGCCGCGATTCCGGGGAAGTCGATCTTGCGGGAGACGCCCTCGTCGCGGGACTCGCGGGTGGCGAACAGCGTGACCGCGACGGCGCCGACGGCGATCGGCGGGTTGATGAAGAAGATCGCGCGCCAGCTCACCTGCTCGGTGAGAAAGCCGCCGAGCACGGGCCCGATCGCGAGCGCCAGCGCGCTCACGCCGGCCCACGTCCCGATCGCCATCCCGCGCTGGTTGGGCGGAAAGGCCTGGGTGATGATCGAGAGCGTCGCGGGCATCATGAACGCCGCGCCGATGCCCTGCACCGCTCGGAAGGCGACGAGCGTGGTGTCGTCAGGCGCGAAGCCGATCGCGAAGCTCGAGAGCCCGAACACGACGACTCCGAACAGGAACAGCTTCCTGCGCCCGAAGATGTCGCCCAGGCGCCCGCCGGTCACCAGCAGGACCGCGAACGTGAGCGTGTAGGCGTTGATCGTCCACTCGAGCGCCGACAGCGAAGCATGCAGATCGCGCTGGATTGAAGGCAGCGCGACGTTCACGACGGTGTTGTCGAGCATGATCATGAACAGCGCGAAGCACATCGCTCCGAGCGTCCACCAGCGGCTGTTGGCATCGTTCACGAGGCGGTGGCGGTGGGCTGCAATACGTGTGGTCATGAAGTGGAGCCTTCCGGTCGGCAGGCCGCGACGTCCGGGCGCTGCAAGAGCAATGAGAGCGCTGGGCCGAGGGTGCGACGCTCGTGGTCGGTCAATGTCTGCGTGAACTGCTCCAGACCGTGCAGGCGCGCGGCAGCCAGGCGGCGGGTGACGGCGAGGCCGGCCTCCGTCGGTGCAACACGCTTGTAGCGGCGATCGTCGTGGTCCTCGCTGCGCTCCACGTAGCCGCGGCGGACGAGATCCTCGACGGCGCGGCTGGCGGCGGGGAACGAGACGTGAACGAGCTCGGCCGCCCGCTTGAGGGTCACCGCGCTCCGCGCTTGCTCGAGGTAGTGCAGCAGCTTGATCTGGGTCAGCGTCAGCTCCAGCGCGCCGAACGCCTCCAGCACTTCGGAATTGCAGTTCTTGTGCAGGTACGCGACGACGGCGCAGAGGTCGCTGCCGAGGGTGGTGGGCGCCGGGGTTGCGCCTGCCGGGGCGGGCGTAGCGGCTGTGAAGACGGGCGCTGGCACTGGGGCGCCGGGGGTCGCGTATGCGGGGCCGGTGATGGCGGCGCTCGTGGGGACCGTGGTCTCGGTTGCTCTCGCAGGCTGGAGGCCCCGCTTCAAAGAGGTACTTGCTTGCATGCACGCAAGTATTGCACATGTCGTTCTGATTGCGGACACGGAAT
>JALYUQ010000139.1 GCA_030853685.1 Actinomycetota bacterium | reverse complement strand
GAAGGTGATCGAGGGCGACGCCAGGCGACGGCGTCCGCGACGGTCGAAGCTGACGCTCGAGCGAATCGTGACGACGCGCCCGGATCCCCTCAGGCTCAGGCGCACCGGAGCCTCGGCGAGCGGATCGCAGACCTCGATCGAGGACGGATGCAGGCGCCCGCGCCGAACCTCGATCGTCGTCGGCAGCGCCTCTCCCTCGAGCACCCGCTCGGCATGCGGGCGCCGGTCGATGCGTGCTCCGTGCACGCCGAGCCACACCCATGCCGGCGCCCAGCCGCCCAGCAGGACGAGGGCGAGTGCGGGGACGAACAGCGGCGCCGCGTCGAACAGGAACGCGACCAGTGTCAGCGCCCCACCCGCGAGCGCCGTCGCGCCGGCGCGCCCCGAGCCCGACCACCGCGCGAATCCGGACGGCGGCTTGATCACAGCGCGCGTACCGACGCGAGCGCGTCCGAGACCACATCCGGTGCGGCGGCGCGCGGGTACTCCGGTGAGAGCATCAACCGGTGGGCGAGGACCGGCTCGGCGAGCGCCTGGACGTCGTCGGGAAGGGCGTGGTCGCGTCCCCGCAGCATCGCGTGCGCCTTGGCGGCCCGCAGCAGCATCAATCCGGCGCGCGGACTCGCTCCCAGGTAGACGCGGGGATCCTCGCGCGTGGCGCTCGAGAGCTTGACCACGTAGTCGCGCAGCGGCGCTGAGACGTGAACCCGCCGGGCGGCATCCTGGGCCCCGAGCAACTCGGCGGCGGTCGCGACCACCGCCAGCGCCAGCACCTTGTCCCCCCCCTCGTGGTCGGCGAGCATCTCCGCCTCGGCCGCGGGGGTCGGGTAGCCGAGCGAGATCCGGATCATGAACCGGTCGAGCTGGGCCTCGGGCAGCGGGTAGGTGCCTTCGTACTCGATCGGGTTCTGGGTCGCGAGCACCAGGAACGGGCGCGCGAGCTCGTGGGTGTGCACGTCGACGGTGACGCTCCGCTCCTGCATGCACTCGAGTAGGCCAGATTGCGTCTTCGGCGACGCGCGGTTGATCTCGTCGACGAGCACGATGTTGGCGAACACCGGCCCGGGTCGGAACTCGAAGCGTTGCTCGCGCTGGTCGTAGACACTGGTGCCGACGACGTCGGCAGGAAGCAGGTCCGAGGTGCACTGCACGCGCGCGAACTGGCAGTCGATCGAGCGCGCGAGCGCTCGCGCCAGTGCCGTCTTGCCCACACCGGGATAGTCCTCCACCAGCACGTGGCCCTCGGCGAGCAACGCGACCAGCAGGTGCGTCAAGGTCTCGGGGCGGACCTGTACCGCGCGCGAGACGTTGTCCGCGAGCCGCCGCGCGAGGGCGGCGGGGGCGTCAGATCCCGGCCGCGCTACCGGTGTCTGCTCGGAGTCCACCCGTCGGCTCTCTGCCTGCCGCGGCATTGCGTTCTCGCAGGCGCTGCACGACGTCCAGGATCGCGCGCGCAACGTGATCCTTGCTCGTCTGCGTGACCAGGTGCTCGTCGTGGCGGTGCTCGCCGTCGTGATCGTGGCCGCCACCCCCGTTGTGGCCGCCACCCCCGTCGTCGCCGCCGCCGTCGCCGTCGCGCGTGAGGATCGTCACCTCGTTCTCGGCCGCGTCGAAGCCGATCTCCGGGCGCGAGATGTCGTTGACGACGATCGCGTCGAGCCCCTTGCCTGCGAGCTTCTGGCGGCCGTATACGAGGGCGTCCTCGCCGTGTTCGGCCGCGAACCCGACGATCACCTGTCGCCGGCGTCGGCGAGCGACCAGGTCGCTGAGCACGTCGCTGGTCGGGGCGAGCTCGATCACGGGTGTACCGGCGTCCTTCTTCAGCTTGCCAGCCGCTGGGCGGCGGGGACGGAAGTCGGCGACCGCCGCCGCCATCAGCAACACGTCGCAGCGCTCGAACTCGCGCCTGCACCCGTGCGCGAGCTCGGCGGCGGTGGCCACCGCATGCACTCGCACCCCGGGTGGAGCCTCGAGGTTGACATTGGCCGCGATCACGGTCACCTCGGCGCCGCGGCGGGCGGCCTCGCCCGCGAGCGCGAACCCCATCCGGCCCGAGGAGCGGTTGCCGATGAAGCGGACGCTGTCGATCGGCTCGCGTGTGCCGCCCGCGCTGATCAGGACGCGCACCCCGGCCAACGTCGGGGGGGCCAGCAAGCGCTCGCAGACCTCGAGCAACGCGGCCGGCTCGGCCAGCCGGCCGATACCGTGCTCGGAATGGGAGGCCAGGGCGCCTTCCTCGGGGCCGATCACGCTCACCCCGCGAGCGCTCAGCAGCTCGAGGTTGGCCTGCGTGGCGGGGTGCAGGTACATGTGGTTGTTCATCGCCGGGGCCACCGCGACCGGGCAGCGGGCGGCGAGGGCGGCGGTGCTCAGCAGGTTGTCGGCGTGACCGTGGGCGAGCTTTGCGATCGTGTTCGCGCTGGCGGGGGCGATCAGATAGAGCTCGGCGCGGTCCACCAGGGCCAGATGGCTGATCGGCGCCCGGTGGGGAAACGGCTCCCCGGGGTAGGCGCCGCGCGCGGAGTCAGACTCGAACTCGCTGCTCAGGACCGGCGCCCCGGTAATCGCCTCGAATGACGCCGCCCCGACGAAGCGCCGGCTCGCCGTGGTCTGGATCACCCGCACGCCGTGGCCGGCCTTGACCGCCAGCCGCGCGAGCTCGAGCGCCTTGTAGGCCGCGATCCCGCCGCTCACGCCGAGGAGCAACCGGGCCACGGTGCTCGCCTACCGGTAGCGGTACTTCAACTTGCCGTGGGCGACTTCCTCCAGCGCGATCGTCAGGTAGTTCTTGGAGTGCGTCTCGATCATCGGCGGCGGAAACTCGTCGAACGTCCCCTCGCCGAGGTTGTGGTAGTAGGAGTTGATCTGGCGCGCGCGCTTGGCGGCAACGATCACGCTCGCGTAGTCGGAGTCCACGTGCTCGAGCAGCTTGTCGATGCGGGGGGAGATCAAGGTCTGGGCGTCCTTTGCGGTTGGAGTCCGTTAAGCGTAGCGTGCGGATAGGGGCTGGTCGGCGCGATCCTTCCTCAGCACGGCCCCAGCGCGCCGCGAACGATCACGACCAACTCGTTTGTCGCCTGCTCCAGGCGGTCGTTGACGACCACGTGTGCGAACTCCGGCTGAGCCTCGAGCTCTCGCTCGGCGGTTCGCATCCGCTCGTCGACCTGATCGGCGTCGTCGGTGCCGCGGCCGACCAGCCGTGCACGGAGCGCCTCGCGCGAGGGTGGCGCGATGAAGACCGCGGTCGCTTCGGGCAGCGAGACCCGAACTTGACGGGCCCCCTGAACCTCGATCTCCAGCACCAGGGGCACCCCGGCGTTCAAGCGGCGCTCGAGCTCTGAGCGCAGCGTGCCGTACCGGTGCCCGGAGTAGGCGGCGTGCTCGACGAAGTCCCCGGCCGCCACGTGCCGATCGAACTCATCAACTGTCAAGAAGTGATAGTCGGAGCCCTCGCGCTCACCCGGTCTCGGCCGGCGCGTCGTGGCCGAGACCGAGAGCTCCAATTCTGGGAGACGCTCGAGCAGACCGCGGATCAGCGTGCCCTTTCCCACCCCGGAGGGCCCGGTAATGACGAGCACCTGTGCCACGGTCAGCCGGATCAACGCTCACTCGCACCGCTGCGCACCTGTAGAGGCGAGAGCGACCTGCGCTCCTAGCGACGGCGCAGAAGTGCGACCAGCTCGCCGCGCTGACGCTCGGAGAGACCACCAATCGTCTTGCTCGGAGAGATCCTGCACTGAGAGAGAACCTTCTGCACCTTCACGCGCCCGTACTTGGGAACCGCGAGCAGCAGATCGAAGACCTTGGCGGTCTCCAAATACTCGGGGGGCGCGAGCAGCAGCTCGTGGATCGGCTGGCGGCCACCCTTCAGATCGCGCTTGAGCTGCGCCCGCCGGCTGCGTATGTCGTTCGCACGGGCCAGCGCTTCCATGCGCTGGACGAGCGAGCGTTCCGGCGCGGCGACGGCTTTTGCGGGCGATTCGCTGACCGGCGGCATCGGCGGCATCGGCGCGACTATACATCTTGAGGCCGGGCGATCAAGGGCCACCGGCGCAATTTGACTCGACCTCGACCTGAGGTTGAGCATCATCGAGCATGGTTGCGCCAAATAGCACGGTTTGCAGGGCCTTCACGTGTCGTCGAAGCCGCACCTGAAAAGCCGCTGTTTGCGAGCTGAGTGATTCACACAGCGCTCAACGTACGCCGCCGCCGGCGTGGATCTCCTGAAGCGAAAGCACCTCGGGCTCGCCTCGGCTGGCGGCGGCAACCCCAAGTGCCGCCGCCATCGCACCCGCCATCGTCGTGATGCATGGAATCCCCCGCGCCACCGCCGCCGATCGGATCTCGTATCCGTCGCTGCGTGCGCCAGTCCCAACCGGGGTGTTGATCACGAGGTCCACCTTCGCTTGCTCGATCCAGTCGACCACGTGCGGAGAATCCTCCCCGATCTTGTTGATCGTCTGCGCCGGGATTCCCATGCCGCGGATCGCCTCGGCCGTGCCGCGCGTGGCGACGATCCTCAAGCCGGCGTCGTGCAGCACCGTGGCCACGCCGGTCGCCGCGGGCTTGTCGCCGTCGGCCACGGTGATGAACACGGTTCCCGCGCTCGGCAGCTTCGATCCGGCCGCCGCCTGAGCCTTGGCGAACGCGGTCGGGAAGTCACGGGCGATCCCCATCACCTCGCCGGTCGAGCGCATCTCCGGACCGAGCAGCGAGTCCGCGCCGGTGAAGCGGTTGAAGGGCAGCACCGCCTCCTTGACGCAGACGTAGCCGTCCGAGGTGGCGGTCGGCAGGGCCGCCGGATCGGGCAGATCCAGGTCGGCGATTCGCGCGCCGAGCAGGATCCGGCAGGCGAGCTTGGCGAGCGGGAGACCAATCGCCTTTGACACGAACGGCACCGTCCGGGACGCCCGCGGGTTCGCCTCGATCACGTGCAGCCCGTCGACGCCGTGGATCGCGAACTGGACGTTGAGCAGGCCCACGGCGCCGAGCGCCCGCGCGATGCCCTGCGTCTGGGCGCGAATCTGCTCGAGCATCTGCACCCCCAGCCCGTGCGGCGGTAGCACGCACGCCGAGTCGCCTGAGTGGATGCCCGCCTCCTCGACGTGCTGCATCACCCCCGCGATCCACACCTGACCACCCCCTCCGGCGGCGGTGTCCCCGTCGCACAGCGCATCGACGTCGACCTCGATCGAGCTCTCCAGAAAGCGGTCGAGATAAATGGCCACGCCGGGCTCGGAGCCGACACGCTCCAGATACTCCTTCAGCCCTTCGGGGCTGTAGACGATCTCCATCGAGCGGCCCCCGAGCACGTAGCTGGGACGGACGATCAGCGGGAAGCCGACCTCGCAGGCGCGCTCGAGTGCTTGCGCCGCGGAGTGAGCGGTGGCGTACGGCGGCGCCTGGTAGCCGAGCCGGTCGAGCAGCGCCCCAAAGCGGGAGCGATCCTCGGCGAGGTCGATCGCGTCGATGCTCGTGCCGAGGATCGGGACGCCCGCGGCATGCAGGCCCGCGGCGAGCTTCAGCGGCGTCTGCCCTCCGAACTGGACGACCACACCTTCGGGCTTCTCCACCGCGCAGACGCCGAGCACGTCCTCGAGCGTCAGCGGCTCGAAGTACAGGCGATCGGAGGAGTCGTAGTCGGTCGAGACGGTCTCCGGGTTGCAGTTGATCATGACCGCGTCGCGGCCTGACTCGCGCACGGTCTGGGCGGCGTGCACGCAGCAGTAGTCGAACTCGATCCCCTGGCCGATCCGGTTGGGGCCCG
>JALYUQ010000013.1 GCA_030853685.1 Actinomycetota bacterium | reverse complement strand
GCGGTCGCGCCCGATCACCCCGGGCGTACCGAGAACCCATGTCAGACCCGGCCGCGCCGGGCAACGGGTCGACCGCGTAGCCCGCACCACCCCGGTGGGCAAGACGGGCACCGCCTCCGAGCAATCGGAGGCTGCATGAAACAGATGCATACGTTTCAGGCAACGGTCGGTGAGAGCGGCGGACATCGTATTCATGGTACGAATCCCGTCGTGGACCTCAATACCCTACTGCGCCCCTGGACCGAGATCGTGCTCGACCAGGTTCCGGGCATCGAGCTGTTCGATGCCCACACGCACATCGGCCAGAACGATCCCGATGGCATGAGCCAGAGCCGCGATCAGCTCCTCGCTGTGCTGGAGCTCGCGTCGGCACGGGGAGCGTTCGTCTTCCCGATGCACGAGCCCGGCGGCTACCCGCCGGCAAACGACACGGTGCTGCAGGCCGTCCGCGACAGCGGCGGCGTCCTGCACGCGTTCTGCCGCGTGAACCCGAATGCGGGTGCGGATGCGGTCTCAGAAGCCGAGCGCTGCCTTGCAGCCGGCGCGTGCGGAATCAAGCTCCACCCGCGGGCGGAGGAATTTACGCTCGATCATCCGGTCGTTCGCTCGCTGGTCGCGCTGGCCCACGAGCGCCGGCTGCCGGTGCTGATTCACGCCGGCCGGGGTATTCCCGCCTTGGGGCGCCACGCCGTGGCCCTGGCCGGTGTATTCCCGGACGCGCGCCTGATCCTTGCCCATGCCGCCATCTGCGACCTCTCTTGGATCTGGCGCGTAGCGCCGGAGCATCCGAACTTGCTGTTCGACACGGCCTGGTTCATGCCAGCGGACCTGAGCACGCTGTTCTCCCTCATCGCGCCCGGACAGATCCTGTTCGCCAGCGATGCGCCGTACGGGACAACGGCGATCTCGGCGGCGTTCATGCTGCGCTGCGCGCTCCAGGCAGGTCTCTCGCCAGTGCAGATCCGTTCGGTCGCCTCCGATCAGGCGCTGCGGATCGCGGCTGGCTCGGAACTCGTAGCGTGCGGTCCCGCGCCCGGGGAGCGCGAGCGGGCACCACACGTGCTGCTGGACCGTGTCTCGGAGTTCCTCCTGCTCGGCACGATCATGACGATGCGTGGCGCAGAGGGCGCAGAGATGCTCGCGCTGGCGCGCTTGGCGTGCGAGGTGCCGCAGGAGATCGACGACGCACCCGTGTTCGCAGCGATCACGGCCCTGCTCGACGCGCACGATGAGATGGCCGCCGCGGACCCCGCCGACCGTCGGCGGATGTCCTTCCTGATCCTCGCCGCCACCGTCGCGCGCACGCCCGAGGTGCCAATACCGGGCTGAGGACTTTCCATCAATCGTCGAGCGAGCTAAACGAGCACCGTCCGGCAGGAATGCTGCGGATACCACCCCAGCGGCGGCGCCATCGACTTGGAAGCTGAGATTCGGATGCTGCTGGTGGGAGGTCAACGGTTCGCTCTTCGAGAACGCGACCGTCAGCATGGAGCTCGCGCACATCAAGCTGGTCTATATGTGACTCCTTCTGGTCGTGACGAGCAGCCATTCGCGCTGCGGACAAAGTTCACGAAGCGATCAGTCTGCGCGCCGCCGATTACCTCCACCAAGGCTGCATCACGTCGAGCCTCTCCCGCGACAACGAGGACGCCGGCCAGCTCCCATGCAGTTCCGGTTCGGTTGACCAGCGTTCCGGTAGATCCACCGGCGCTCCGCCAGAGACTCCAGAGCTGCCCCGTCGCCGTCGCTCGCCGAAGCTCAACGACGAAGTGCTGCCGGTATCGCTTCTCCATAAGACCAATGGAGGTCCGAGCTGATAGCGGCGGACCAGGGGGTCGTCGTCCCCGTGGTCGCCGGGAAATCCGGTGGCAGGCATGGAAAGGCGTGTACGAACGCTAGACGGACGTCAGTTGCGGAGCGTCGTCTCGTGCTCGCTCTTGACGCCACCATAATCGGTTCCGCCAGGACCGGGCCTAAATTCAAGCGATCCGAACACGAGCGTCAGCCACTTGCCCCTGCCGGACTGGGGCGTGGGTCAAGCAACCGCCCTCAACGCCGGACGCCGACCGTTGCCGTTGCGTCCGGCGCCACAGCGGGCTGCGCCCCGTTCGCGGTCGCTTCTCAGGGCGCCTCGATCTCCCGCGCCGGCTTACCATCAGGCGAGAGGAACGCGAACCGCTCAGGATCGATCTCAGGGCCGTAGCGAACCGCGAGCGCTTCGGTTAGCTGGACGCATTGTCCATCCTCGAACCCGGCGCGGCGGAGCACCGTCCCGTGCTCGGCGTCGAACTCGAGCTCAAGCGAGACGCGGTCGCATGAGCTCGGCTGCCCACGCCGCCGCGCCCGGGCTCGCAGCACCTTTCGCCCGGTGCGCTCGCCCACGCCGGCCGGCTCGAAGCGGAGCCCCGCGACCAGTCGCACTGGGTCAAGCAGCGGCGGTGAGAGCAGCGGCGGCAGCGTCCCTGCGTCGGCTCCGGTCATGGAAGCTTTGCCACTGCTCGCTCCTTCCACCTGATCCCATCGCCACCACTGGGCATCATCGCGGATCCCCAATCGCACGAGCCGGTGGTTGCGCAGCTCCTCGACGCGGAGACGATCGGGGCGCTGAAGCCAGAACCTGCGCGTCGCCACAATCTCCGTCGGCCATGGCCCCGCACCCCGCCAGCGCCCACGAAACCGCCCGTTGGCAATCTCCGAGCGATCGACGACAAGCTCCCGGCTCGGGCGTGGCTGGCTCCAGTCCCGGTACTCGGCCTCGAAGCTGGACAGGCGGCCGTGTGCGTCGTGCAGGAGCTCGAGCAGCTCCGCCAGCGCGCTCATCGCCCGCTCGCCGCGTCCCTTGAGCCGTCCGCGCGTAGCTGCGGTGCTCTGAGCAGCTCGAGCGCGCCCTTCATCGCCCGCGCGAGCTCTCCAGTCTCCACATCCTCGCGCGCGGTCAGATGCCGCACGCGCCCGGAACGAATCAGCGCCCCGAGGTTCACCTCGTCGGCGATCATCAACGCCAGGTCCTCCGCGGTCCCCGTCACCACGCTCTCAACCTCCCCGTCCCCCTGGCGGACCTCGCCCGTCGAGGGATCGATCACCCAGCGAAGCTCCTCGTGATCCTGCGCCACCACGGCAAAGGAGCCCGGCCCGGCCCCGTTCGCCGAGGACAGAGGCTCAACAGCTCTCATCAGCTCAGCCAACCGCGCACCCCACACGCTCCCGTCGCCCGCAGCCGGCTGCGGTGCCGGCTCAGCGTTCCACGCCCGGCCGAGTGGCTCATAGCCCAGCGCCTCGAGCTTTCCGTTCACGGCCTCGAGCAGCGGCGGAGGGATCATCTCCACCGGGATACGCTTGCCGTGCCCGATCGACGCGGCATGCACCCGGGAGGTGTAGGTCACCTTGTGATCACCCGGGCCCTCCGCACGTCCGGTCAAACGGTCAAACGCTCTCTCCAACACCGACAGGTCGGTCTCGACCCCCAGAAACTCGAAGATCCCCGCGACCGTCTCCCGGGGATCGAGCACGAGATCCTCGTAGCGCGCGCGATGGCAGAGTTCCGGATGCGCTTCCTCCCAGCGCAGTGCCTGATCGACGTGCATCAGCCAATAGTTGACTAGCGCAGCCACGAAGTTGTGCGGGGATGCCTGCACGAATGGCGCGTACCCGTAGGCCTGAAAGCCCCACGGCGACGCTTCTAGCCCGGAGGCGACGGTGTCCATCACGTGGCGGAACAGCAGCACGCACCGCATCTCGGGGAACAGTTCTCGGACAATGTCCAGGTGATGCACGGAGTCCAGCGACTTGTCGCCATACACGCGCTTGCACTCTCGCGAGCAGTAGTAGTCCATCGGCGCGAGAGCCGCTTCCAGGATCGTTTGGCGCGCGACCGCCGGTAGCTGGGCAATCGTGATTCCCGCGCCTTCAGCCGGACGGGCGG
This sequence comes from Actinomycetota bacterium, assembly GCA_030853685.1. Lineage (GTDB taxonomy): Bacteria > Actinomycetota > Thermoleophilia > Solirubrobacterales > Solirubrobacteraceae > Palsa-465. The sequence goes on along the minus strand of JALYUQ010000013.1, from coordinate 1,099 downwards.
CTGGCGGCTGCTCTTCTCTGAACGCGAGATCGCGACCGTTCTCGGGCGCCATGGGATCTGCGGAATCTGGCCCGCCATCCGGATCGATCGTCGCCCACACACGAGCCAGGTGATTGATCAGCGCCGGTATCCCGGCCTCAGCCGGGCACCCGATCTCCGGATGACTGTCGAGCAGCAGGCGCAGCAATGTCGTGCCGGACCGGGCAGCCCCTACGATCAGCGCTAGCTGACGGCTAGTCTCGGTCACTGATCAGAGTGCGCGTGCGTGGGTTTGCGCGACCACGTCGCCCCCGCTACTCGTACGACGCAGCGGGGGCGACACTCATCGCGTCCAATATCAATTCCGTACGCTGGGCCGAGTCGGACTCGTTCAGCGCGAGGTGACGACCGGCGGGCCCAACTCCGTGTTCGGCCCACGGAAAGTTCTCGTCGAGATCGTCTGACCGTTTGAATCGAGGACCGTCTTGCTCCTCACCGGCTGCGAGACGGTCACCGCAAACGTATTCGAGACGACAGAAACGGTCTTGGCGCTGCCGTCTTGCAGCATGATCTTCACCTTTGAAGCACCATCCGGCACGAGGCCCCTGATCCAGTACACCCCTGCCCTGTTCCGGCCACGATCACCGAAGCCCGTTGCGTCCAATGGTCCGCAGCTGCCGCCGCTATTTCCACCACCGGCTGGGGCGATGAACTCAATGCACGCCGATTTGACGCCGTGAGGCGCTATCCATGCTTGGTATCCGTCGCCGGGATCGACAAGGCGTATTTGATCTACGCTCGCCCCCACGGACTTGAGATTCTGCACGACCCAAGCCGGCATCGCCACCGTCGGGCTTGTGCTTGTAGCACGTGGTCCCGTCAGCACTGAGTATCTGACCTTCGCGGACGAGGAGGCAGCACTGGACGAGGAGGCAGCACTGGACGAGGAGTGCAACAACAGAACCGCCGCTAGAGCTAAGCCCGCGATGAGCAGCGGTAACTGTTCACGTCGCGGCAGCCGTGGGTTTGGTTTCAGGGTGATGCGCTGGCGGGTAGCCAAGGTGTTCCGGCGGTGAGCGCGTCGAGGGCGTGAAGCGCGCTGATCCCGTTCTTGCGGGCG
>JALYUQ010000090.1 GCA_030853685.1 Actinomycetota bacterium | reverse complement strand
GTCGCCGGCTGCTCGGTGCGCCCGGTCTTGATCAGCTCCCGTGCGATCACGACGGGGAGCTGCTTGCCTGCCTTGGCCTTCCAGATCACGAACCCGCAGCCAGGGTCCTCGCGCGACCAGCACGAGTGACCGGCGCCGGCGACTCGTACTCGAGCCCGCTGTCAGCATCCGCGTCCTCGCCACCGAACGTAATCGGTCTACTACGGTTTCGATCGTGCAAGACGACTTCAGCGATCTCGATGACCGTGAGCTGGTGCTGGCCGCCGGCTCAGATCGTGAAGCGTTCGCAGAGCTCTACCGTCGCCACGTCCATGGAGTTCTCGCATATTTCTTTCGCGCTGTGGGGCGGTCCGACCTTGCTTTGGATCTAACCGCTGAGACGTTTGCCGCAGCGCTGCTCGCGCTGGCTGATTATCGCGTGACGGCGGCACCCGGTCGCTCCTGGCTTTACACGATTGCCCACCATCGCCTTGTCGATTCGCTGCGACGCGGACGAACCGAAGCACGGGCGCGAGAGCGGCTTGGCATGGATCTCATCGTGCTCAGTGACGGCGGTGAGGCGATGATCGAACGGATCGTCGCCCGTGTATCAGAACACCCGGCGCTAGAGCTCTTGAAGAACTTGCCCGACGAGCAGCGCGTTGCAATCAGCGCACACATTCTCGAGCAGCGCGATTATGGAGAGATCCCCGCCGAGCTGCGCTGCAGCGAGCAGGTCGTGCGCAAGCGTGTCAGCCGGGGCCTTGCGGCAATGCGCCGCCAGCTCGGAGGCGACTATGAGCGATGACCCACTTGACGACCTGCTCGGTCAGCTCCTTAAGGCTCACGACAAACTGAAGGACATTCCGTCGCGCCACGACCACGACGATGGACCGGCGGCGGCGCATGGTCCGAACCGCGCTGCGCGCGTTGGCCGCCGGCAGCGGCGTCTGGCAATTCTCCTCATTGCGGGGTTCCTCGCGTCAATATCGACAGCCGCCGCGATCATCGTGGAGACGCGGAGCTCGGCGCCGCTCAGCGGGCGTCTTCCGCGCGATCTGCTGGGCACCCGCTATGAACTGGAAATAGGCCCGGATCTGGTGGCCGGAGCGCTCGCCTGGTGCACCACCCTGGTCGAGCTCGGATCATCCGGCGCTTCATTGTCGCTGGGTCCCGGCCACTGTGACACTCCGCAGGGTGCGGTGATCGCACAGGGAGGCCTCGTAGCGCTATCCGCGCGCACCGGCGCGGTGACTGGGTCCCTTCTTTACGCGGTCGTCGATCGGCGTGTCGCTGCACTGCGGACGCTTGTTGGAACCCGGGTCATTCCAATCCACGTTCCGCAGCTTCCCGACGACTGGTCCGCCGCCGTGACAATCCAGTCCAACCCAAAGCCACAGGTCCCCTCGGCAATGGCAACGCTCAGTCCGCTAGGCCCTCAGGACACGCCGCTGCGATCGGCCGCGGCGCGGGCACCCGCCGAGGCGACTCAGTTGCCTGTGCGGCCGGTGAACCCCTTGCGCCCGCCCTCTCACGGCTGCGCGATTGATGCCAAGGCCGTGCCCGGGATTCGTGTGGGACATGCTCTGGCGCTTCGCAGCCCAGCGCCCACGAGGCTCGCGACGGCCCAGCCAGGCCTTCTTAGCTGCTACACGCTGACATTCTATGCTCACGGGCAGTCGGGCGTCGCGGCGATCCTGCTGGACGTCCGGCATCCCGGACGCCAACCAGACCCGCTTCCAAGCACGCGGCCTCTACCCCACGAAGAGGGCGTAGTGACCGGTTCCGGGGCCGAGGACCTCGGATTTGGGTTCGTCGCCCGCGGTCAGCTCGTCGCCGAGCGTATCCATCACGGCTGGCTCGTCGTGCAGACAGCGACGATCGCCCCAAGTCAAGCAATTCTCCGCTACCTCCACGCCCGCGTCTGAGATCCCTACGCGCGTCGGCGCAGCACTGAGGCGCCATGCGGTCACAATTTCGCCCCAGTCGCGCTTAAGGGACTAAGCGCGCAAACGAGCGCGGACAAAAATGTGCATTGGTCTGTGTCTGGACCAGAGCACGCATCCCCGCGGCGCAAGCCAAAGCGGCGCGTGAGGCGGGGAGAACAGGAGCAGCGAGATGCAGATATGGCGAACAGCGGTCAAAGCGGCAGCGATTGGGACCATGGTTCTCCGTCTAGTGACGCTTCTGCCGTCGGGCGCAACGGCCGGATCATCACCGCCCACCAGCAGCCCACCGGCGTCGTCGGGTCTACTGGCTTCCAACCTCCCCAAGACCGTGGTGCTCAATCCGGCGACCGGTGCCGTTATATCCGTAAAGGCCGGAGAGCCGGCAAGTATCACCTCTCGAGGTACGTCGCCTGACGTCTCAAACCACAACATCTGCAATCCCGGCGACGGGTGCTTCTTCTCCGGAAGGGCTCCGTACGCCAATCAGGGCTTCTACGGCAGCCCTGGTAGCTATCACGGTGGTTGGTCGGATCGCCGCGCTTATGACACCGGCAGATACACGGCCTATGCCTGCTGGAGGTATGCCTGTAGCCAGTCCGGTTCGGCCCATATACCTACGTGACGTTCAACGGGAGCCTTGTGTACGGAACCGTCTTCGGAATCAACTAGACTTCCGTCCTAGCATTGCGGACGCTCGGGGCCCGAGCCAGACTCCGGGTGCCGTTATACATTGCTGCCCCGCGGAAGATGGCGCCAGCATCTGGCGTCGCGGTGTGTGAATCCCACGGATCCGAGAACTGGGGCTGACGAGGATCGTTACGCCGCGGCCGGCTGCTGCGCCACTTCGGCAGCCCCGTCGTCCCGGGCCTCGGGCAGACCACCGCTGTCAGTGGGGCCGCCGCCGTCCTTGGCGAGGGCGGCGCCCTCCTTGGCCCAAGGCTCGTCGAGCTCGACGCGCCACTTGCCCTCCGGAGACTGCTGCAGGGCGAGGCGGGCGCGGAAGCTCCTTCCGGACTTGCCCTTGAAGCCGGTCGCCGGCTGCTCGGTGCGCCCGGTCTTGATCAGCTC
>JALYUQ010000086.1 GCA_030853685.1 Actinomycetota bacterium | reverse complement strand
CCTACGGACGCTCCGTTCGTGACCGCGCGCCCGGCCAGTTCATGGCCGAGCTTGCGCGCAAGGCCGCCCAGCAGGGCGGGGTGCTGGTCGAGATCCCGACCCGCAGCACGTTCCTCTCCCAGCGCTGCCTGTGCGGACGCAGAGAACGCAAGGCGCTGTCCGAGCGCCGGCACCGCTGCGGCTGCGAGCACATCCCCGCCGGCACCCACGTCGATCGGGACGAGCTGGCTGCGTTCCTCGCCGTGTTCTGCGACCAGGACGGAACCTTTGACCACCGCGCCGCGTTCGCGGCGTGGGAAGGGGGCGCCAATGATCGCCTCCTGCGAACCAGCACGGTTCGCGAGCCGGCCGCCAAGCCGCAAGCCCCTCGCCTCGGCGAGGGCACCCGCACAGCGGGTCGGAGCGGTTCGGCCGGCAAGCGCCAACGGACCCCGGTAACGCCACGGCGCGCAAAGCGCGCCGGTGGAAAGCCGCGCGGCCAAAGACGCACCACACGGATGACGACGGGGACCAAACCCCCAGGCTTCAGCCGTGGGGATCATTAGGACTGAGTGCGTTGCCCGCCGCCGGCCCGCGGGCCGGCGGCACGACGAGGGCCGGTTCGGGCCGGGACGAGCGGGCCAGGACGCAGCACGAGCACGCCCCCGCGCATCTGCGATCCCCAACCAAGGCGGTGGAGGATCCCGATCCACGGCGATGCGGTGGGCATCCGCGGGTCGAGCACGGCGACACTCACGTGGTGGGAAACGAGAAACCGCCGGGCGGCGGCCTGCTGGTTGGGTACCACGGTCCCGGAGGTGAGCGTGGGGTAGATCGGATCGCGCTTGTAGGGATTAGACGCCTCCGGAGCCACCACGTAGCCGCCAGCCATGGTGAACCCTAGCCGGGCCTGCGCCTGCCAGTACATGCTCTGCCCGCCCGAGCCAACCGGGAGCACGAGTACGGTGTCGCTCGGGCGAATCACCTGACGGTAGGCGGAGCCGGCGAACAGGCTGGGCAGGTCCGGGACGCTGCGCCAAGATCCCCGCCCGACCGCGGGCCACAGGAAAGCGACCGAAACGATGGCCAGCAGCCATGGAATTAGGCGGTAGCGCAGGCGGGGACCGAGGCGGGCCAGCCACACCGCGACGAGCATCGCGACGATCAGGACGCCGTAGAGGATGAAGCGCGACGGGAGCAGCTCGCCCAGCACCGGCAGGCGATGTGCGAGCGCCCACGGCAACGGGATCGTGTCGTGACCGCCGATGTGCAGGTGCCCGCCGAGCGAGCACACCAACACCACCAGCAGCGTAACGAGCATGACCCGCACCTCGACCCGGCGCCAACCGGCGCGGGCACCGCTAAGCATCATCAATATCAGCGGCAGGCCGAGGTAGGCACCACCTTCGACGGGACCGGCGCTGAACGTCTGGCTGGTCGACATGAGGTCGAGGCCGCCCAACGCTGTGATCTGGGTCGGCACGGCGAAGGCGAGCAGGTCGTTGGAGAACATGTTCGTCCTGCCCAGGAGGATTGGCAGCCCTCCCGGCTGCAAGGCGTAGTAGATGTAGGGAGACACCAGCACGGCTGTGACGAGGTAGGCCAACGCGACCGGCGCCAGCAGGCCGCGCAGCCGACCTCGTGCGCCGGCGTCGCCCAATGCGTATCCGACGGCAAGGGCAACGACGCCGAACAGCGTCATGGTCACGAGCACCTCGGCCGAGAACGAGAACTGCAACACGAGGACGACGACGAGCACCACCACGAACCGCCGGCGGCTGATCTCATTTGAGAACGCCAGGATCGCGAGGTGCACGATCGCCGGCACAAGGAAGACCAGCGTCAGGTTGAGGTGGCCGAGGAGCTGACCGAGCATGTAGGTCGAGAAGCCGAACAGCCAGCCACCCAAGAGCGACGGCCAGAACGCGCGCGTGAGGCGCCGGCAGAGCAGGAACGCGAAGAACGCCGCCGCCACCGGACTGAGCAGCATCGCCAGGTTGAACGCGAACAGCGGCCCGGCGATCGCGGTCACCGGGGCCAGGATCAGCGCCGCGCCGGGCACCATCGCGCCCAGGGCGAGATCGAATCCCTGGGGCGCGTAGAGCAGGTGGGTGTAGAACGGATTCAGTCCGTGGAACAAGGCGTGTGGCCACCACTGCAATGCCCACATGTAGGTTCCCTGATCGGTTCCGGACGTGCACAGGCACTCGTGCGCGCCACCGGGCAGGAGCGGGCGACCGAACAGCGCCAGCGCGGCGATCAGGTACACGGCGAGCGCGACGAGCGCCTGCGGCCTGGCGGCCCGGACGCGGAGGCTAGTCCAGACCGAGCCGCCCGCCCCGCCTCGGCGGGCCCCAGGAGCCCGGCGAGCCGCCCGAGCCGGGAGTGCCGAGAGTGCTGGAGGGGCCACTGACGCGCCAGGGTATCCGCTGGCAAGATCTAGAGCCGTGAACGAGCACTCCACCCGCCGCTCCCCTCTCCGGCCGCTGGATGGGACCAGCCGCAGTCAGTTCGCCGACCTGCCCCGGCGCATCTACTTGACCTACAAGCACCAGGGACTCGCGTCGCTCCTCTACCGGGCGCTGACGTTCTTCGTTCGCTTCACCCCGCTGCGCCGCTATCTGCGCGCCGGCCGCGGGCTCGACCGCGACGACGCTCTGGAGCGCCGCTGGTACCGCCGCCACGGCCGGCCAGTGACGATCGTGATCCCCGCCTACCGGGACGCCGAGACCGTCGCCGCGCTCGTGGCCAGCCTGCGCAAGACAACCGATCGCAAGCAGGTGAGGATCGTCGTGTCAGACGACGCCAGCGGGCCTGAGCAGGTGGCGGCGCTGCGGGCGATTCCCGGCATTGCGCTCGTCGAGGCAGAGCAGAATGCCGGCTTCGCCGCCAACGTCAACCGCGGGCTGCAGGCCGCCGATCCGGCGCACGACGTGGTGATCCTGAACTCCGACGTGATCGCTCTGCCCGGCTGGCTTGCGTGCCTGCAGTTCGCCGCCGGAGAGGGCGAGGAGATCGGGATCGTCGGCGCGAAGCTCCTTTACGCCGACGACCGGATCCAGTTTGCGGGCACGGTGCGCAACCTGGCTGCACCAGAGTGGTTCGATCACCGTTACCGCTTCAAGCCGGCCGGCTGGGGACCGGCGAACGTCCCGCAGCCGGTCCTTGCTGTCACTGGCGCCTGCATGTATGTCAAGCGCCGGCTGATCGAGGAGATCGGGGTGCTCGACCCCGTTTACCCCATGGCCTATGAGGACGTCGACTGGAGCCTGCGCGCCTGGCAGTCGGGCCACACCGTGTTGTACTGGCCTCACGCGCGGCTTCGCCACCTGGAGTCCGTCAACCGGGGAACCGAGGTCGGCCTGCGCGAGCGCCGCTCCCAGCAGGTGTTCTGGAAACGCTGGGGCGACTTCTTCGACGCCCGTGACGTACGCGGCGCGGCGGGCGGCCTGCGGGTGATCTACGTGACCGAAGGCACCGGCGTGGGTGGCGGGCACCGCGACGTCTTTGAGCACCTCAATCGCCTCCTGGAGCGCGGGCACGAGGCGGAGCTGTGGACGCTCGGGGACCCCCCTGACTGGTTCGAGCTGCGAGCGCCGGTGCGCAGCTTCGAGGACTATGACGAGCTGACGCGTGAGCTCGCGCCGGTACGCGCGATCAAGGTCGCCACCTGGTGGAACACGGCGGCCCCGGTGTGGGAGGCGAGCGTGCTGTGCGGGATCCCCGTCTACTTTGTGCAGGACATCGAGACCAGCTACTACCCCGACGACGAGCGCACGCGCCACTGTGTCCTGGCCTCCTACCGGCACGAGTTCCGCTACATGACGATCTCTTCGTGGAACCGTGAGCGGCTGCGTGAGCTCGGCCTCGACGCGACGCTGATCCCGCCGGGCCTCGATCTCGGCACCTTCCGCCCCCTGCCCGGCGTGGAGCGCCGCCCGGACATGGTGCTCGCCCTCGGTCGCTCCAACCCGCTCAAGAACCTCCCGCTGACGGTCGCGGCGTGGCGCGCGCTGCCGGCCCCGCGCCCGGAGCTGTGCCTGTTCGGGATCGAGCCCGAGCTGGCGCAAGAGCCGGGCGTCCGCTACGTCGATACCCCGAGCGACGAAGAAGTGAATAGGCTCTTCAACGAGGCGACGGTTTTCGTCCAGACCTCCAGCCACGAAGGCTTCTGCCTGCCGCCGCTGGAGGCGATGGCGACGGGGGGTGCGGTCGTGTGCACCGATGCTCACGGCAATCGCGACTTCTGCCAGGGGGGTGAGAACTGCCTGATGCCAAAGCCGGGCCGGCGGTCGGTGACCGTCGCCTTGCGTGAGCTGCTGGCGGATCCGGGCCTGCGCGCGCGCTTGGGCCGCGCGGGCCTCGCGACCGCCGTGGACTACGCGTGGGATGCGCGGATCGACGCCCTCGAGCGCTTCTTGACCGAGATCGCCACGCCGCGGCGGATCGAGCCGTGCACCGATGTCGTGCCCGAGGCTCGGCCAGCGGGCAAGGCGTGAGGGGCAGGGGCGCCGCGCCGGCTCGTGCCTATTACTGCGATCAGAAGCTCCTGCTCCGCTTCAGCAGTCCGGCGGACTCCAGCGCAACCGGAACTCCTCGAGATCCCGGATCGCGACGCGGGGACGCCACCTCGGGTGCCAACGGGCGCGACAGAAGCTTGGGAGGCTGCTCGCCGCCCAGCGCCGCCCAGGGATCTCGCAGCGAAATCCCCCATCGGCCAGGGCGGGGGACCGGCTGTCCAGGGAGCTCCGGCGGCGGGCACTTTGACCACCAACGGTGTAACGCTCTATAGTCACGTAGACCGTTACGAAGGAGGAGCAAATGAGCATCTACGCAGTGTGGGAGCTCCGTTTCCCTGCGGAGACCGCACAGGAAGGGCTCGGGGTGGCCGAGGATATCTGGCGCGACATGCTCCGCTTTGAGGGCTATCTCGGTCATGAGATGGTCCGAGACCTCGACGACCCAGGCCATCTGCTGGTGGTCAGCCGGTGGACCACCCGACAGCGGGCCGACGATTCGCTCGTCGAGTACGCCGGACACCCCAACGCCCGACGCGCCGAGCACCTCGTGCGCGTGCCGCGCCGGCGCTTCGTTGGCCAAGCCGTCCCACACTCGGCGTGACGCCCTCGTTGTTCTTGCACCTAGCCAACCTACACCGGCCGCGGCGCAAAGGACACAAGGCCGATGACGTTGATCGACTCCTGATCGCGGGTTTGCCCGAGGCGGTGGCTGCTCAGCGCGGCGAGTGCCGCCCAGACCTGGACGAGCTCTCACAGGCCGCCTCAGATCTTGCAGACGCGATCGTCGCCCGTCGTGTTCCCTTACCGGTGGGCGAGCTCAACATGCTGGCAGAAGGGTGCCCGAGCTTCCCGCAGCTGGTCGCCGAGCCGACCAGGGCTGCGGTCAGACTCGAGCGAAGCGAGTTGACCGACAGGCCGACCGCCGTACTGGCGGCGCACGTCGCCGTTGAGCTTGTTGTCGCTGACCTGTCACGGATCAGGGAATGCGCCCGCTCCGAATGTCGCCTCGTGTTCTACGACGAGACCCGATCTAGGACCCAGCGGTGGCACGCCGACGCGCCGTGCGGACGGCTTGAACGCCAGCGACGGCACCGCGCTCGTTGATCCCGGTCGGGAGTCGTCTCGCTGGACGATCCTCCGATCCGCTATCGGGATGCGGTCGCGCGGGTCTAGCAGCATCCTGATCGGTTGGCTCGTGCCGGGAGCTCAAGTTTCGATCGGGTCGAGCAGTCGATGAGGCGTCCTCAGCGCGACGGCGACCGGGTCGTCTCGAAGCTTGGGCCGGCCACGGCGCGGCTTGGTCAGGATGTCTTCGGGGCTGGGGGTGAGGTTGCACACAGCGCAGTAGCCGCTGTCGTTGAGGGCCGTGGCGCAGGTGGCGTGTAGGAATAGGCGGCTGTTGGGATGGCGGTGGTGATCGCCCCAGACCAGCAGCGCGTGCAGGACGGGCCACAGGTCGCGGCCCGCGGCCGAGAGCTCGTAGAGGTGCCGGCCGGCGTGGCTCCGGTCGGGCTGGCGCTCGAGGATGCCGTTCTTGACCAGTCCGGTGAGCCGGTCAGAGAGGACGGCCTTGGGGATGTCGAGGTGGGATTGGAAGTCGTTGAAGCGCAGGACGCCGTAGAAGGCGTCGCGGACGATCAGCAGCGTCCAGCGCTCTCCGATCACCTCCAGGGTGCGGGCGATCGAGCAGTCTTGGCGTTCGTAATCCTTGCCGAGCATCACCCACCAGGATAGCGGGTGACTTCGATCATTGAACTTGTATGCTAGGGTGGCGAAGCGGTGCGATCACTGAACTCATCTCACGGGGCCTGATGACCACGGCAAGAGCCCCGATCACGAAGGCGACCGTCGGCGCGGCGCCGCAGATCGCGTGGCTGCCGGTCGCCGCGGTGCTGCTCGGGACGGGCTGGGGCGCTAACCAGTTCGTCCCGCTGCTGCTCGTCTACCGCCCCACGCTGCACCTGGGCACGGGGACGCTCGAGGCGATGTTCGGCTTCTATGCGCTCGGGCTGATCCTCGGGCTGCTGCTCGCCGGGCCGCTGTCAGACGCCCGCGGCCGGCGCTACGTCGTCGCTCCCGCCGCGGGCCTGTCGCTACTTGCCAGCCTGGTGCTGGTGGCAGGCGCCGATAGCGTGGCGTTGCTGTTCGCAGGCCGCATCCTGGCCGGCGTGAGCAGCGGGGTCGTGTTCGGCGCCGGGACCGCGTGGCTGCGCGAGATCTCAGCCGGCGCCGGCTCCAGCGACCAGCTATCGGCGCGGCGAGCCGCGGTGGCGATGACGGCGGGCTTTGCGCTGGGACCGTTGGTCTCGGGGCTGCTGGCGCAGTGGGCGCCGTCGCCGCGGCTGGTTGCCTACCTGCCGCACATCGCCTTGATGGTGGTCGTGCTGGTCTGGCTGCGTGGCGCTCCCGAGACCGTCGTCGGGCCTCGCCGGCGGGTGCGGCTCGCGGTGCCCGGTGTTCGCAGCCGGCGCTTTCGCCGGGTGGTGGCGCCGATGGCGCCGTGGGTGTTCGCCACGCCGGCGGTCGCGTTTGCGTTGCTGCCCAGCGTCGTCAATGCCGGCGTGGCGACTGACGGCATCGCCCTCGGGGCCGTGGTCACCTCGCTGACCGCTTTCGCGGGCGTGCTGATCCAGCCGCTCGCGCGCCGTCTGGACGCCGGCGGGCGACGCAACCGCGCTGCGATCAGCGGCCTGCTGCTGGCTGCCGCCGCGTTCGGGCTCGCCGCTGTCACCGCCCAGGCCGACGCGATCTGGATGCTCGTGCCGTGCGCGATCTTGTTCGGCAGCGCCTACGGCCTGTGCCTGGTCGCGGGACTGGTCGAGGTTGGGCGCCTGGCCGAGGACGGAGGCCTCGCCGGGCTGACCGCCGCCTACTACGCGATCACCTACCTCGGCTTCGCCGCCCCCTACCTGTTCGCATTGGCCGCCCACCTGGCCAGCTACCCCACCTTGCTGGCAATCGGTGCGGTGCTGGCGCTCGCTACGGCCGCGCTCGTTAGTCGACCCGGACCGCAGGCGAGCCATGGCCGTACCTGAGACGCCGTTCACGATCAACCCGGTCGGCGAGCCTGACCTCGACGAGCTGTTTTTTGCTGGTGCGCGCCTACTGCGACTTCTACTCAGTCACCCCGACCGATCGCGACCTACGCGCGGTGATGCTGGGCCTGCTCGCCTCCGGCGGCCGGGACGGCTTGCAACTGCTGGCTCGAGACAGGTCCGGCGACTTGGCCGGCTTTGCGACGCTGCTGTTCACCTGCTGGCCCCCACCGGCTCCCTGCACGCGGCAACCCTCGTCGCGCTCGCTGACACCGCCTGCGGCTAGGGCACCCTCGCCGGACTCCGCGCCACCGGATTCACCACCCTCGAAATCGAACTTCCTCGCCACCGCCCAGCGAGGCTGTCCTGCTCTGCTACGCCCAACGGCGTCACGGCGGACAGACCACCCAGGTCTGGGACGCCGAAGTCACCTGCGACTAGCGCATGCTCGCCCTGTTTCGCTGCACCCAGCTCGTGCTCGGCGCAGAGCGTAGCCCCGGCGGGCGGGAGGCAAAGACATGACGCGCTCTGGCCGCCCGGGCGCAATCCACCCGCTGACCCGACGCTTGTGTGGAGCGCGCTTCGGCACCGAGCTTTGAGAGTCCCGCAGAGCGATCCCCTGGAGAACGCGGATGAGTCGGATCGTCTGCCCTGGGTGAGATCATCAGTCGCGTGCGCGGGCGGACCGGCTCGAACCGGCAAAGAACGGCATTGGCATGAGCCGCGAGCAGGCGAGAGGACCTGATCCGGTTCTTCCTGGAGCGAGCCAACGCCGGCGATGTCGAAGGACTGGTGGCGCTCTATGAGCCTGAGGCGCGGCTCGCGCTGCCAGGCGGAGATGTCGCGGCCGGCACGGAGGCGATCCGCCGGGCCTATGAGCAGCTGCTGGCCGACCGGCCCACGTTTACGGCACGGCGATCAGCGGCGTGCGCTGGTGAACGGCGACTTGGCCCTGACGTCGACGCGCATACCGGCCGGAGCCACAGCGGTGCCGTCGTCGGCGATGATCTGCTCGAGCAGTCGCAGCGCGGGTTGGACGAGCGGCTCGGCGCGGGCTGCGGCCTCGGAGTCGCGCGGGACAGCGTCGATGCTCCGTTGGCATAGCCGAGGGCGGGGCCTTCGTGTTGGAAGAGCTGGGAGCGCAGGCCGGTCGCGAAGCGGTCAAGGAACTCGTCCACCGCGGCGCGGCGACGCGGGTCTGAGGGGTAGAGATCCTCGCGTTGCTCTCGGGCGACGAGGTAGCGCAGGATCGCGTGGGATTCCGAGAGGATGACACCGTCATCGATCAGCGTCGGGATCCCGCCGACCGGGTTGAGATCGAGGTAGTCGGCAGGACGCGGCCGACCATCGGCACCTGTTGGCGGTCGTAGTGCAGATAGAGTTCGGCGAGGAGAAGGCGGACCCGTAGCGCGCAGGACGAGTCGGGATGGTCAGAAAGCGTCAGCATCTCAGGTGAGAAGCGATACGACGA
>JALYUQ010000049.1 GCA_030853685.1 Actinomycetota bacterium | reverse complement strand
ACCTCACCGACCGCGCGCTGCATGCAAACCTCGAAGCCGGGCTGCTCGTGCACGACCCCGAGGTCGCAGCCGAGCTCGAAGGCCATATCCGCCGGCTGATGGGAGACGGCGTGCTGATCCGCGAGGGGACCCCGTAACGGGCGGCTCGCGTCACGCTGAGACCCCCAACGCCCCCAGTCGGAGAGCTGGAAGCACGTGGTCTGGGGGTGAGCGTACGGTTCTCTCATGGCCCAACTACTGAGGAACTTCCTCTACCTCGACGACCGCCTCACCTCGCAATATCTCGCGCAGCTTGAAGGCGGTACCTACGAAGAAGAGGCGCAGAGCGACAAGGACGCTCGGAACCGAAGCAGCGAGGCAGGCGCCAAGCTGGGACTGCTGAACGCCAAGGGCTCGAAAGGCAGCGGCGCGGAGGCCAGCTCAAGCCGTACGATGAGGCAGACTCCAGAGGGCAACTACCGCCGGCTGGAGAAGCTGCTTGATGCAGAAGACGCGGTTCAGTGGCTCGACGCCTTCGACGACGACATCTGGAACAAGCTGAAACGCGGAGAGGCGCTACGGGTCGAGAGCGTGGTGAAGGTCCCGTCGATATACAAGTTGACCGAGGCGGTTGGGGAAATCGCGCCGCTGATGGAACTCATGGAGGTCTTCGGCGAGACGGTGGACCAGGAGACGCAAGCCGCTGTCCAGGGCATGACGAAGCTTGGACAAGCGCTGAAGGACGCTACGGTCGTTGCCCATGCAGCGGGAGCCTTGAAGTTCAAGTTCATCTGTCCCTTGAAACGCGACTTTCTGCGCGAAGACCTCGCCGCGCTTGATGGCGAGTGCATCGTCGTGGGTTCGCTCCAGCGTCGGCTCAAGCCCACGGAGCGGTACAGCCTCCTCGATGACTTGGGGATGGGTGGTCTACCGCGCGCGGAGCGACGCAAGATCGAACGCGACATGCAAAAGAAGCTTCAAGACTCGGTGGTCTCCCCGCCGGCCGCGCTGCTGACCCCGCTCGCCATCTACCGTTAGTTGAGCTTAGCAGTCATGAATAAATTAGTGGGTGATGGCAGGATGTTGGGTTGTGGTGGCGTATCGCGAGGGCATGATCGATGAATCGAAGATCGCTGAGCGTTATTTGGAGATTGGGCCTGAGTTGAACGAGCGCCAGCGCAGGCTGTGGGCGGCGTCGGAGGCTCGGGCGTGTGGGCGGGGTGGGATCGCGGCGGTTGTGCGCGCGACGGGGATCGGTAAGAACACGGTGGTGCGTGGGATCGCGGAGTTGCAGGAGGGAACGCGGTTGGATTCGGGGCGAGTCCGTCGTCCGGGGGCGGGGCGTCCGCGGTTGACGGACTCTGATCCGGAGCTGGTGGGGGCGCTTGAGGCGTTGGTCGATCCGGATACGCGGGGGGATCCGTGCTCGCCGTTGCGGTGGTCCTCGAAGAGCTTGGGAAAGCTCGCGGGCGCATTGTGTGCGGCCGGGCATCAGATTTCTGACCGGACGACCGGGAAGCTGCTGCGGGGCCTCGGGTTTCGGTTGCACGCGAATCAGAAGACGCGGGAGGGCAAGGATCATCCCGACCGCGATGCGCAGTTTGCGCATATCAACGAGACCACCCGCGCCGCGCTTGAGGCGGGCGAGCCGACGATCTCGATCGACACCAAGAAGCGCGAGCTTGTCGGCGATTTCAAGGCGGTCGGGCGGGAGTACGAGCCGACCGGGCGCCCGGTTGAGGTCCGCACCCACGACTTCAAGGACAAGGATCTCGGGCACGCGATCCCCTACGGCGTGTACGACATCAAATTAAACGAGGGGATGATGAGCGTTGGCGTCACCAACGACACGAGCGCGTTCGCGGTCAACTCGATCCGCGCGTGGTGGGCGCACCTCGGGCGCAAGCGCTACCCCGATGCGACGGTCCTGACGATCACCGCTGACGGTGGTGGCAGCAACTCGAGCCGCACCCGCCTGTGGAAGGTCGAGCTGCAGAAGCTCGTCGACGAGCTCGGGCTCGCGATCCGGGTCTGCCACTTCCCGCCGGGAACGTCGAAGTGGAACAAGATCGAGCACCGCATGTTCAGCTTCGTGACCCTGAACTGGCGCGGGAAGCCGCTGGAGAGCCTGGAGGTGATCATCGACCTGATCAGCTCGACCACGACCAGCACCGGCCTTGAGGTCCACGCGCGTCTCGATCCCGGCCACTACGAGAAAGGGATCAAGGTCAGCGACCAAGAGCTGGCCGCTGTGAACATCGAACGCCACCCGTTCCATCCAGACTGGAATTACACAATCCACCCCAGCCCCACCGACCCACTAATT
>JALYUQ010000033.1 GCA_030853685.1 Actinomycetota bacterium | reverse complement strand
GCCGGAAGCCCATCTCGTGATCGCTGGAGACGGCGAATGCCGAGCTGACCTCGAGCGGCGGGCGCGCGAGCTGCAACTCGAGAGGCGGGTCCATTTCCTGGGCGTGCGGAGCGATGTCGATCCGATCCTGCGCACTGCGGACGTGGCGGCAATGTCATCGGACTTCGAGGGAACCCCGCTGGTGGCCTACGAATGCATTGCAAATCGGACCCCGCTCGTGGCCACGGCGGTCGGTGGTCTATTGGACATCATCGAAGACGGGCGCACGGGCCTGTTGGTGCCACCGCGCGATCCCGCCGCGCTCGCCGCCGCCCTGGTCAGCCTGCTGACGGATCCCGTCCGGCGTGATCGCCTGGCCACCGCCGCAGCCGACCGCTGGGAGGAGTTCACGATCGAAGCTGCCGTGCGGCGATTTGCGAGACTCTACGAAACGCTGGCAGCCGAGTCTGGGCGCCCGTTCGGCGCCACTGTCTCTGCTCAGCATGCCTGACGTTCTCGTCCTCTGCTACCACGCGGTCAGTCCAGGATGGACGGCGGACCTCTCGGTGACTCCGGATCAGTTCGAGCGCCAGATCGCGTATCTGCTCCGGCGGCGCTGGCGACCTGTGACCTTCGCCGAGGCGGCACTGGAGCCGCCCGCCCGACGTACGCTGGCGATCACGTTTGACGACGCCTTCGCCTCGGTCAAGGAGCACGCGGCGCCGATCCTGGCCCGCGGTGGGATCCCCGCCACGGTCTTCGCCCCGACCGGATACATGGATGGCGGAAAGCGGCTGACCTGGCCGGGGGTCGACCACTGGCAGCAGACCTCCAGCGCGGATGAATTGGCGGCGATGGACTGGGACGATCTGACGCATCTCGCCGAGCTCGGGTGGGAGATCGGCTCCCACACCTGTACCCATCCCCACCTCCGGTCGCTCGACGACGCCACCTTGACGCTCGAGCTCAGGGCCTCGCGCGAACAGTTGGCCGACCATCTCGGCCGAGAGTGCCAGACAATTGCCTACCCGTACGGCGACGCCGATACAAGGGTCCTCGAGGCGGCGAGCAGCGCCGGATACCTCGCCGGCGCGGGACTCTCGAGTCGCCTGGAGCGCCGGAAACCGCACCTGCAGCCAAGGGTGGGTATCTACCACAACGATTCCGGCTCCCGATTTCAGCTGAAGACTGCGAGGCCGATGCGCGAACTTCGGGCTACTCAACTCTGGCCTGGATAGAGGAACGGTCCGAGCCTTAACTCAGGACTCCGTGACCCGCGAGAAACGAGGCCAATTGTGCGCACTCTGCCTCAAGCGTGTGGTCGCGCACTTCCGTCACCGCTCGCTCGACGAGCTCCTTCCGCAGCGCGGCGTTGGAACTGAGCTCCCCAAGAGCGCGCGCGGCGGCATCGGCGTCCCCGGGCGGCACGAGCAGACCGCGTCCGTGCACGACTTCCGGAACGCCACCCACCGCCGTGGCCACGACCGGCAGACGCACGGCAAAGGCCTCCAACAACACCTGCGGCACGCCCTCGGTCAGCGAGACGTGCAGTAGCACATGACTGCGGCGATACAGGTCCCATAGTCCATCGTCGATTGGCACGTGGCCGTGCAGGACAGCATGTTCGGCGACGCCCAGGTCTTCCAATCGCTGGGCGAGCGATGCCCTCAAGGGGCCGTCTCCGCAGATGTCCAGGCGCCACCGATGATCGGTCCTGAGAGCCTGCGCGAGCACGTCCGCGAGCAACAGCGGATTCTTCTCCGGATCCAGGCGCCCGACGCTGAGGATCCGCAGCTCCTTGCCGTCGAAGACGCGATGGTTGTCCTCCGGACCCAGGATGTGATGTTCGCTGAGCAGGGACACGTAGGCGACATGCAACTCAGCCGAGGCGCGATAGCGCCGAGCGAGGTCCGGACCGACGACCACGACTGGAACGGTACGCCCGAGCAGCCGGAACGCGGTCTCCAGCGCCACAGCCGCACAACGTACCAACGGCTTGTCAGGATGCCGGTGGCGGATCAGCCGCGGCAGATCCTGTCGTACCCCCAGCACGAGCCGCCGTCCGCGGATCTTGGCCAGCAGCGCGAACAGGAGCGCCTGGGGAGGGTTGGGGCCGAGGATCCAGGCGACATCCACATCGTCGAGGGCGCGCCAGAATCGCTTGATTCCGGCGGGGATCGTTCGCATCACGCTCCCGATCTGTGCCCCGCTGTCGTAATGGGGAAGCGGCGCGTACTCGATCCCCGTCATCAGGTACGGAAAGCGCCCAGGGCTGGAATCCAGCCGGCCTGTCACCACGAGCTGTTCGCAGTGCGAAGCAAGCTCGCGCAGAAAGACACCAAACGGTAACTCCGCGTAGACCATGCCGTCTTGCACGCGGTATGAGTAATCACAGTAGACCACGAGGCGCATTGGGCAAGAGTGTGGCAGGAGGCGGTGTAGTTCGCTGACCTCGAAGCGCCGTTATCACTGTGATGGTGAGCGTGGTCGGTGTCGTGAGTGCTGAGCGTTGTGATGTCGCTCGGTTGGGTGGAGCGGGGTCGATTTTCGGCCCTCGGTGCGGTTGTCGACGTCGCCGGTGTTCGTTTTCGGGCAGGCCAGCGCCCGGGGGTTCGGCTGGCTGGTCGTCGCGATCGCTGCCGGCGGCGGCGTCTCGCTTCAGCGGAGCGCCGGGATCGCGCGTAGGCGTCCGAACGCGGCAGCGAGCGTGTGCGCCCATGGCCAGTCGGCTTGGAGGCGCAGGCGGGTGCGGCGGCCGTGGCGGACGAGACGGCCTGCGGTGTGAAGCAGCCGATGCCGCAGCCGTTTCGGTTCCGCGCTGGCGAGCTCGCCGGTCAGGCAGATGAGCTTCATCCAGGTCAACAGGTCCTGGGCGATCAGCGAGGTCTCGAGCCACGTCTGGTTGTGCGCGAAGGCGTGGTGCGGGAGGTTGCGCATCCCGGTGTCCTTGCCAGCGCGGATGCTGTCCTCGACGCGGGCGCGGCCACGATGCCGCAGCTCGAGTTCGGCGATGTTCTCGCCGGCCTGGTCAGTGAGGAAGCACGTGTGGCGGTAGCCGTGCTCGTCGAAGATCGTGAACTGCGCGCCGGGGTGCGGGCGCTCGCGTCGAACGATCAACCGGGAGCCCTCAGGCCACGCAGTCAGCTCGACGTGGTCGGTGAGTTCGGCGACCCAGGCGCCCTGTCGGTCTTCACCGCCGGCGTTGATCGCCTGAGTCCATGCGGGCTCTGGGGTTTCGAGGATCGCGGTGCGGACCGTGTCGTTCAGCTCGTAGCCGACCGAGAACCGGATCCCGGCGTCGTGGCAGTCGGCGGTGAACGCATGCGTCTGACCGCCGATATCCGTGCGCACAAGTATCTCCCGTTGGAGATCCTCGGCGGGCAACTGCGCCAAGGCAAGCTCGAGCACGGTGAAGTGATCAGCGGCGGTGTTCGAGCCGGCGTTCCCTGGCCGGAGGATCGCGGCGAGCGCCTCACCGGTCTCATCCAGCCAGCAGCCGAGCGGATGGAACCCGTATCCGTGCTTGTAGTTGCCGGCCGCCTGCTCCTTGTCCGAATGCGCGGTCAACAACGTCGCGTCGATGTTCAACGTGATCGACGCGGGCCGGGCGCCGGCGTTCCACACTCGTGCCCGCGCGTCGGCTCGCGCTGCGCGCAAGCGGCTGAGCAGCTGCTCGTCGATCGACTTGATCACCCGATGCGTCGTCGTCTCCGACGCCTTGGCGCCAAACAGCCGCTCCTGACCACGGTACGCGTCGATGTCGGTCACGCAGTCGCCGCCGTCAGCGAGCATCACTGCCACGTCGCGAAGCACCCGGCCGGGATCGTGCGCCGAGCGGCGTTCCCGCGTCTCGGTCAACGCCGCAGACATCGCATCGGTCAGCCCGACCCTGTCGGACAGCTCGACCAGCAGCGCGACCCCGGCGTGCGACACGAGTCCCTCTCCGTCCGCCGTCACTTCTACCGTTCTGAAGCGAGCCGCTGGCTTCACCAACTGGGTGTCCTCCTGGGTCGAAGGTCAAGGTCTTGAGCAACCCTGATTCTCACGGCCCGG
>JALYUQ010000030.1 GCA_030853685.1 Actinomycetota bacterium | reverse complement strand
TCACCATATGGGTGATCCTCCCAGCAGTCGATTGCGAGTATTCACACCCCGTATTCTCCCTGCTCAGGCGGACGTTCCCGCGCCCCGGCTCACGTCGGGGCGCGGGGCGTTAATGCAAGATCCAGGTCAGGCGAGCGATCGCCGGCGCGAGGGCGACCGGGCGGTCGTGGCGTTCTACACCGCAGACCAGATTGAGGAGCTCGCCCGCACTCTCGCCGCCGGCGCGCACCGCGAGGACGGGTCGGGGTCGAAGTGGAGGAGATCGAAGCGCAGGCGTCAGAGGATGCGCAAGATGGTGAGATCGTTAGGCTCGCCGCCTACGCGGGATTGCGTCGGGGTGAGCTGGTCGCTCTTCGGTGGCGTGATGTGGACCTTCCGGCGCGGAAGATCACCGTCCGGCGAACTGTCTCCGGCGGTAAAGAGCTTGCTTCTGCCAAAGGCCGTCGCTTCCGTGAGGTTCCCATCCCGGATCAGGCGCTCGTGCCGCTACGGCGTCTCGGGAATCGCGACGACTTCACGGGTCCTGACGACTACATCTTTGTGAATCGGTTCGGCCGACGAATCGATCCGTCGGCCCTACGACGTCGCTACCAGCGCGCGGGAAACGACGACGCTCGAGCCGCTGAGATTCCATGATCTGCGCCACACCTACGGGTCTCTGCTTGTTGCAGGCGGTGTCGACCTTGTCAGCGTCAAGGCGGCTATGGGACACTCCCGCATCACGACGACCGAGCGCTACCTGCACGCCCGACCGGCCGGCGAACAAGCCGCTCTCTTCACCAAGGCGCTCGCAGGCTCAACCGGATCAGCTCGGGCCGGCCGGACCGCGGTGCGGCCGGGCGAGAAGCGTAAGCGCCGCCGCCGCGCCCAAACGCCTCGTTGAGCGGACACCCGCTAAGCGACGTCGGCAGGTTTGCCATGCAGGAGGTCGCCGGTTTGATCCCGACTGGCTCCATCGGCAGAAGCCCTGGTAATCACCTAGTTTTGTCAGCTCGGCCGCTGCTCAGGACGTCGATTTCAGGATTGGGCATCAAATCGGCTTTGAAGTGCAGCCCCCAATTCAGGACGGGCGGAGTGGCGTCATCAGCACGCACCCGCTGCGCAGGCCGGCTCTCGACATGTTCCAATCGGTGATGCTCGGCGATTGCGCCGCGCTGGTTGCGGGTCCGCTCATACCAACGCTATGCTTCAGTGCATACCCCCCTTTCTCGCCTCGGCGAGAAAGGATGCGGAGCCGCCTTCGGGCGGCTCTAGCGCTTTTCAGGGTCGTTGCTACCAGCCCGGAGGCTTGGAAAACGAGCCGGTGGGGTCGGTCATCGTCGCCGGGAACTGGCTTGCCGTAAGGGGACCTGAGCGGATTGGCTTGTAAAACGAGCCCGCCGGAAGCTTACGAGGAGATAGCGCCCAGCTCCGCGTTCGATGCGGGTTCAGGACCCCAACGGGTGCGTTGAGCTCGTTGCGCACAAACTCAACCGGCTCCTTTAGATCGCCGTCATTCGAGATGACTACGGCGAGGTCATAACGAGCCCGAAAGCCGTCGATGAGGAGATGGGACGCGAGGTTTACGTCCGACCCCTTCTCTTCGGTCTTCCAGACCTGGCGAAACGGCGATCCCTGGCGAGGAGGCGCGACCAGGCGTGCCGATATCGGGTGGGTCAGGAAGTGGCCATAGTGGATCGACAGATTGGGAACTGTCCGTAGGGCACGAAGATATACCTGCTGCGCCTGCGGCTTCTTTGGATTCCACGGACGCGGTCCGACGCGAGCCGTGAAGTACTTGGTCCCTACGACCTGGTCTCGAGGAACATCCGTGTGCAGAACGAGCCGAGATCCAGCCAGCGGTTTTGCGTCCCTTGAAGACATCCGTAGTAGAGGTTGAAACCGTCGACGTACACGATGGCTCGTTGCCCAGACATACGTTCAAACCGCTCGGGCCCGGGGAGCTTGATCTAGGCTGGCCATGCCGTTAAGTATCTCGTTTGAGCCCAGCATGCCCAGCTCCGATCCCTATCTCGCATGACGCTTGTTGAGGTCGCGCCTTCGGCGCCGCCTGAGGCGCTCGCGACCGGGCAGCTCGCGCGCGTCCGCGGTCGCACCTGGGTGGTCGGCGACGTCGCCCGGGATTCGCAGGCGTCGCTGGACGGGCGCCCGGTCCAGCACCTGGTCTCGCTGGTGTCGGTCGAGGACGACGCGACCGGCGAGGAGCTGGAGGTGGTGTGGGAGATCGAGCCGGGGACGGCGGTGATCGAGCGCGCGGAGCTGCCGGTGATCGCGCGCGACCGGCTCGATGATCCCGCGGAGCTGGATGCGTTCCTGGACGCGGTCCGTTGGGGGGCGGTGACAAGCGCCGATCACCGTTCGCTGCAGGCACCGTTTCGCAGCGGGATCACGATCGAGGACTACCAGCTGGAGCCGCTGGTCCGGGCGTTGCGGATGCCGCGCACCACGCTATTGATCGCCGATGACGTCGGCCTGGGAAAGACGATCGAGGCGGGCCTGGTGGTCCAGGAGCTGCTGCTGCGCCATCGGGCGCGGACGGCGCTGGTGGTGAGAGCGCCAGCTCGGGCTCGAGCTTGCCGCCGAGGGCGATTCTTCCTGAAGCCGACGTCGCGCGAGTCCGCGAGCTGTGCGACACCCGGGTCCCGGACCATGTCCGTCACCAGGTGCGTGTGGAGCTCGACGAGGGACCGCAGGCGCTGACGATCATCGAGCGCCGACCGGCGTGGCGCAACATGCCAGGTGCCGGGCCGGGATATCAGCGGCTCGCCGGATGACGGTAACTGAGCGGAACTGTCACACGGTCGTCCGCCGGCTCCTACTCGCGTTCGTCGCATAGGAGGTGTCAGTGTTGGCGCTCCGGGTGTCTCCTCTGGGGCGATTTCGCAAGCGCGTTCCGGATCGAACACCGTCGCATCGGGACGATCCAAGTGTCGCCAAAGCAGTCGCGGGCAGTCCGGCGGGTCGGAGGTGAAACCGATCGTGCGCGGAGGCGTGCTTTCCGCGCAAACGCGGTAGACCGAAGACATCGGTCGATGGGCTCGTGCCTAGGCCTCCAGGCTCCGCGCCCGACTGGACGAGGGCCGCCGCGACCGGATCGGCGGCAAACGGGCCGCGTCTCGATGGAGGACAGCCAGCGCTCTCAGCCCGATGGAACGCGTCTGGCCACCCGCCCCCCCCGCGGGGGGGTCACCGGTGTGATGGACGTGTGCCGCCTCCGTAGTGTTCGTGTGTGGCATGAGTGATCTAGCCGTTCGTTGGCTAGGTGTCGTGGTCGCGGCGATGGCGGCGATCGTGCTACTGATTTCCGCGTTCGCGACGTGGTGGGGGGTCGGGCAAAGCGCGATCACAGGCTGGGGAGCGGTCGGCAGCACCGGCAAGCTGCTGCTCGTGGCGACCGTGGTCGCCGGCTTCCTGCCGGTCCCGATGGTTGCATTGCCGACTCGGCTGGCCGCTGGGGTGGCCGCGATGCTGTCCGCGATCGCGCTCGGCGGGGCCGTCGTGATCGTCTCGCAGCTTGCGATACAGACCGTCGGATTTCTCAGCTGGGGAGGCGCGAGTGACGTGGCGCCGGTGGCCGAGGGATGTTGCCTGGCGACCGCCGGGGCGCCGCTGGCCGCAGGATGTTGTCTGGCGATCGCCAGCGCGGTCACGCTCACCGCCCACGGAGCCGCCCTGTGTCGCGAGCGAATGCGCGCGTCGGCTGTCGTGCTCCCGCTGATCGCGTGCGGCTGCGTGGGCCTGGTCATGTCCCTGTTCTTCCCTTGGGCTCGGTACGCGCAGGCTGGAGAGGCCAGCCCGCCTTCGTTCATCACCCTGACCGGATGGCAGGCATCGACCGGTGTGACGTGGTGTCTGCTCCTCGAAGCGCTCGCGATCGCAGTCGTCACCGTCATCGCCGCGCGACGCTCGTGGCGCGCAACCGTCGTCGGGTTGGCAGCCGCTGGTTGGCTCGCGACCACCATGGTGATTGTGATCCCGTTGCGAGCTATCGGCATCAGCCGACTGCCGTTCGGCATCGAGCGGTCCCTGACCACCCACGAGTCGGGCTATTACATCGCGCTCGGTTCTGCGCTGATGATCCTGCTCCTGGCGTTGCTCTGGGCCATGATGCCCAGCGCCGGCAACGACAGCGCAGACCCGACCGACGAATGGAGCACGCGGATCGGCTAGATCGGGCTACGAAGGTCGACCTGCACCGTAGGTCTCGGTCGGCAACACTCGGATCCGGAGTTGACGACCGGCAACCACTACGGGTCCCGATGGGACGATCGCCGGTCACTCTGCTGGCCTGACCGGCGCAACCCCGCCGTCAACATCGCGACGGGCGGCTACTCGCGTCAGGCTCGGTGAGCGGGGGCGGGACGCCCTGCCGCGTCCCACGGCTGGAAGGAGGGGCCGGGCTCGGCCAACGCCTCGAGCTCGGTTCTGAGATGGGGCAGGCAGTTCGCGCGTTTACTGGCGGTGGGGCGATTTCTTCGGTGGGGCGCAGCGAACCGCGAATCCGCCCATACTCATCGTCGGCAAACGCGCGCGCTCGGGCTTCGGCGGCGTCTTCGCGCCAGCGGACCAAGTCGTGGACAGCGATCGCAGCCGATGATGGCCCGGGTGACGAGGTCGAGCTCAGAATGTTCACCCGACCCTTCCGAGCCACCGGGAACATGCTCATGTAAGGGGACGTTCTCGCCGGCGGCTGCGGCTGCGCAGGCGTTGACCGGATGCATCCGCGCCAGCCTAGAGCTAACCCGGAGCCGTTCGGTCAGGCGACGGCCAAGCGGCAGTTCGGTGGATGTGCTCGGTGACCCGGACACAATGCGATCATGAGCGCGACCGACGCCAACCCGCTGGCCAGCAGTGAGCTGGCGGCATTTGTGGCGGCTGTCGAGGCCTCGAGCCTGCACGGCGCGGCCGACGCGCTGAATCTCACCCAGTCGGCCGTCACCAAGCGCCTGCAGGCGCTTGAGCGCCGCCTCGGCGCGCCGCTGTTTGACCGTG
Source organism: Actinomycetota bacterium (assembly GCA_030853685.1). GTDB lineage: Bacteria > Actinomycetota > Thermoleophilia > Solirubrobacterales > Solirubrobacteraceae > Palsa-465. The sequence continues at coordinate 3,846 of JALYUQ010000030.1, read as the reverse complement.
GCCGCTTCGGGGTGCGACCCACGACGGCCGGTCGGCTGCTGTACCCGGAGGCCAAACAGGCGCTCGCCGCTCTACAGCGCGCCCAAGACGCCGTCACCGAGCACCGCGACCAGTCCCGCCAGAGGCTCGTCGTGGCCGCCAGCCACACCATCGGTGAGTTCCTGCTCCCGGCCTGGTTGGCCGGATTCCGCCTCGAACATCCCCGCATGCGCGCTCAGGTCGAGGTCGTCAACTCTCCCGGGGTGCTGGCCGCCGTCCGAGAACGCGAAGCACAGATCGGGTTCGTCGAGGGCCTCGATGAGCTCGATGGACACCGAGCGCTGACAGTGCACCGCGACGAAATCGTGGTGGTCATCGCTGCCGAACACCGCTGGGCACGGCGCCGCTCCGTGGCGGCCGCCGAGCTCCAGAGCGAGCCCTACTACACCCGCGAGGCCGGCTCAGGGACACGCGCCGTCGCGACCGCCGCATTGGCCCGCGCCGGGATCGAGCTGGTCCCCACGTTGGAGGCCGCGAGCACCCAGAGCGTCAAGCGCGCGCTGGCCGGCAACGGCTTCTCGCTGCTCTCCCCCCTGGCGATCGAGGCTGAGCAACGCGACGGCACCCTGCGATCGATCCGGGTACGCGACCTCGACCTCGCACGAGAGCTGCGCGCCGTCCACGCCCGGCGCACGCCACCCACCGGGCTGGCCCGGCAGTTCTGGGGCTGGCTGGAGACCCACCCGGCTGCGAGGCTCTGAGTCACCGCCTCCACCGAGCGCCGCGAGGGTCCCAGCGGGAACGCCTGCCGCCTCTCTCGATTCCAGTTGGGAATGGAATTCTGCCCAAGAGCGCTGGAACTGCTGCGGATTTGGCGCGACCATCAATGAGCACCCGGAGTTGCCTGGCGTCACGGCAGAGAAGGCGGCGGCCGGCATCACCGCACACCAGACCTGGCGCGCACGCGCCCGGCCTGACCCACGGCTCCCGCCACGAAGCCGTCCACACTCCGATCGGAGCACATGCATCGAACCCTCATCAAGCTCATCAGCTCGGCAGTAGCCCTGTTCGTCGTTGGCGGCGCGAGCGTCGCCCTCGCGGCGTCGCATCACCCTCGGAATAAGGCGCTCGTGCAGGTAACGTTCTCTCGCCCGGACCCGGTGATCACTCCGGGCAGGACGGCGTGGGATTCATCATCGACGTCTCGCTCGACGACCCGGCGTAACGCGAACGCCCTGCTCTCCCCGGCGGCTGGATACAAGCCGTTCTTTCACGATCCCACGGCCGCTGACTTTCACCCCGGCCCCGATCAGGGAGCCCCCGGGCTCGTCGTCATGCTCTCCAGCACTCCCGTGATGCCCGGAACGGCCTTCATGGGGCCCCAGGACGAACCTCGCCGGCCTGTTTCAGATCAACGGTGTGGCCAAGGTCAAGGGCCTGAACGAGACCTGGAACACCTGGCAGCCCGGCAAGCCGCTGTTCGGTCTCAACCGGCATGTGCGGCTGATGATCTACGTCGTGCGCGGCACCGCGCCGGCCCTCGTGCCCACCCACGGCGAGAAGGTCATTTCCAACATCGTGAACGTCCCGTTCACCATCAACCCCTAAGCAACCGACCCGACCCCGCCATCATGCGCCGCTCTCCGGAGCGGCGCATGCCGTCACCCCGGGGCAACACAATCCGTCCACCCCTGACGTCACGAAAAGGATGCCATCCTGCCCTCCGCGCCCGACACCGGAACTAGCCACTCGACCGAATCACGTGAGGCCAGGCCCTCGGGGCGCACAGGCCGGCGTTGGGGCCTGCGGAACCTGACTTCACTGCTGTCCTCGCTGGACTCCCCAGCGGACGCGGTCAGCTTCGTGGGACCCAACTGGTTCGCGTCGATCATGGGAACGGGAATCGTGGCCAACGCAGCCGCGACCCTTCCCTTCCTCGCCCAACGGCTGCACATCTTCGCGCTCGCGGTGTGGATCATCGCGGCGGTGATGTTGCTCGTGGTCAGCGTCGCCGTGGTCGCGCACTGGATACGCCATCCGCAGGTCGCCCGCAGCCACGCCCAGAACGCGAACATGGCCCAGTTCTACGGGGCTCCGCCGATGGCGCTGATGACCGTCGGAGGGGGCGCGCTGCTGGTCGGCAAATCCCTGATCGGAATCCACGCCGCCGTCGACCTGGACTGGGTCCTCTGGAGCGCGGGGACGCTCGGAGGACTGTTCACCGCAGTCTACATCCCCTACCTGCTGTTCACCCAACACGACGTGCGACCCGACGCTGCGTTCGGGGGATGGCTGATGCCTGTTGTGCCGCCGATGGTCGCCGCCGCCAACGGCGCGCTGCTGGTCCCTCAGCTGACCGCGGGCTCGGGCCGCGCGACCCTGCTGTACGGCTGCTACGCGATGTTCGGCCTCAGCCTCGTCGCCTCGCTGATCATCATCACGATGATCTGGAGCCGCCTCGCCCACCACGGCTCCTCCGGCACGACGCGCGTTCCCACCCTGTGGATCGTGCTCGGACCGCTCGGCCAATCGATCACCGCCGCCGCGCTGCTCGGCACCAATGCCCATCTTGCAGTCGCTCCGGTGTTGGCCTCCAGCATGAACACGTTCGCCGTCCTCTACGGCGTACCCGTGTTTGGCTTCGCGTTCCTGTGGGCCGGACTCGCGGCGTCGCTCACGATCCGCACGATCCGGCGCGGACTGCCGTTCGCACTGACCTGGTGGAGCTTTACCTTCCCAGTCGGCACCTGCGTCACCGGCATCACCGGCCTCTCCCTCCACACCGGCCTACCCGCCTTCCGCTGGGCCGCCGTGATCGCCTACGCCGGGCTGCTGACCGCATGGCTCACCGTCGGAATCCGCACCGCGCGCGGCAGCCTTAGGGGTGATCTCCTGCTCGCACCCACAACCTCCGGTCCCCCGGTCGCCATCAAAGGCTGAGCGTTGGAGCTGACGACAAATGGGATGCGGTGTAGAAGCCAAGAACGTTGACCAGGTCAGCTGGTATCAAGGCGAGCCACACGCCTCGCTCGAGTAGACGATTGGCCTTGGCAACGGGACAGATGTTCGTGTCCGCATGGCCAGCGACCCCAGCTCCCATCCCAGGCGTATAGCGAAGCGACACTCTCGTGTTCCTGATGTCTGACACGCTCACGGCGACGAGCTGGCCGCTGTCGCCGCCCGGCTCAACCCGGCACCGAGCACCAGACGGATCTAGCCGCAGCCGACCCAGGCACAACCCGCCCCGATTGCGACAGAGCAGGAGTCCTGCTCTGTCGCCGCTGCGGGCTACGACACGAAGACTGCTGCTTCCGTTCCTGAGGGATCTGAAGGAGCAGTGTGAGCTCCGGTCACCGGCGCCGGCCGCGTGGCCCGTCGTTCGTGAATGCAGCAGCGATGAGGCCACCGGTCATGGCTCCCGGATCTGCCTTCCAGCGGAAGGACGCACGCGCTCCAGTCGTACTTCCGGAAAGTCTGGCGGTGCGGTACTGCGTTCACCTGCGAGCCCGATGCCCCACAGCTGTCCACGCCCGAAATGCTCGCGGAGGACTCTTGAGAGAGACGGGCCCACCCGCTAGCAGAACCGGCTCGATGGATGTCCGGCTTTTCGCCCCGTCACCGGTCATTCCACCGGGCGTGATGCTCCTATGGATGTCAAGTTGTTGTAGTTGAGGTTGTTCTTGTTCGAGCGAAAGTTCTAGCTTCTGGCGGGGCCGCGTCGAGTAGGACGTGGTAGATCTCGCGGACGATGTAGCGCTTGAGGCAGCGGATGATCTCGGTATTGGTGCGACGCCGCAGAGATGCGCGAACGCCGCTTCGGAGCGCAGTCGGTCGGGGTTATCGCCGGCTGTGGTGAGCAGCTGTCCG
>JALYUQ010000026.1 GCA_030853685.1 Actinomycetota bacterium | reverse complement strand
ACTCCCGAGCAGGCGCTCGGTCGCCTCATCAGCGACGCCGTCGAAGTAGATGTCAAGGATCCGGCGAAAGGGACAGCTGGCAGGGCCAGCGTGAGAGAAGAGGGTCATCGACGATCTCAGCTTCACCGCGTCGATAAGGCCGAAAATGTCCTCCGCGGTGCCTCCATCGAGCTCGCCGACAATCCGAACGCACTCGATGAGCCGAGGGCCAAGCACCAGATGCCCAAGATAGGCCCGAGCTTCGGCAAGCGACGAGATCGCGTACGTCATGGACGTAGCGCTCTGCCCGAGCCCAGCGATCTGCGGAAACACAAACCACATCCAGTGACTCCGCTTACGACCCGCACGCAGCTCCCTGACGGCCGTTTCATAGGTCCGCCCGTCGTCTTGGGCCGCTACGAACCGCTGCAGGCGGTAGGGATCGTTCATCTCAGCGGTGGTGACAACGACACACGCTCGCCGGATCGGGGTGGGTTAGCGCCAGCCGAGCGCCGGTGCGACGTGGGTGAGGATGTTCTCGATCACGTGAGCGTTGTATTCCACGCCGAGCTGGTTGGGCACGGTAAGTAGGAGCGTGTCTGCCGCCTGGATCGCCTCGTCCTCGCAGAGCTGCTCAACAAGCACGTCGGGCTCGGCCGCATATGAGCGCCCGAAGATCGCGCGCGTGGTCTCGTCGATCATGCCGATCTGATCTTCAGAGTCACGGTCGCCGGCGAAGTAGGCGCGGTCGGTGTCAGTGGTGAGCGCCAAGATGCTGCGGCTGACCGATACCCGTGGCTGACGGTCGTGCCCGGCTTCGTTCCACGCCTCGCGGTAGGCCTCGATCTGCTTGCGCTGCTGGACGTGCAAGGGCTCCCCGGTCTCGTCGTCCTTCAGCGTGGAGCTCTGCAGGTTGAGCCCTAGCCGGGCCGCCCAGACACTGGTCGCATTCGATCCCGACCCCCACCAGATCCGCTCCCGCAAGCCGGCCGAGTGCGGCTCGATCCGCAACAGGCCCGGCGGATTAGCGAACATCGGCCGAGGGTTCGGCGTCGCGAACCCATCGCCTTCCAGAACCCTCAGCGTGACCTCAGTGTGTTCGCGTGCCATGTCGCTATCGCTGTCCCCGTCGGCGGGCTCGTAGCCGAAGAACCGCCAGCCATCGATCACCTGCTCGGGCGATCCCCGGCTGATCCCCAGCTGCAGCCGGCCCCCCGCGATCAGATCAGCCGCCCCGGCGTCCTCGGCGAAGTACATCGGGTTCTCGTAGCGCATATCGATCACGGCGGTACCGATCTCGATCCGCGACGTCCTCGCGCCGATCGCGGCCAGCAGCGGAAACGGCGAGGCGAGCTGACGCGCGAAATGATGCACGCGAAAGTACGCCCCATCGGCGCCCAACTCCTCCGCCACGACCGCAAGCTCGATCGACTGCAGCAGCGCATCCGCGCCCGACCGCGTTCGCGAGTACGGGCCAGTGCTCCAGTGACCAAACGACAGGAATCCGATCTTCTTCACGCGTTCTCCAACCAGCCGGACCGCCAACCATGCCAACAGCGCTCGACTTGGCCAGGCTAGCGACGCGCGCCCAGCCGGCCCACAAGGACGCCCCCAGGGCTCGCGAGCAACCGACCCGACCGCCGCACTCCGTGACCGCCGCGAGTCCGGCGTCGCCATTCCGGCAGCCGAGTTCAAACGGCCCGACGACAGGACAAGCGGTCCCGCGTCAGTTGCTGAAACTGCGGATCGTCGCCGAAGCGCTCGCCGAACAATCCGGCGGTCGGACAGAATGCGGTCGTTCGTAGAGACGCGCTTTCCGCGCGACGCAGGGAAGACGGCGCGGAGCGCCAAAGACCTGATTTGCTCGCAAAGGGGGTGAGATCGCCTACGTTAGCCAACCAACTCCCCCGGATCGAAAGCAGGTCGTGGCCTCGCGACAGCGAAGCGGCTGTTGAGGTTCCGGACGAGGAGTGTGAGGAGGTCTCCGAGTGGCTTCCTGAGGCTTCCGTATCCGTGGAAGCAGCACTCAGACTGACGGCCAGCTGGGAGACGATAGCTAGCCGTGGCTGCCCACGTCGTGCTCGCCTTAGCCTTAGCCAAGTTGATTCGATCGGTGCCTCCCGCAAACACACCACCGAGGAGGCCAGCGATCGCTAGCTTCGTTCGTCCGCGTTATGCTCGTTCGGTTTGTTGCCACCCGACTCTGCATGGGCGGCGCCCTCGAGAACGGGCAAGGGAAACGAGTTCCGGGACCGCGTGAACTGCCTGTTCGAGTCGATCTCTACTGGCCGTGGTTCCTCGGATCGACGACCAGTGTGGGGATCTGCGACGGCGGCGTGAAGAGCTGGCTATGCGTTGAGCGCGTGCGCGTTGCATGATTGCTTGGACGGTCGCGCCGGCCGGCCGATCCGAAGAAGGTGCTTGCGGATCACGGGCTTGCTGTGATCAGGTTGAAGGCCGTGATGCCGCTGGGCGTCGCGACCGATAGCTGTCCGTCGCCGGTCACCGCCAACGCCGACACCGAACCCTGGTGGTGTCCCAGCTCGCGGCCGGGGTTGCCGGGGGTGCGCGGGTCCCACAACCACACCGCCCCATCTTCGCTGCCGGAGACGACAAGCCCCTCGCCGGTCACCGCCAGCGCCGACACCAGGTCGTGCTGGCGGCCCAGCTCGGATACGAGATTTGGACTGATGCGTTCGGTGGTCCAGATGGGAACCAGTTGTGGGGCCGGGAGCCCGCGGAGCCTGTCGCAGGCTGCAGTGGCCATCTCGTCGACTCCACCTAGCGCCATTGCGCGCCAGGCCAGTGCGGTGGCGGCGTACCCGATCTGGTTTGCAGCATTCGGATGCCGCAAGTGGTGTGCCTCTTGTTCCAGCACCCGAAGCACGGAGTCCGCCGGGGTGTGGGCCGAGGTCGCTTGCGCGGCGACCCGCAGCGAGACGAGAACGGCGTCCACTCCGACGCGCGCGACGGCGCTGTCGACCCATCCGATGTCGGTGACGAGGTTCGCCAGTCGTTTCAGGTCTTCTGGCCCGGCCGGATGCTTCGGATCCCCGGCGAGCGTCGCCGGATAGGCCTCAAGGAGGTAGCGAGGCGTGCCGCCGTCCGCCACGCTGCCGGCTGGCCACCCGGCGGCCGCCCACTCGTCCGCCCACCGATGTATGCGCTGCCGGTAGACCGGGTCCGTCAGATCCTGATCGTCTTGCGCGTACTCCAGCAACGATCCGTGCGCGAACCGGTAGCGCCGAGTCGTCGGTGAGCCAACCGGCTCAAGGCTTCGCGCGGCGTGCTCGGTCACCAAGCGACGCACGCCTCGGGTGTGTGCGGGGGTCACGGGCCTTACGTCCGTACTCAGGGTCGCGAGGTCCCGAACTGCCAGCGGCCCGGCGGCGGCGGTGAAAACTGCCAGAACGTCGGTGGCCAGACCATCTTCGCGACGCTTGAGTTCATCGATCTCCTGGCGCGCCAGAGCGGCCAGTTCCGCAGCGCCTGGGAACGGCTCAAGCCGCGTCTGCGGCGTCGACAGCAATGGGTGTCCGACGGGAACATCGGACGGAAGCTCAGGATAGGGGCGGCTGCTCACCAGCACATGCGCGCGACCACCGGGGATGGTTGGTAGAAATGCCGCGACGCTCGGCGAACCCGTGGGGTGGAGGTCCTCGTCCAGCCCGTCCACTACGAGCAGGAGGTGTCTCTCAGCAGCCGCTGCCGCTGAGCAGGCCCGTTCCCAGAGAGCGCGGAATTGGTGCCAGTCGGCAACGGGCGGGTCGTCATCGAAAAGGTCCGCAAGCTGCGGGACCACGGCGCCGAGAAATCGGCTGCTGGCCGCGTCTGCCTCAACACGTGACAAGAAATACGCGACCACGTCGACCTCACTTGGCAGTGCAGCGATCGACGCCGCCAGCAGCGCCGTCTTGCCCGTCCACGCCCCGCCCACGATCCACCGATAGCCCTCCGAAGACGTAGCAAACGCGGCAATCTCACTCAACTCGTGTTTCCGGCCTCGCAGCTTACGAGTGCGTCTCTGAATTCCTCGAACCGTGGCGCGGTACGCCGGCTCTGGCCGGACGCGCCGAGGCGGTAGGCGCTCCAGCTCGGCCAGGCCTGGGACACCGAGCCGCGCCCACCACGAGTCCGGATCAGTGACACCCGGCCCCCAACGCTCGTGCGCGCGGTCACGCTCCAGCGCGGTCAGCGGGGTGATCGTGATGGTCGAGGGCCCCTCCCGCGCAGCGTGCTCCGTCACCACGCCAAGCAGGCACCCTCCAGCGACGACAGGGGCGCCCGACATTCCCGACCACTCCGATTCGGCCAGCGAGCGCTCCTCTGGCGGTAGCGGCCGGGGGGCACCGATCACCTGCAAGGACAGCAACCCACTGGCCAGCCTCGAAAGCACCGGCACGAACCCGTAGGCATCGACCGTGTCCCGGACCGCATCCGGTGATGGCCGCTCCGCAAACCACGGATACCCGACCGCATGGCAGCGCTCCACCGGCTCAGCATCCCGATCCACCATCGCGAGCGGAATCGCCGCCGCATCCAAGGTCGAGCTGTCGACCTCGACGAGCGCCAGATCAGGCCCCGGCCCATCCGCATCCCCTACGAACCGCTCGTCGACGGTCACTGGACGCACCACCTTGTCCGGATCGCGCACCTCCACCTTTTGCGCACCGGCGACCACGTGCGCGGCCGTCAGCACCGTTCGCCCCACCACGATGCACCCCGATCCATACCGGTACCGAGGATGCGCCGTCTCCCCACGGTCGGCAATCACCTCAACCAGCCGCACGGCCAAAGGCACCGGTTCCACCATTTACCCCTTAAGCTGGTCGCTGGCCGAAGCCACCTTGACCGGATTCCCTCCCCGATCGACCGGCGCTCCGAGCACGAGCGTCACCGTCTGCAACATCTGACGATCCACACCGATCGAGCCTCCCAGCCCCGCTTCGATAAGCGGAACGTGAAAGCCCGCCCTTCCCTCCTTCGACTTTGTAACGCCGACCTTCAACTCGACTGTCAAGGTCTCAATAGGGAACTGCAAGTCTTGCCCGGCAGCCTTCGCCTGCGCCCGAGCCAGCTCCGCACGCAGCGCCTCCAGTGCCTCATCGAGACCAATCCCCTCTGGCTTTCCTTCCATCCTCACTCCTCCTCGACCGTTCGGCAGATTGGTGATGCGATGCAAGGCATAGGTTCGACGATCACTCGGCCAATTACAAGCGCGGACACTTTGCACATGATTTCACGCCCGAGGGCCCTGCGTATCGCCGTGATCGGTTAGGGACCCGGCGTTCCCTCAACCCGCCGGCGTCCCCAGGCTCACCTCGATTAGAAGCAAACGCATTCAGCCCGCCACCGCAGTCTTCCGATCTGAGCCGGAGAACTTCAGGTGCCGCGCGCGCGATCAGATGGCCCCGCTCCAGCGACGATTGCGGAAAAAGTGAAAGGTTCGCGTTCGCTCTCGTCCCCGAGAGGAAAGGGACCACGCTGCAGCGGGCCACACCCGAGCCCTCCTTTGCGACCGGGCGGCATGCCTGGACGCAACGACAGCCCCCTGCTTTGCGCCCAAGTCGGGTCTGATCACTCTCCGCAAGCGCGCACCTGCTGTTCGCCAAGACCAGGGCGGGGCCATTCGCCTCCCGACCGCCCGCACCGGTCGGCCGCGACGCGGACGCGTCCTACGTCGCCAACCCGATCGCGCGGGGCGAGGCCGCGAGGAGATGGAAGCAATCGTGCGGGACGAGCGGCGCCGGACGCCTGAGATCGGACGAAAGGAGGCGCCCTGCTCTGCGGTGTGGGCGTAGTGAAAGCCCCGTTCTGACCTTCAGTTCCAATGCGATCCGGGCTGCTAGGCGGCGAAGAGAAGCTCGGCTGCCGGGCAGTACCGCTCCTGGAGTTGCATGTCTTCGATGGGTGTTAGCTTCAGGCGCTTGCCCGGCTGCCAGCGCCATGCGCAGAGCTCTCCCAGACGGACACGCCGGGCTGTGCCAGTCGTCGAGAGGATGAGCAGGAGCGGACGCGGAAGCATGAGGTCGGTTTGCTCCGCCATTGCCTCGGCGGTGCCGGTATCGGTCCCGCTCGGACTCGCCGCGCCACACGGGTGGGTATGCCAGCTTCCGACATAGCCGTAGCGCCCATGACTAACGTCGCGCACGCGTTCCATCACTTCCGCGACAGCCGACGGTGCCGGCGCAAAGCTGCGCGGACGGTGCTTGGCGCCGGGCCCCGGGCCAGACGCGCATGCAACGAAGACGTGCTCATCGACCTCCCATCCGAATAGCGACCCTCCGGTCTCATGAAGCCGGCGCTCGATGGCCTCATGCTCAATAACCGCCCGGATTCTCCTGTCCACGAAGACGGTCACGTATGGCGCCAGCAATCCGGGTGTCGGTCTGCGACCCCCGATCTCCAGCGGGGCGCATCACGAAAGTTCATGACCGCCCAGTTGAAGCCAATTTCCGGATAGCTGCAGAGCCCTGTGAGTTGAACCACCGCCCGTGAGGTGGCGGCAGCCAGTTGAGTTGCCTCGAATCCGGCCCCTGCGAACGCCGGGTGAGAGCATCCGACTGGGGTGACGAGGGATGTCGGCGGAGCAGCGGAGACTGGCGGGATGGCTCCATCGTCCTGGCGGAGGACAAAGCATTCGAAGCACGGTCCGCTGGGGACAGCGATGCGGAGCACCGCGCCGTAGCTCCCCGCCGTCAAGCCGGCGATGACTAGTGTGCGTCCGGAGTCGAGGCAAAAGCGCTGTAGCAGACGGGCGGCGGAATTCGAGCCCGTGGTGTCGACGACGACCGTGGCCGCCCGGATGAGCTCCAGCAACTGCTCAGAGGCGTTCGTACCACCCTGGGCCGTGAAGTCGTAGTGCTCCAAGGCAACGAAAGGGTTGAGCCCGATAGCGGCCTCGGCCACGGCCTCGGCCTTGTTCTGGCCGGCGCAAGTTACGGGTAGTCCGTGGCGGACGGCGTTGTTGATGTCGAAGATGTCGGGGTCAACGATGTCGATGTGGCCGACGCCTGCTTTGGCTAGTTCGAAGGCCACGGGCGCTCCGAGCGAACCGGCTCCGACCACGAGTGCACGCGCGCCCTCCAGTCCTACGAGTTCGGGTGTCCGACGCTGCCGTTCCTCGCGTGTGAGTGCCTGAGCGGGGAACCAGCGCACCGATGTCGCCCCACCGCTGGGGTCGTAGGTGACCGAGCCGAAAACCCAGTTGCGCCGGAGCTGACCGCGCAACGGCCCCTCCTCCATGAACGTGACGCCCAGCCACGCTCCCGTGAGAGAGAACGGTTTACGGCGCACGGTTGAGTCAAGGTGACGGAAGAGCTCGGGCACCGTCTCCGGGAGGTCCCAATCCTCGGTGCCGTTGAACGCTTCGACGCTCGGCGCCGACCACAAGTCAACCCAGTACCCGCGCGGCTCCTGTTTGCCGGCGGGCATGAATCGGCGCCGCAAGGTCCGGTCCGCTTCCCCGAGTCCCTCGGCCTTCAACAAGAACAAGCGCGCGTTGTCCCGGAGCAGATCCAGCTTCCCGCGCGAGGCCGGCAGCGTGTGGGCGAAGAAAGGGTCCGGCACGACTACGATATGCGAGCGTTCGAAGCGAATGAAGCCACTCAAGGGCTCGGGCATGTCAGCTTCAGCGGCGCGGACAGCTGATGCGCCCTTTTCCAAGTCCGCTAGCAGCGCTCGGAGATTGTTGGCGACGATGTAGGCGGCATCTCGGCCCGGGTACCAATCGCGGTCTGGGTCAGCTGACCAGCACAGGTTGGTCCCGTCAGGAGTCTGATGACGGTCAAGAAGCCCGGCAGGACCGTGGAACTCCGGCGGCGCATCCGGATAGTCGAACGGAAACAGCACCTGGATGGGCATTAGCTGGTTCTTGTATTCGAGTTCCGTATCGATGACGAGACGAGCGTTGTTCGTGCCTGGGCCTACCCGGGCTACGCGGTGAGTCGCGGGCAACTTCTGGTCTTCGAAGCGATCCAGCTCCCACTGCAACCGCTCGGGTTGCGCCTCGAACCAGAACCGGGCGCCGTCAGCCGCCGTATTCATTGCGGCGCGGGATGGCCTGCGTGCGGTGATGCCCCGGTGCCGGCGTCGCGGGCAATACCGCCGCTCGGCCGCCGCCATCGCCGGGGTCGTACTCCGGGAAGTCCTCCCCCAAGAGCGCAATCCAGAGGTTATGAGAGGACTCGGGGTC